>DASRYA010000050.1:0-13912 GCA_035687305.1 Hyphomicrobium sp. | reverse complement strand
AGCCAGATAAACCGCACGCCGCAGAAGCGGCTCGAGCAGATGGTCGACTTCGATGAGGATCAGGCCATCGCCATCATGAGGCAATGGCTACGCGGAGGACAGCAGGCGTGAGCGGGGTGCCGATCGCCAACTTCCTGGTCGATTTTGGCAACAAGGATCTTTCCCTGGAGCTCGCCCCCGCGACGCTCAGCCCGGTGCTCCCAATCGCCGAGGAAGTGAACTGGGCCGAGCGTACCGAGGAGGCGCACGCGCGCGGCTTCGAGGAAGGCCGTCAGGCTGCCGAAGCCGAGCTGGAGACGCGCCTTGCGGAGTGCAAGGCAGAGACCGAGCGGGAAATCGCCGCGGCCCGCGCCGCCTGGTGCGCAGAAGCGGGACCCCAGCTCGCCGCGCAGTTCAGCACTGCCGTGCGCGAGATGGAGGATCGTGTCACCGACGCGATCGAGCGCATATTGAGGCCGTTCCTTGTCAGCGCGGTGCGCCGGCATGCGGTCAATGAGCTGCGCACCACGCTGGAAGATTTGATCGGCAAGAATCCCGGCATCGCCCTGGAGATCTCCGGCCCCGAGGATCTGCTGGAAGCTGTGCGTGAAAGCCTCCCCGAGTCGTTGAAAGAAGTCAGCTACGCCGCCAATGACGCGCGCGAAATTCAGGTGAAGGCTGGCACCGCGCTGATCGAAACGCGCATATCGAACTGGCTCGAGACCATCGCGGGACAAACCGAATGAGCAGCCCCCCGAATGAAGGCGAGGAGGACACACGCCAGCACGAGCTCGTTATCATCCGCCGCCGCGGCCACGACGAGGACGCGCCCCACAAGGGCGGCGTCTGGAAGATCGCGCACGCTGATTTCATGACCGCGCTCATGGCGTTCTTCCTCGTCATGTGGCTCATCAACGCCACGGACGAGAAGACGATTTCCGGCGTCGCCAATTACTTCAACCCCATGCGCATGAGCGACTCGACGACGCGGCCCAAGGGTGTTTTCACCATGGATGCCGGCAGCTCGAAGGATGCCGGCGAAGGCACGGCAGCAGAATCGAACGACCCCGGCAAGGAAGGGCGGCCGCGGGGAAAGGGCAAAGCGAAAGGCGGCGAGGCCGCGCTCTTCGACGATCCCATGGCGGCGCTGGATGGATTAGCCGCGGAGGCGCCGCAGGAGAATGCCGCCAACGCTGCAGCGAAGGGAGATCCCGACGGACACAAGGTCGAAGAGGCGTTCCGCGATCCCTTCGATCCGGATTCGCGCTATGCGCCGACGAAAGAGGAAGAGGCCAAGCACGCGGCGGAAGCCGGCGCGGCCGGCGGCGACGCTGGCGAGGGGCCTGCCGGTGCGCGCGTAGCCGCCAGCGCCGGAGTGCCCGCCGATCTCGTCCAGCTCATCGAGAAGCTGATCGAGGAGACCGGTTTTTCGGCCTTGCCCGCGGTCGAGATCAAGACGAGCGAGGAAGGCATTCTCATCAGCCTCAGCGACCAGCAGGATTTCGAGATGTTCGGACTGGCGTCCGCACGCCCGAAGCCGGAGCTGGTGGTATTGATGGAGAAACTCGGCAACGTGCTGCTGGAACGCACCGAGCCCATCGTTATTCGCGGCCATACCGACAGCCGCAAGTTCAAGGCCGGCGGCTCCGACAACTGGCGCCTTTCCAGCTCGCGCGCGCAGATGGCCTATTACATGCTGATGCGTGCCGGTGTGCCCGACGAGCGCATTGATCGCATCGAGGGCCACGCCGACCGCGAGTTGAAGAATCCCGATGATCCGCTGGCGGGCGAGAACCGGCGCATAGAAATCCTGCTGCAGAGGGGTAAATCCTGATGCAGCGCTCAGCTCTCGGCATCATCGCCGTGTTTGGGCTTGGAGCGGCCATCGCCAACGCCGATGACGCGGCGACCAAGAAGCCGTACGAGCTGGTGCGCGAGCTTCAGGTCTTCCAGGATCAGGCGGCGTTGAAGAGGACGGGCCAGCGCGCGGAGCAGCGCGAAAGGATTGCCAAGGTCGCAGAGGAGTTGCGCAAGTTCGATGCGAGCGTGTGGGCCGAGGAACGCAACCTGCGCGCAGCGGTGATCTACGTGCTAAGCGGCGGCGATCCGCGCGCGCTGCGCAGTCTGGTCGATTCCAAGGAAGACCTGGGCGATAACGACAGGCTCGTGAAGGGCGCCTTGGCCTACAGCGAACGGCGCGACGCCGAAGCGGCCGAGTTGCTCTCCGGCGTCGATGTCGAATCGCTCGACCGCAGCGTCGGTGGTCATGTTGCGCTGGTGCGCGCTTCGCTCGCGGCCGAGACCGATCAGCGCAAGGCGTTCGCGCTGCTGGATAGGGCGCGCGTCATTGCACCAGGCACCCTTGTCGAAGAAGCCGCGCTGCGCCGTCAGGCCATCCTCGCCGCCAAGATCAATGACCTCGACACCTTCGAGCGGCTCTCCTCGCAGTATTTCCGCCGCTTCGGCACCTCGCTGTTTGCCAGCAGCTTCGAGCAGCAGTTCGCCCAGGAAGTCGTGTCGAAGGCGTACCCGGCCCAAGAAAAGCGGATGGCCAAGCTCGAAGAGATCATCCGCGGCCTCGAGCCGGAGGTGCGCATCAACACCT
Source organism: Hyphomicrobium sp. (assembly GCA_035687305.1). GTDB lineage: Bacteria > Pseudomonadota > Alphaproteobacteria > Rhizobiales > Hyphomicrobiaceae > Hyphomicrobium_A. The sequence continues at coordinate 11,328 of DASRYA010000050.1, read as the reverse complement.
GCCTTGCGCTGGCCGAGCAGGGTATATCGCAGGCGAACGTGGAAATCGTGCGTTTCGCTGCGCGCCTTGCGGGTATTGATGCGCGGTCAAGTCCCCTGGACGCCACGCGCATGCGCCTGTTCGAGGCGGCGGCGCTGCTGGTGACGGATGCCTACGAGGACGGCTCGCGTGCGCTCTGGACCATCGACCGCGCGAAGCTGGGCGTACGCGAGGAGGCGCTGCTCAACGCAGCCTTTGCGGTATCGCGTGAGATTGCGCGGCCGCCATCCATGCCGGTAACCCGGCAGACACCCCGTACGCCCGATGCCTCCGCCGCGGACACGAACGGTGACACCGCGGATAAGGCAAATGAGATTGCTGAATCCCGCGTCGTCAGCGACGCGCAGCAGGCGCTTGAGCGTGTCGATGAGCTTTTGAAAGAGGCATCGAGATGACAACTCCGGGACCGGTTGCAAATGCGGCGAGCCCGCCGCCGAAGACCGCCGTGGGCTCGCGCCAGGGCGGCGGAAAGGGCGAGGCCTCCGCAGACAGAGAAGGCTTCGGCGAGGTTCTGTCCGGCCTCGAAAAGACCGACCAGGGTTCGGGCAAGTCGTCGACTGCCAAGTCGGGCACGCGCTCCAGCGGGGATCTCGGCGTGCAGCCGCAGGTGGCCGACCCCGCGGCGCGCTCCGACACCGCCGTCGCCGATGCGCTTGCCCTGTTGCAAGATGACCTGCAACTCGTCGCTGACGCTCAGCCGGATACGAACGCATCGCCGCCGGCCGCAACCTCAGGCGCAACGGCGACCGACGGCGCCCAGGCGAGCATGGCCGCGCTCGCCGCGCTCAATGCGGCGAGCCAGGGCGCCTCCGCCGCGCAGAACACAATCGGCACGCCGGTCGATGAGACCGCCCAGCCCGCCGACGGGAAGGTGGACGATACACTGCGGGGCGACGCAGCCAAGCGCCCCGTTCCCGCCGCCGTCATGAAGGGCGACGCGGCCGTGGAAACGACCGGTGCAGAAAAGAACCCCGATCCGAACATCGCGCGCGTTGCCGCCACGACAACCGGCCCGAAGGAAAAGCCTGCGCAGAGCAAGAAAACCGACCTTGCCGACGCGGCAGCGCTCGCCACCAGTCTGGAGAGCGACGAAAGCATCAATATCGTCCGCCATACGCGTGCAAACGTCATGCGTCAGGAGGTGCATTTCGCCCCCGTTGCGGAGCCGGTCTTGGTTTTGGACACAGCCGAGCAGAGCACGTCGTTGGTCGATGGGTCGCAACTCGACCTCGGCGAGCTGGGATCGGGCGGCATGCGTCCGGCGCAACAGGTGGCGCAGCGCATTGCTAGCGAGGCGGCGTCCACGCCGGCCTTTGCGCGCCATCTCGCGGGCGCCGATCAGCCCGTCGGAAAGCCCGCGCTCAAAATTCTGCAAATCCAGCTTCAGCCTGCCGATCTCGGCACCGTCACCGTGCGCATGGAGATGAAGGATGCCGATCTCGTGCTGCATGTCGAGGCTGATCGCGCCGCCACCGCGGAGATGATCCGCTCCGATCAGGATTCGCTATCCAAGCTTCTGCGCGCCTCCGGTTACAACGTCGATACGGGCTCGATCCGCGTCGTCGAGGGTGACCGCGGTGCCGCTGCACAGCAGAATAATCAGCAGGGCGGAGGCCAGCCGAGTCTTCAATCCCAGGCTCAGTCGCACTCCGGCGCTTCGCATCGCGATGACGGCGCACAACAGCGCGGCAACGGCCAGACCGGCGGTAGTGATGCCCAACCCGCACGACGGAATGAAAGCCATGGGACGACGACACAGCGCACTGGCTCTGGCCTTTATCTTTAATAGCGCCGCGATCGCCGTTGCCGTCGCCGGCGAGCTCAATGCGTGCGAGAGCGAGATGGTGCGCGCTTCGGCGATCCATAACGTTCCGCTCGGCATGCTGTATGCGGTAGGGCTCACCGAGACCGGCCGCGGTGATGGCCTGCGGCCCTATGCGCTCAACGTCGACGGCCGCGCCATCTACGACCTCGGCAAGGCAGCGGCCATCAAGGCATTCCACGAGGCGCAGCGCGACGGTGCGCGCTTCATCGACGTCGGCTGCATGCAGATCAACCACTACTTCCACGCCAAGAACTTTCCCTCCGTCGAGGACATGTTCGACCCGGCGCAGAACGTCTCCTATGCGGCGCGCTTCCTCAGCGAATTGAAAGAGCGGGAAGGAACCTGGACAAAGGCCATCGCGCGCTATCACGCGGGACCGGCCAACGTCACGGCGCAGAAGACCTACGTGTGCCGTGTCATATCGCGAATGGTCGCCAGCGGTTTCGGCGAGTGGACCGACGAGGCGCGCAGCTATTGCGGACGGTCGTAGCGGCCGCATTGCATTCGCTAGCGAGAATTGAGTGGCTAACACCACGCTGTGAGGGGGAAGAGACGAACGATGGCTGCGAAGACAGGCTTGCTCGGGCCCTATCGCCTAAGTTTCGATGGCATAAACAGCGCTGTCGCGCGGCGCTCAGCGGGGGTATTCGTGCTCGGGAGCGCAGATCCGAGCGGCAATTTCCAGGTGAAGCACGTCGGCCGCTCCGACAGTGATGTGCGCAGTCGCCTGCGCGAGTGCATCGGCTCGGACGCTCTGTTCAAATTCAGCTTCTACGGGTCGGCTCAGGCAGCGTTCGAGAAGGAGTGCGAGCTGTTTCACGATTTCGCGCCACCGGGTAATCGCATCCATCCGGGCCGCACCAACGGCTCGAATTGGGAATGCCCGCGCTGCCGGATATTCAATACGGTCAGGTAACGCCGTCGCCCGTTCAACTGGAAACTGTCGCGGGGGGGCGCGTGATCCCGTCCCTCGCAAGACCATGATCGCTTCGGGCCCTACCAGTCCGAAGCGTGAATCATCGGTCTGATCAAATGACCATGATCGCTTCGGAACCTACCCGTCCGAAGCGTGAATCATCGGTCCCATCAAAAAACTAGAGCCGCATCGCGTTCTAAGTGACCGCACACTAACGGTTGAGCAGCTTCAGCATGTCATCGAGCGCGGCCTGGTACCCGTGATGCCAGTAGGCCTGCTCCGGCGACCCGGCGTCGAGGTGCCGTTGCTCGAAATCCGTATGCTCCCCCGTCTCGGTCAGCCACTCGCGAATGCGATCTCTGCGCTCGGCGAGGAGTGCCAGGTTGCCGTCTGCCGACATATTCGGTTTGATCCCCACTGAACGCATTTATTGGCGCTTGCCGCGCATTGTCCGATCCTAGTGGGGAGGTGTTGGCGTTCCCTCAAACCAATTGCTCGAATTTTTTCGATCTCCGAATGTGGTCGCAAGGCTACCGCACGCGCCGTTGCTTTACCGCATTGTCGATGAGCACGTTGGCGATCATCATGCGGCGTGTGGCGTCGAGCCGTTCTTCACCGTTGAAGCGATCCGGATGATTGGCGAGCGCGAACTCCCGGCGCAGCCGCCTGAGATCGGCGATGTCCATGCGATCCGAAATCGCAAGCTCGGCGGCGATCGCCTGTGGATCGGTTTTCAGCGGAGCCCGCGGCTGTACGTGGCTCTCCATCTGCTGCTCGAGATAGAGATCGACCGACGCCCGCGCCGCCGTGCCGCCCGCTTCGCGCATGGCGTTGACGATCGCATCGACGCTCGCCCGCGCGTTGCGGAGCTGGTGCTCGTGCGTTGAGTGCAAGTCTTCGAGTTCGACCCCGGCGGCGCGCGACGCATTCTCCAGGATGTCCGCGAAATTCGCCGCGGAAGACGTCCTGTTCAGAAGAATTCGCATTCATCGCCCCCGGGCCGTGTCTGTCTCGGCATATCCGGCTGCTTCAGCCGTTCGCTGAGGGAAGCCAGGAGCACGCCATCACAGGCGGCGCGCGCATCGAGTGCCCAGTTTTCCGGGGCGGACGTTGAGACTTTCTTAAGGAACTCGGAGAGCCCCAGCAGATTTTGCGTGATGTGGTCGATGCCCTGCAGCACGTCGAAGCATTGCGCCTGGCGCAGTGAATCCCTCACCCCCGGCAACTCCACGATGTCGTGCAGGCGCTCAACGTCTACGGCGAGGCTATGCAACTCCTCTCCCACCACATTCAGCAATGCTGGGATCGGCGTGTGCTCGTCCTGGGCGTCGTTCGAATGCTTTTTCATGTTGTTGGCCCATGCCGGGCGCGGCGGCCCGGTCCTCCTCAGAACAGCTCCAGATCCCCTTCGGGCATCGGCTTGGCGGGTGCCGCCGGCAGCGGTGCAATTTTTTGCGGGTCACCGACGAAGATCTGCCGCGCCCGTCCGCTGGCGGGCCAGAATTCGACGCGGCGGCCCGAGTTGCCGCCAAGACTGCCGCCCACGATGCCGATGCCTTCGTTTCGCAAGAAGCGCTCGGCAAAGGCGGCATTCATTTCGCCGACATCCGAGCTCTTGAAGACCGTGCGTGCGCCACCGAACAGCTTGGCCTCGAGGCGGCCCCTTTGCGCGCCGTGGCTCATCAAGCCGTTGACGAGAAGCTCCATCAAATGGACGCCATACCGCTCCGCGTCGCGAGACTGCGCACGCTCTACGTCACCCGGCAGGAGGAAATGGTTCATTCCCCCTATGCGCGCGACGGGGTCGCGCAAGCATGCGGCAACGCAGGAGCCCAGCACCGTCGTCAGAACGAGACCGGGCTCGTCCGAGACATGGAACTGGCCTTCCATTACGTGCCGGCGAGTGACGGCGTGGTGATTCATTTCAGGCGACCGACAACCGCCTCCAGCGCCGTCTTCAGCGCCGGAACCGTAAAAGGTTTGGTCAGATAGTTATTGATGCCGAACTGAATTGCCTTCTGGACGACATCCTTGTCACCTTTGCCGGTGAGCATGATGAACGGCATCTTCTGCGTCGGGGCGTGCTGGCGTATGGCGCGCAGCAAACCGAGCCCGTCGAGCTTCGGCATGTTGAAGTCGGAGATCACCAGATGCGTCGGCTGTGTCATCACATGCTTCAAGCCCTGCTCGCCGTCGGAGGCGAACGAGATGTTCTTGATGCCGATTTCCTGCAGCCCGTCGCGCACGAGCATTCGGCTCGTCGTCGTGTCGTCCACAATGAGGACTTTTAGTTGGTCAGCGAGTGACATTTGTTGTTCTCCCTCCCCTGGCGTCCACGCAAATTGGTCATGACGAGAACCGCGTTCGCGATCCGATCGAGTGCGAGCTGCCGCTCTACGGCGCCAAGCTCGAATGCCGCTCTCGGCATGCCGTAGATGAGGCTCGATGCCTCGTCCTGTCCGATGGTGCGCGCACCGGCTTCGCGCATGGATAGAAGTCCCTGGGCGCCGTCACGCCCCATGCCAGTGAGAATGACGCCAATGGCGTCGGCCTTGGCCGCGTGCGCAACGGAGCTGAAGAGCGCGTCGACCGATGGCGAATGGCCGCTGACGGGCGGACCGGCCCTCAGATGACAGCGCAGGCCGCGGTTGTCCTGCACCTCCAGATGTCTCGCACCGCCCGGCGCGATGTAGACGTGACCGACCTCGATGGGCGCACCGTCACAGGCTTCCATCACCTTCGGCGCATAGAGACGGTCGAGGCGCGCCGCGAGACTTGCCGTGAAGTCCGGCGGCATATGCTGAACGATGAGCGTCGGCGGGCAGTTCTCCGGCATTTGCGCGATGAGCGTAGACAGCGCTTCCACGCCGCCCGTCGACGAGCCGATCGCAAGGATCTTCCCGTCGGGCTCGTAGGCGGCGATCGTCGGCCGGCGCTTTTCGCCCTGCTTGGTATCGCCGCTCACGAGCGCGCGGGGGCGCACGCGAACGCCCGCTGCGGCCTTCACCTTTGCCGGCAGCTCTGCGAACGGCTCGCCGCCGCCCGGTGCCGGTTTGGCGATGCAGTCGACGGCGCCGATCTGCATGGCCTCGATGGCGGTCTCCGTGCCCTCCCCGGTGAGGTTCGAAACCATGATCACGGGCGTCGGCCGCAAACGCACGATCTTCTCGAGAAATTCCAGGCCGTTCATGCCTGGCATCTCGACGTCGAGCGTGATGACGTCGGGATTGTGCGCCTTGATGGCGTCGCGTGCCATCAGCGGGTTGCTGGCGGTCGCAACGACGTCGATCTCGGGATCGCGCCGCAGGGCCATGGAGATCAGCCCCCGCATCGTGGCGGAATCGTCCACGACGAGCACACGGATCGGTTTCATGCCGCGTCCTCCCGTAGCCGGTAGGTGGTGATCGCTTCGTTGACGTAATAGGGCACGGCTTCGCCGAAGAGCCGCTCGGAGTGACCGATATAAAGGTGTCCGCCCGGCGCCAGCAGCGGCACGAAGCGGCACCAGATGTCGATCTGCGTCTCTTCCTTGAAATAGATGAGCGCGTTGCGGCAGAAGATGGCCTGGAACGGGCCGCGCATCGGCCAATGCCCGATCAGGTTGAGCTTGCGGAAAGTGACGAGCTTGCGCAGCTCCTCGCCCGCGCGCCAGGCCCTGTTGCCGTCGCGATCGTTGCCGAGGCTGAACCAGCGATGCAGCATATCCTTCGGCACGGCCGTCATCGCCGCCTCGCCGTAGATGCCGGCCTCGCCCTTTTGCAGGACGTTGGGATCGATGTCGGTCGCGAGCACCTTCACGTTATGCACGGCCGCATCCGGCATAGCCGAAAGGATTGCAAGAGCAATCGAATAGGGCTCTTCGCCGCTCGAGCAGGCGGCCGACCAGATGCGTATCGGCTTGCCCGCTCGCGCCGGTCCGATGAGCGCAGGAATGACGCGCGTCTTGAGATGTTCGAAGTGATGCGGCTCGCGGAAGAAGCGCGTGACGTTGGTCGTCAGCGCTGCAACCATTTGCTGGCGTTCTTCACCGCCTTCTTCGCGCTCCAGCAGGGCGCAGTAGCTGCGGAAGCTCGCCAATTGCAGGGCGCGCAGCCGCTTGGCCAGCCGCGAATAGACGAGGCTTGCCTTCGATTCACCGAGGTCGATGCCCGCGTCGGCGTAAGCGATGTCCGCGATCTGGCGGAAATCGTCGCGCGTGAAGGAGAACTCACCATCGATGATGGACGATTCTTTCTTCTGAGCGGCGCTGGCCATGGCCGGCTTCATTGCGCCTCCCCATCGTCCCGCTCCGGCAGGATGTTATCGACGGAGAGAATGCTGATCATGCGCCCGTCGATGGCGAGCAGCCCGCAGACGAACTTCTTGGCCATATCGGAAGCAACGTCCGGCGGCGGCAGCATGTCCGCGTCCGTGACGGTGAGGATGTCGGAGACCGCATCGACCAGCAGACCGACGAGCTGAGATCCCACCTGCACGACGATGATCACGTGGCGCCCCATGGCCTCGGTTGGAGGAAATCCAAGCCGGACGGCGAGGTCCATGATCGGCAGCACGGCGCCGCGCAGGTTGATCACACCTCGCACGAACGACTGCGAATGGGGGAGAACCGTGGCCGGCGTCCAACCACGGATCTCCCGCACCGACATGACGTCGATGCAAAACTCCTGCTTGCCGACAGCAAACGCGATGAGTTCGCGCGCGATGCCGGCGTGCTTATCGAGGACGAGGGCTGCGCTCATGTCACTCATGTTCATCCTGCCATTGCAAGTACGGCTTCTTGGCCGAGGTTTCCTACGCGCGAGCCGGCCACGACGGCATCGACGTCGAGAATGAGGGCCACGCGGCCGTCACCCAGGATCGTCGCTGCGGCGATGCCGGGCACGCGTCCGTAATTCGCTTCGAGGCTCTTGATCACCACCTGCCGCTGCCCCTGGATGGCATCGACGAGGAGGGCGCTGTGTCCGCCGCCATCGGACTCAACCAGCAGAGCGACGCCATCGCCCGGATCGGCAGCTTCGCTACGGAAGCCAAGCTCGCGGCCGACGTCGACGAGGGGCACGAAGTTGTTGCGCAGCGCGATGACGCGCGAGTCGCCTCCGAAGCCATGCACGTCGCCCGGCTTGGGCTTCAGCGTCTCGATGATCGACGTGAGTGGCACCACCAGCGTCTGATCCGCCACCGTGACGACCATGCCGTAAAGAACGGCGAGCGTGAGCGGCAGGCTAAGGGTGAAGGTCGAACCTTCGCCCGGCCGCGAGGAAATCGACACGCGCCCGCCAAGCGCCTGGATGGAACGCTTGACGACGTCCATGCCGACACCGCGGCCGGAAATGTCCGAAATGGTCGAGGCCGTGGAGAACCCGGGTAGGAAGATGAGGTTGTCGACCTCCTCGTCCGTCAGCTGGGCGTTGGGCTGGATGAGGCCTTTCTCCTCCGCGATCGCGCGCACGCGCGGCCGGTTGATGCCCGCGCCGTCGTCCGCGATGTCGATGACGATGCGGCCGGAGCGATGGGTCGCGGAGAGCCGCACGAGGCCTTCTTCGCGCTTTCCGTTGGCAACGCGCACTTCCGGCTTCTCCAGCCCGTGATCGATCGCATTGCGGATCATGTGCGTCAGCGGATCGGCAAGTCGCTCGATCACCGTCTTGTCGACCTCGGTGCCCTCGCCCTCGGTGACGAGGCGCACTTTCTTGTTCGTGGCGGCTGCAACCTCGCGCACGAGGCGCGGCATGCGCTGGAACACCGACTTCACCGGCTGCGCGCGGATGGCCATCACGCCTTCCTGGATGTCGCGCGTGAGCTGCTCGAACTCATCGAGGCCGGTTGCGAACTCCGAGGAACGGGATAGCCCCGCCTCGCTCAGCCGCTGGGAGAGCATGGCCTGGTTGATGACGAGCTCGCCCACGAGGTTCATCAGGCGATCGACGCGATCGAGATCGACGCGGATCGTCTGGGCAGCTTCGGGGGTGGCGGCCTTGTCGTTCTTCGCCGCAGCAGCGGGCTTGGCGGCTTCGGGCTGCGTGCTTTCCGGCTTCTCGGCCGCCGGTTGCGGCGCCGGTTTGGCGGTGGCCGGTTGTGTGGACTGTGTAGCCTCGACGGCTTCGGGCTGCTCCAGCGGGAGGAGAGAATTTCCGAACGAGCCGAATGCAGCGTCCGCGTTGTCTTCGGAGGCGACCTCGGCGGCGGGAGCCCCTTCGACTTCGCCACGCACGCGCGCCAGCAGCGCTTCGATCTCATCGTCCACCGGCTCCGCCGATTCCGATAAGCCGGAGCCATTGCTGATGGCGAGCTCGCAGTCGCCATCCACGAATTCGAAGATGCTGCGGATCTCGTCCTCGGCCTGCTCCGTCTTGAGCTGGATCGTCCACGAAAGGTATGAGCCTTCCGGATCGATCTCGTCGAGGCACGGAACCGCAGAGGTGTCGCACGTCGCGGTTACTTCGCCGAGGCGGCTCAGCTCGCGCAGGAGCACGACAGGCTCGTTCGCGTTGCTGTAGAGGCTCGGATACGGCTTGAAGACGATCGTGTATTCCGTCGCCCCTTCGGGCTCGGTCTCCGTAACGTCGAGATCGTCGAATACCGGCAGGGCCACGGTCACCGGCGTGAAGCCGATATCGGCGAACCCGTCGTCTGCCTCATCAGCGCCGCCCGCCGCAGGAGCAGGCACGCCGCTCAGCGCCGCAAGCTCATCGCTGCAGGCGCGGATGCGCCCCTCGTCGACAGTGCCGCCATCCCGCGCGACCCGCACGAGGTCCGACAGAACATCGGCAGACCGCAGCAGCGTTTCGATGACGTTGTCGGATGTCGTCAGCCGGCCCTTGCGGACTTCATCGAGAACGGTCTCGAAGACGTGCGCAAAGCGAACGAGATCCTCGAGCGCGAAGGCGCCCGCGCCGCCCTTGATCGAATGCACCGCGCGGAAAACGGCGTTGACGATTTCCGGATCGTCGGCACCGCCGCCCTGGATTTCCAGCAGCCCGGATTCCAGCTCGGAGAGCTGCTCCTCGCATTCCTGGAAGAATATTTGACGTAACGAGTCCATTGCGTCCGCCACCATTCGGTTCGGTCCGGTACGCGATCAGGCCGAAACGCGGCGGATCGCATCCACGAGTTTCACTGGATGGAAGGGCTTCACGATCCACCCCGTGGCCCCGGCGCTGCGGGCGCGGTTCTTCTTCTCCGCGTCGCTTTCCGTGGTCAGCACGAGGATCGGAACCGCGCGGTGTGTTGAATCGCGCCGCACGTGCTCGATGAAGCCGAAGCCATCGAGGCGCGGCATGTTGATGTCCGTGATGATGACGTCGGCCCGCTGGTCCTTCAGAACTTGAAGTCCCTTCAAGCCGTCCTCCGCCTGCAGCACGTGGAAGCCCGCTTCCTGCAGTGCAAGCAAGAGCATCTCACGCATGGTGCGGGAGTCATCGACGGTGAGAATCGTTTTGCTCATCACGCGGGCTCCGGTCGTGCCAATTCTTCTTCAAAGTTGAGACCCAGGAGGCGGCTTGCCTCGAGGAACTCCTCGGTTGGCTTCTCCAGGCAGAGGCGCAGGCCGTCGCTCTGCCATGTGGTGGCGGCCGCAAGCAGAACTTGCAGGCACTGCGCACCGACACGGCGGACTTGGCTTGCGTCGATGCTCAGATCGGCGCCACGGCGGGTAAGGAAAGACTGGGCGAGAGGAGCTGCGGCCGTCAGGTCGAGAACTTCCGGGAGCTGCAGCCGCTTTTTCGCGGTCTTTCGTGTCCCGGTCCTAGAACTCTTCCCAGTCCTGCTCATTGGCGATCGCCTCCAGCTTGCGCACTGCGGCGGGTACGCCGCGCACCGAAACCGTCTTCAGAGCGGTACGTGTCTTACCTTGGCTGGCAGCGGCACGCGTCTCCCGTGCAGCCGGTTCAGCGGCAAGCTCCTGTCCCGTCTCGAAGCGGCCGACGAGATCGAGCAGCTTCTCGATTTCGCGGGCCAGGCCATGGCTGGCTGCCGTCGTCTCCTCGACGATGGCGGCGTTCTGCTGCGTGACGTGGTCCATCTGGCCGACGCCGGTGTTGATCTCCTGCAGGCCGACGGACTGCTCCTTTGCACCGGCCGCGATTTCGGAGACGATCGTGTTGATCTCTGTCACCTCGGTCATGATGCGATCGAGCGCCTTGCCCATCTGGCCGACGAGATCGACGCCCTGCTCGACCTGCTTCGTGGAAGCAGAGATGAGCCCCTTGATCTCCTTTGCCGCTTCCGCGGAGCGTTGGGCGAGTGCCCGCACCTCGGAGGCGACGACGGCAAATCCGCGACCGGCTTCACCCGCACGCGCCGCTTCGACACCGGCGTTGAGAGCGAGCAGATTGGTCTGGAAGGCGATCTCGTCGATGACGCCGATGATGTGGCTGATCTGCTGCGAGGAGCGCTCGATGTCGCCCATGGCGGAGATTGCCTGGCGCACGACTTCATCGCTCTTCTCGGCATCGGACTTCGCCGAGGCGACGACCTCGCGCGCGTGCCCGGCGCCGTCGGCAGTCTTCTTCACCGTCGCCGTAATCTGGTCCAGCGCAGCAGCGGTTTC
>DASRYA010000049.1:0-1941 GCA_035687305.1 Hyphomicrobium sp. | reverse complement strand
AACTGCATCCGTCTCACGCTGCCGCGCGCCGCCTGCTGCGGCGGGCTGGCATGTCGTTGCCGCCCGCCTCCAGCAGCGCCCTGCACGCCTGCAGCTCGCGGATGATCCGTGCAATGGTATCGCGGCGGGTGGGCGCGGATCGGGGCTTTCCCGTCCTGCGCCCGCCGGATGCAGGGCCACCGCGCTTGCCGTTGCGCTCCGATGCGGCGGGCTGCGCCTGCAGGCGCGAGACGTCACGGCCAGGCTTCCAGCACCCCTTGACGGCCTCCACGCCATGTTCGCGCAGGATCTTCTGCACACCCTTGATGGTGTAACCTTCGGCGTGCAGCAACTGACAAATGCCACGCAGCAGCGCCATGTCCTCGGGCCGGTAGTAGCGGCGGCCACCGCCGCGCTTCATCGGTCGGATCTGAGGGAAACGGCCCTCCCAGAAACGCAGGACGTGCTTAGGGACATCAAGCTCGTCGGCAACTTCGCTGATGGTGCGAAAGGCCTCGGCCGTCTTCGTCAATTACGCCTCCACCCGCTGCGCCACCGCGCCGCCGAGGAAGGCTGCTCACTCGGCTGCCTTGCGGCGGACGTGACCCTGGTTGATGCGCTCTTTCATAATGTTGCTCGGTCGAAAGACCAAGACCCGGCGCGGCGTGATCGGCACTTCATCCCCGGTTTTGGGATTGCGTCCCATGCGCTCGCCCTTCTGGCGAATGCCGAATGATCCGAAGGACGAGAGCTTCACCGCCTCCCCGCGCGCCAAGCTCGCGGAGATCTCCCCCAGCACCAACTCAACGAGTTCCTGACTCTCGTTGCGCGGCAAACCGACCTTCCGGACTACCGCCTCGGCAAGGTCTGCACGCGTTAACGTCTTGCCTCCCATGGCATTTTGCCTCCCGCTCCGCTCACTTTTTTTCAATGCTACTTGCGGGCGAGGCGATCGTCAATCGAGAGCACATTTCAACTAGCTGAAATCAAAGAAAGAAACATGGCACGGTGCGATATATGCAACTGGGTGTTACCAGCGCGCCAGCACAGCACCCCAGGTAAAGCCGCCGCCCATGGCCTCCATGAGCACAAGCGAGCCTTCGTTAATGCGGTGGTCCTCAAACGCCTGGTTGAGGGCGAGGGGGATGGATGCGGCCGACGTATTGCCGTGGCGATCGAGCGTCACGATGATCTTCTCGGCCTGCACACCGAGCCTCTTCAGCACGCCGTCGAGGATGCGCTGGTTGGCCTGGTGCGGCACGTAGAGATCGATCTCATCGGCGGCGTAACCGGTCATCACGAGCGTCTCCTCGATCACACCGGAGATCTTCTGCACGGCGTGACGGAACACCTCGCGCCCGTTCATGCGCAGGTGGCCGACGGTCTGCGTGGAGCTCGGTCCGCCATCGACATAGAGCAGATCTTCGAAGCGGCCATCGGAACGGATGCGCGTGGCGAGTATGCCGCGATCCTCGCGCTCGCCGTGCTGGGGCTGCGCCTCGAGCACGACGGCGCCGGCGCCATCGCCGAACAGCACGCAGGTGGTGCGGTCCTCCCAATCGAGGATGCGCGAGAAGGTTTCCGCGCCGACGACAATCGCGCGCTTGAACTGCCCGGTCTTGAGAAAATTATCCGCGATCGTCAGCGCGTAGACGAAGCCGGAGCATACGGCCTGCACATCGAACGCAGCGCCCTTGGTGACACCGAGGCCCTGCTGGATGCGCACGGCCGTTGCGGGAAAGGTGCGGTCGGGCGTTGCGGTGGCGCAGATGACGAGATCGATATCGACGGGATCGATACCGGCGCGAATGAGCGCCTGGCGCGCGGCCGCGATGCCGAGATCGGACGTCAGCTCACCGTCCGCTGCGATGTGGCGGGCCCGGATCCCCGTGCGCTCGACGATCCATTCGTCGCTGGTGTCGACCATCTTCGCCAAGTCGGCGTTGGTCAGAACACGCTTGG
>DASRYA010000048.1:0-9432 GCA_035687305.1 Hyphomicrobium sp. | reverse complement strand
GGCCTTCGGGCCGCCCTGTGCTATTGTGGCGGCGCCGAGCTATCGACCGACCGCACGGCGAACTTGCCCAACCGGCCTGGGTTGAGGGGCAGCGGCCTGAAAGCAGGCGGCCGCACAGGGCGAGGGCAGAGCTACACGGAGCGACTACTCTCGGCTTCTGCCCGCTCTTTCAACCGGCGCCGGAGGTGCCGTGCGCCCGAGCCAGGGACCAGCTGTCGATATCGAAGGAGGCCGCGCCGTGAAGCAACCGTCTGTCTCGCCGATATTCTCTGCGCTGCTCGCGCGCTGTCCGCGCTGTGGCAAGGGCCGTCTGTTCAAGAACGTGCTGGAAATGCGCGATCGATGCGAGCGTTGCGGCCTCGACTACCGGTTCATCGATACCGGTGACGGGCCGGCGGTGTTCGGCATCTTCATCCTAGGCTTCCTCATCTGCGGGATGGCGCTCTATGTGGAGTTCACCTACGAGCCGCCCGTGTGGATGCATGTTCTCCTATGGGGCATCGGCACGCCGCTCATCGCACTCGGTCTTTTGCGCTTTCTCAAAGCGCTGCTCATAGCTTTGCAGTATCGCAACAAGGCAGAAGAGGGACGTATCGCCGGTGATTGAGCGCCACCAACATTGCGCATCCAAGGGCGGGAACGGGATCGGCTGACATGCTGCGCACGCTTCGCGAAAAGCATTTGCTCTGGCCTTCCGTGGCGATGCTCGCAGGGTTTGCGGCGCTGATTTCCCTCGGCAACTGGCAGATGCAGCGGCTGGCCTGGAAGAACCACCTCGTCGCGGCGATCGGCCAGCGGGCGCATGCCGCGCCGGTATCGCTGGCGGTTGCGGACGCGGCGGCGCAGCGCGGTGAGGACTACGAATATATGCGCGTCGAGGCGACCGGCCGGTTCCTCAACGACCGCGAGGCGCACCTTTATGCGCTCGACGCCACGCACGGCCCGGGTTTTTACATCATCACGCCGCTGAAGCTCGCCGACGGCAGCATCGTGCTCGTCAATCGCGGTTTCGTGCCGAACGATCTCAAGTCGCCGAACCGCCGTCCGGCGGGACAGATCGCGGACGAGGTGCGTATCGTCGGCTTACTGCGCGCGCCCGAGACGCAGCGCATGTTCGTGCCGGCGAACGATCCAGGCCGGAACATCTGGTATTGGCGGGACATCGCCGCCATGGGTGCCGCAGCCGCCACCGATGGCGCGGCGCGCGTGCACCCCTTTTTCATCGATGCGGAGGCCGAGCCCGCTCCCCCTGGCGGCTGGCCCAAAGGCGGCGTGACGCGTCTCGAGCTGCCCAATCGTCATTTCGAATATGCGCTGACATGGTACGGCCTGGCGGCGGCGCTGGTGGCGGTGTACGCGGCCTTTGCCCTGGGCCGCTGGCGGCGTACGGACGCAGCCTAGAGCACCACCGGTTTTCTTCGAACGCGATGCGGCTCCGGTCTTTGGTCAGACCGATGATTCACGCTTCGGACTGGTAGGGTCCGAAGCGATCATGGTCTGTCTTTTGGTTAGACCGATGATTCACGCTTCGGGCTGGTGGGGTCCGAAGCGATCATGGTCTGGGCCAGCCAGGGAATCCGCACGGGTAACGGCCGTTCACCGGTCCGAATGCCTCACGGCGCGGTTTCCCCGCCTTCGCTATCGAGGCTCACCGTGGTATTCGGAAAGGGCTGCGCAGCTTCGCTCGCGAAGGGGCATCGGGGTTAACCGACAAAGGTTGTGAGGAGGTCGCGGCGCGGCTCTCCGCTTGCTTGTGGCCCCCCTTACCCGGCACTAGGGTGCTGGCATTCGCTCTCATGGAGAACAACCGGCTTTGAACTACATCTCTACCCGGGGTGAGGCGCCCCCATTGGGCTTTGAAGACGTCGTGCTGGCGGGCCTCGCCCGTGACGGCGGGCTCTACGTGCCCGAGGTCTGGCCGACGCTGGCGCCGGAGACGATCGCCTCGTTCGCCGGTATGCCTTTCGCGGACGTCGCGGCGGAGGTGATCTCTCCGTTCACCGGCGGCGCCATTTCGCGCGACGAGCTGGGACGCATCACGGCCGAGGCCTATGCGGGCTTCGGCCATGCTGCAGTGACGCCGCTCGTGCAGGTGGGCACCAACCGCTTCATCCTCGAGCTGTTCCACGGTCCGACACTGGCGTTCAAGGACGTGGCGATGCAACTCCTTGCCCGGCTGATGGACCGCGTGCTCGCGGCTCGCGGGCAGCGTGCGACGATCGTCGGCGCCACGTCGGGTGACACGGGCGGTGCGGCCATCGAGGCGTTCCGCGGCTCGCCGCACGTGGATGTGGTGATCCTCTTTCCCGAGGGGCGCGTCTCCGACGTGCAGCGGCGCATGATGACGACGCCGACGGAAGGGAACGTGCACGCCGTCTCCGTGCGGGGCAACTTCGACGACTGCCAGGCGCTCGTGAAGGCGATGTTCAACGATCACGGCTTCCGCGACCGTGTTTCGCTCGCCGGGGTCAACTCCATCAACTGGGCGCGCATCGCGGGGCAGGTGACTTACTATTTCGTGGCCGCTGCCGCCCTCGGCGCGCCCTATCGCCCGGTCTCGTTCGTGGTGCCGACCGGAAACTTCGGCGACATCTTCGCCGGCTATGTCGCGAAGCGGATGGGGCTGCCGATCGAGAAGCTGGTCATTGCCTCGAACGTCAACGACATTCTTCCCCGCACGCTCAGCGAGGGGGCCTATCAAATGCGCGAGGTGATCGCGACATCCTCGCCGTCGATGGACATCCAGGTCTCATCGAACTTCGAGCGCTACCTGTTCGAGGTCTCGGGGCGCGATGCACCGCTCATCCGCGCAAAGATGCGGGCCTTGAAGGAGACGGGCAGCTTCGACCTCGGCTCGCTCAAGGATACGATGCGGCGCGAGTTCGCCGCTGCGGCCGCGAGCGAGCAGGATGTCGCCGATGCCATCGTGCGCACGCGCGATGCGAGCGGGTACATCGCCGATCCGCACACCGCCTGCGCCATCGTGGCTGCCGACCGGGCCCTGGGCGCGCGCGGGGCGCCGCAGGTGGTGCTGTCGACGGCCCATCCGGCGAAGTTCCCCGATGCGATGGAGGCGATCACCGGCCAGCGGCCCGCACTGCCGCCGCGGCTCGATGGGCTGATGACGGCGGAAGAGCACTTCACCACCATCGACAACGACATCGGCGCCGCGGAGGCGCACGTGGAGGCGCTGACACGCGCGAATGCGGAGCGGCGCTGATGCCGATCGAGATCACGACATTATCAAACGGGCTGCGCATCATCACCGACGCGATGCCCCGGCTCGAAACCACCTCGCTGGGGCTGTGGGTGGGCACCGGCGCCCGCCACGAGACCGAGCGCGAGCACGGCATCTCGCACTTCCTCGAGCACATGGCGTTCAAGGGCACGCGCCAGCGCACGGCCCAGCAGATCGCCGAGGAGATCGAGACGGTCGGCGGCGATCTCAACGCGGCCACCAGCATGGAGACGACGGCGTACTACGCCCGCGTGCTGAAGGGCGATGAGAAGGTCGCTCTGGAGCTCATCGCAGACATCCTGCAGAACTCGTCCTTCGGGCGGCCCGAGCTCGAAGGCGAGCGGCAGGTCATTTTGCAGGAGATTGCCGCGACGCGGGATAGCCCCGACGATATCGGCTATGATCTTCTGCACGACGCGGCCTATCCACAACAATCGGTTGGCCGCCCCATTCTCGGCACACCGGCCAGCGTAGGTAGCTTCACGGCGGGTGATTTGCGCCGCTTTCTGGGCCGGCGCTATGGCCCGGGGAACATGGTGATCGCAGCGGCGGGCGCCGTCCGCCACGCGAACGTGGTTCGCCACGCTGAAGCCCTATTCGGAGGGCTGACTGACGGGCGGCGAACATCGGGGGAACGCCCGGCGAGGTATATCGGGGGCTTGCGTCATTCGGAGAAGCCGTTCGAGCAAAGCCATCTGCTGATTGGTTTTCCCAGTCCATCGTATGGGGACGAAGCGTTTTTCACCGCGCAGGTATTCTCCGGATTGTTCGGCGGAGGCATGTCGTCCCGGTTGTTTCAGGAGGTGCGGGAAAAACGCGGCCTCTGTTACTCGATCTATTCGTCCGCGTGGGGACTGCGCGACACTGGGCTGTTTGGCGTTCATGCGGCAACGGGAACGGGACTGATGGGGCAGCTCATCGACGTGATCGGGACGGAGTTGAAACGGGCCGCGGATCGTGCGCCGGACGAAGCGGAGCTGGCGCGCTCAAAGGCCCAGCTCAAGGCCGGCCTGCTCATGAGCCTGGAAAGCTCCTCGGCGCGGGCCGAGCAGATGGCGCGTCATCTCCTGATGCACAATCGCGTGCTCGGCAATGCCGAGCTGATGGCGCAGGTGGACGCGGTGACGGCGGAGGACGCGCGCACCTTCGCCCAGTCGCTGGTGGAAAGTGAAGCGTCCGTGTCGGTCGTCGGGAGCGGCCGGCGTTCGCGCAAGTATGCAGAGCGCGCGGCGGCGGTGGTCGGCGCCTAACGCTTCGGGGGAAGAAAGCGGCCCATGGCATTTCTGCGCTCCAGCAGCATTCCGGACGGCAGCATCACCTTGCGTGGTCGCGGCGTCTGGCTGCGCGCGCCGTCCATGGGCGACTATGGCCCGTGGGCCGAGCTGCGGGCGGCCAGCCGCGATTATCTCGCGCCCTGGGAGCCGATCTGGCAGCGCGATGAGCTATCGCGCAGCGCGTTTCGCCGGCGCGTGCGCCATTACCAGCGCGAGTCGCGTGAGGATCTCGGCTACGCGTTCCTGATTTTCTCCGATGCGGACGATGCCCTGCTCGGTGGCCTGACGATGTCCAACGTGCGCCGCGGCGTCACCCAGACGGCGGTGCTCGGCTATTGGATCGGCAAGCCCTTCGCGGGCCGCGGCTACATGACGGAAGCCGTGCGCGCCGCCGTCGCGTTCGGTTTCGAGACGCTGAACCTGCACCGCCTCGAAGCGGCGACAATGCCCAACAACATCGCCTCGATCCGCGTGCTGGAGCACAACGGCTTTCGCCGCGAGGGCTACGCTCGGCGGCTGCTCAGGATCAACGGCACCTGGGAGGACCATGTTCTGCACGCGCTCGTGTGTGATGAGGTTCCCCACGACGGGGGCACGGAGGTGCGGGCGGCATGAGGGCAACGGGCCATAGCCGTGGCCATGGTCGTGCATTCGCGCGCGGTGGATCGAAGGGCGTGCCCTCGGTGTTGCTCGCGTTCCTCGCCGCATTCCTGGCTGCGTTCGCCGGCTCCATCGCACCGGCGGCGGCGCTGGAGCCCATCGTCATCGAGACGGAACAGGACCGCGTCGAGCTGACGACGCTCGGCGAGTTCTACGACGCGCGCGGCGACACCTTGCAGGTCGAGACGGCGCCCGCCGCCGACGGCATGTCGGGACGTATGTCGGTCACGGCGAAAACGCCCGGCACGAGTCCCAACTGGGTGGTCTTCGCGCTCAGCAATCCCACCGACAAGCCGATCGAGCGCTGGCTCACGGCGGCGCGCTACAACGTGGTCGGATCGGGGGCGGTGTGGCCCGACCTCGACGCGCAGCGCATCGAGGCGGTGACGCCGTCGATGGGGTTCATCCCCGAGCGCATCAAGAGCGACCGCGCCGACATCTTCCGCATCACCGTCGAGCCGGGCCAGACGGTGACGTACGTCGTCGAGCTATCGTCCGATCGCTTCGCGCGCCTCTACCTCTGGAAGCCGCTCGAGTACGAGCTTTACTCGCGCGATCGCCAGCTGATGAACGGCATCATGCTGGGCCTCACCGGCCTGCTCGCCATCTTCCTCACGGCGATCTTCGCCGCCAACCATAAAGCGATCTTCCCGAGCGCTGCGCTCGTCGCCTGGTGCGTGCTGGCCTATCTGTGTGTCGACTTCGGTTTCTTCCATAAGCTCTTTCAGCTGAAACCGGGCGACAATGCCGTCTATCGAGCGGCGAGCGAGTCCGCGGTCGCGGCCAGTCTCGTCATCTTCATATCCGTGTTCCTGCGAATAGCCTTCTGGCACGGGCTCATACGCATGCTGTTCACGGTGTGGATCATCGCCCAGCTCACGCTGGTGGCGGTGGCGGTGATCGACCCGCGGCTCGCCTCCACGTTTGCGCGCATGTCGTTCCTGGTGATCGGCAGCGTCGGCGGCGCGTTTGCGCTGTTCCTGGCGCTGCGCGGGCAGGACCGCGCTCTGTCTCTCATCCCGACGTGGATACTGTTCCTCATCTGGATCTTCGGCGCCTCGATGGTGCTGACCGGCCGCATCTCGGGCGATGCTGCCGTGCAGGGCCTCGTTGCGGGCCTCGTTCTCATCCTCATTCTCATCGGCTTCACCGTTACGCAGTTCGCGTTCCGGTCGCTGGAGCCGCTGTTCGGCGCGGCGCCGAGCGAACTGCAGCTGCGCGCGCTCGCCGTCGACGGTGCGGGCTCGGCCGTATGGGAATGGAATGCGCGCCGCGACGAGGTGAAGGTGAGCCCGGCGATCGAAGCCGCGCTCGGCCTCAACCCGGGCGAGCTGTGCACGAAGGTCGACGACTTCATCAAGCATCTGCATCCGACCGATCGCGAGCGCTTCCGCATGATCCTGTGGTCGGTGCAGGAGCGCACCTGGGCGCGGATCCGCACCGATTTCCGCATGCGCCACACCGACAACAGCTATCGCTGGTTCGAGCTGGAAGCGGCGAGCGTGCCGAATGCGGATGCGCGCGCCATGCGGTGCGTCGGGCTCGTGCGCGACGTCACGGACGCCAAGCGGGCGCATGAGCGCCTGCTGCACGATGCCGTGCACGACAGCCTGACGGGGCTGCCGAACCGCGAGCTGGTGCTCGACCGTCTCGGCGTCGCCGCGAGCCGCGCCAAGGGCGAGGCGGGCGTGCGCCCCAGCGTCATCTTCATCGACATCGACAAGTTCAAGAGCGTCAATGTCTCGTTCGGCCTCGTCGTCGGCGACAGCCTGCTGCTCACCGTGGCGCGGCGCCTGCAAAGCCATCTCGGGCCAAACGATACGCTCGCCCGCGTCGGCGGCGATCAGTTCGCCATCCTCATGGTCGCCGAGCAGAGCCCGCAGGATCTCGCCGGCCTCGCCGAGCGGGTGCGCCGCTCGCTGCGCGCGCCGATCAAGATCGCCGGCCAGGAAATCGTGCTCACGGGCTCGATCGGCATCGCGGTTTACGACGGACAGACGCCGTCGCACCTCGACCTCTACAAGGAGGCGGAGATCGCGATGTACCGTGCCAAGCGCGGCGGCGCGGATCGCATCGAGATCTTCCGGCCCGAGATGCGCTCGGACCGCGACGACCGGGTCGCGCTCGAAAGCGATCTGCGCAAGGCGCTCTCGAAGAACCAGATCAAGGTTCTCTATCAGCCGATCATCTATCTGCCGACCGAGGAGCTGGCGGGGTTCGAGGCGCTGGTCCGCTGGGAGCATCCCAAGCGCGGGCTGATGAGCCCGGATGACTTCATTCCCATCGCCGAACAATCCGATCTCATCGTGCGTCTCGGCTCGCATGTGCTGCTGCGCGCCGCGCACGAGGCCGCGCGCTGGCAGCGCGAGCTGCCGCGCGAAGAGCGGCCGCTGTTCGTGTCGGTGAACATTTCCAGCCGGCAGATCTTCCGCCAGAATCTGATCCAGGAAATTCGTCACATCCTTGGCCGCAACATCGTGCCGAAGGGCTCGTTGCGGCTCGAGATCACCGAGAGCCTGGTGATGGAAAATCCCGAACAGGCGACGGAGATCCTGGAATGGCTGCGCGGCGCGGGCGCGGAGCTGGCGCTCGATGACTTCGGCACGGGTTATTCCTCGCTCGCCTATCTGCAGCGCTTCCCCTTCGACACGATCAAGGTGGACCGCGCGCTGGTGCAGGCGAGCGGCGACAGCGGCGGCGCGGGCTCGGCCATCGTGCGCTCGATCGTTGCGCTGGGGCACGAGCTGGGCAAAGGCGTCGTCGCGGAGGGCGTCGAGACCGCGGAGGACGTCGCGTTCCTGCGCTCGATCAGCTGCCAGTACGCGCAGGGCTTCTACTACGGCGAGCCGATGTCGGACCGCGACGTGCTGCAGCTCTTGAAGATGGTGCGTGCAGCCGAAAGCAAACTGCGCCCGCGCGGGCTTTTCCGCGCCAAGGCGAAGGGCAAGGGGCGCGGCAAGAACGGCGCTACGGACAGCGTTGCCGCCGACGGGGTGGCTCCGCCGGAGAACGGTGCCGCGCCGCCCGCGCACGTCAACGGCAACGGCGGCGGCAACGGGCATGACGTGGCGGCGGCGAACGGACGCCCGCCCATGGTGCCGCCCGCGGGCGCGCCCCACACGCCGCTGCGCTCGCGCATACGCGCGTCGGGGACGCCCGCCAGCGGCAACCATCCGCCTCCGCCGCCGGGCCTTCCTCCACAGGCAGCTTCTCTCGCGGCGGCGGCTGCGGCCCTGCCTCCACCACCGGCCCCGCAGGGATTTGCACCTCCGGCTCCGCCGCACAACGGTGGATCGCCGTTCGATTTCTCGCAGCCCGGGTCAATGGATGCGCCCCCGCACGGCAACGGTCCCTTACACGCCGACAGTGCCCCCGTGCCGCTGCCGATCAGCGAGCCGCCGCCGGGGCCGTTCGGATCGGGGCCTAAGCCCAACGGTTTCCATGGCGCTCCGCCGTCCATCGACCGGGGGGCTCCTCCGGGGCCGGGATTCGCGATGCGCCCTGAGGGTCCGATGCAGGCCGGTGACGGGATGCCGCCGCCAGGGGGCTATGCCGGCGCACCGGGACGGGAGCCACAACAGTTCGGCTCGCCGCTGCCGGTCGACGGCCCCGGCGGGCCGATGGGTATGCCCGACTTCTCGCCGCCGCCGGCGCCGCAGATGCACGGCGATGACGGCGCGCCCTCGCCATTCGATTCGTTCATCGATCCGCCGGAGGCTATGCCCCAGCCTTCGCACGGCATGGGGCCGCAGGCCTCACCGCCGCCACCCGTCTTCCCGCAGCCCAACGGCCAGCACGTGGAGGGGGACGAGCCGTTCCCCGTTTCCCATCGCGAGCCGAAACAGGCACCGCGGCCGGGGCCGAACAGTCCCTCTGGCCGGCCTCATGCGCCGCCGCCGAGCGCTGCCCCGGCGCCCACGCGTGGGGATGGTCCGGCTATGAAACCGCCGGTGTCACAGCGGCCCGCCGCGAGGGCCCCTGCAACCGGTGCCCCGCCCGCGTCGGTCGTGCCGCCGCGTCCGTCGGCGCCGAATGAGCAAGCACGTCCGGCACATCCGCCGGCAGGCAATGGCGCGGGACATGGGGGCGCATCGTCGCCCCGCAAACCCGTGCCCGATTTTGCCGGGTTACCGCCGACGATGGCGGCTAGCCTCGCCAAGCTCGCGGGCGTGCCCTGGCCGCCGCGCGAGGAAGACTAGAGCCGTTCCGGTTTAGGTGGAAACGCAGAACGGCTCTAGAGCAGATTCTGATCACACGGCT
>DASRYA010000047.1:0-2741 GCA_035687305.1 Hyphomicrobium sp. | reverse complement strand
TGAATTTCTCGATGCGGATGCCGAGGCCGGTCGAGTCCTGCGTGCCGAAGCGGCACCAGTCAGTGCCGACGCACGTCTTCACTGTGCGCAGTCCCTTGGCGTAGGCGTGGCCGGAGACGAATCCGGCCCTGCCGAGATCCGCCCACACCGCCGGTAAATCCTCCTTCTTGATACCGAGCATGTCGATGCGCTGACCGCCGGTGACCTTCACCGCGGGGATAGCGAACTTATCGACCACGTCCGCAATGGCGCGCAGCTCCTTGGCACTGGTCACGCCACCCCACATGCGCGGCACGACGGAGTAAGTGCCATCCTTTTGGATGTTGGCGTGCGCGCGCTCGTTGATGAAGCGCGATTGGTAGTCGTCGGCGTATTCGCCGGGCCACTCGCACACGAGGTAGTAATTTAATGCCGGGCGGCACTTGGCGCAGCCGCAGGAAGTTTTCCACTCGAGCTCCTGCATCACTGCATGGATGGTCTTGAGGCCCTTGACCTTGATGAGCCGGCGTACGTCGTCATGCCCAAGGTCGGCGCATGCGCATATCGGCTGCACGGCGGCGGGGCTGTAGGCGTCGCCGAGCGTCAGCGCCATGAGCTGCTCGACGAGGCCGGTGCACGAACCGCATGACGCGGAGGCTTTGGTGTGGGCGCGCACGTCGTCGAGCGACGTCAGACCCTTTTCCTTGATGGTGCCGACGATCTTGCTCTTGCACACGCCGTTGCAGCCGCAGATCTCTGCGTCATCGGGCAACGCTGCAACGGCCGCCATAGGGTCCAGCGGCGCGCCGCCCTGATAGGCCTGCCCGAAAATGAGCGTGTCGCGCATCTCGGAGATGTCGACCTGCTTCTTCTTCAGGTCGTTGAACCAGCCGCCGTCGGCTGTTTCGCCATAAAGCACGGTACCAATGATGCGGTTGTCCTTGAGGACGAGACGCTTGTAGATGCCGGCGGAAGCATCGCGCAGCACGATCTCCTGACGATCCTCCCCGTCGGCAAAATCTCCGAGCGAGAACAGATCGACGCCGGTCACCTTCAGCTTGGTTGGCGTGTCGTTGTGCACGAAGATGGCATTATCGTCTCCGGAAAGGTGCGCGGCGGCGACGCGCGCCATGTCGTAGAGCGGCGCGACGAGGCCGTAAACATGGCCTCCTACCTCGGCACACTCGCCGAGCGCGTAGATGTCGGGATCAGACGTATGCATACCTGTGTCAACGAGGATGCCGCGGTTGACATCGAGCCCCGCAGCCTTGGCGAGCCATGCGTTGGGACGGATGCCGGCCGCCATCACCACCAGTGACGCGGGGATGATACGGCCGTCCGCCAGCTCGACGCCTTCGACCTTGCGCTCGCCAACGATCGCCTGCGTCTGCGCCTTGGTGACGACCTTGATGCCGCGCCCTTCCAGCTCGCGCTGTAGCATATAGCCGGCGGGCGCATCGAGCTGACGCTCCATCAGCGTGGGCATCAGGTGCAGCACCGTGACGTCCATGTCGCGCGATTTGAGTCCGGCGGCTGCCTCCAGGCCCAGCAGGCCGCCGCCGATGACGATCGCCTTGGCGCGCGATTGAGCCGCGAGCAGCATCGCATTCACGTCGTCGAGATCACGGTAGGAAAGTACACCGGGCAGTGTATTGCCGGGCACCGGCAGGATGAACGGCACCGATCCTGTGGCGATCACGAGTTTGTCGTAGGGTGCCGTGACACCATGCTCCGACGTAACCGTCTTCGCCGCGCGGTCGATCGTAGTGACCTTGTGGCCCTTATAGAGCGTAATGCCGTTCTTGATGTACCAGCCGTCACCGTGAATGATGATCTGCTCGTAATCCTTTTCCCCCGACAGCACCGGCGAAAGCATGATGCGGTCGTAGTTCACGCGGGGCTCGGCGTTGAAGATCGTAACCTCGTAGCGTCCGGGCGTCGCTTCGAAGAGATGCTCGAGCATGCGCCCGGGCGCCATGCCGTTGCCGATGATGACGAGTTTCTCGGTCATTGCCGCCTCCTCACTCCGCTGCGACGATGGATTGTTGTAACGGTGCGCGTGAGCGCTGCTGTATGCGGCGCACGGAGACGTCCATCCACACGAGTGCTGATGTGACGATGGCGAAAAGCAGCATGAAGCAGCTCGACCACAACCCCGTCAGATCGTTGAGCGCGCCAAAGGCGATGGGCAGGACGAACCCGCCGAGCCCGCCGATCATGCCGACGAGGCCGCCAACCGCACCGACGTTGTCCGGGTAGTGGGACGCGATCTGCTTGAACACGGCGGCCTTGCCGAGGCTCATGAAAAAGCCGAGCACGAACGCGGTGCCGATGAAAGCGGCAACACCGATCTCGAAGTGCGAGGCGATGTCGCCCTTGATGCCGCGCATAACGTAGGTTGTCGGTGGGAGCGATAGGATCAGCGTGGCGATTGCCGAGACACCGAGGCTCCAATACATGACCTTGCGCGCGCCGATGCGATCCGACAGCACGCCGCCGTAGGCGCGGAAAATGCTGGCGGGGATGGAATAGAGCGCGCCGATCATGCCTGCGGTCGCGATGTCGAAGCCGTAGACACCGATGAGATAGCGCGGCAGCCATAGCGCCAGGGCGACGAAGGCGCCGAAGACGAAGAAATAGTAGTAGGCGAACCGCCAGACGCGTACATCGCGCAGTGCCGACAGCTCCAGCATGATGGGTTTGCATGGCGCCCTACTGCGGCGGCGCGCAACGAGGACCGGATCATCGACGGTCGTCACATA
>DASRYA010000046.1:0-7318 GCA_035687305.1 Hyphomicrobium sp. | reverse complement strand
TGAGCAGCGTCTCCCAGCCGGCCGTCTTGCTCCACGCCTCGAGCCGCTTGGCCCCGATCCCGGCCTTCTTGTAGTCGTGAAATTCGTACGCGACCCCATGGCTATCGAGCCACGCCCGCGCCTTCTTCATCGTGTCGCAGTTCGGAATGCCGTAGATCGTTACCGGCTTCATGATCGCGATCTCCCCCGCAACCTCACTCCCACTCGATCGTGCCGGGGGGCTTCGAGGTGATGTCGTAGACGACGCGGTTGATGCCGCGCACTTCGTTGATGATGCGTGTCGCCGTCGGCCCCAGGAACGCGTGCGGGAAGTCGTAATAGTCGGCCGTCATGCCGTCCGTCGATGTCACCGCACGCAGTGCACAGACGTACTCATAGGTGCGCGCATCGCCCATCACGCCCACCGTGCGTACCGGCAGCAGCACCGCGAACGCCTGCCAGATCTTATCGTACAGCCCCGCCTTGCGGATCTCGTCGAGATAGATCGCATCCGCCTGGCGCAGGATGCCGAGCTTCTCCTCGGTGATCTCGCCGGGAATGCGGATCGCGAGCCCGGGGCCCGGGAACGGATGCCGCCCCACGAAGCTCTCGGGCAAGCCCAGCTCGCGGCCCAGCGCACGCACTTCGTCTTTGAACAGCTCGCGCAGCGGCTCGACGAGCTTCAGGTTCATGCGCTCCGGCAGACCGCCGACGTTGTGATGCGACTTGATCGTGACCGAAGGCCCGCCCGTGAACGACACGCTTTCGATGACATCCGGATAGAGCGTGCCTTGAGCGAGGAAGTCCGCCCCGCCGAGCTTACGCGCCTCCTCCTCGAACACGTCGATGAACAGTGCGCCGATCGTCTTGCGCTTTTCTTCCGGATCGCTCTTGCCCGCGAGCGCGGCGAGGAAGCGTTCGCGGGCATCCACATGCACAAGCGGAATGTTGTAGTGCTCGCGGAAGAGGCTCACCACCTCTTCGGCCTCGTTCTGACGCATCAGACCGTGATCGACGAAAATACAGGTGAGCTGATCGCCGATCGCCTCGTGAATGAGCACCGAGGCAACGGCGCTGTCGACGCCGCCCGACAACCCCGAGATGACGCGCGCGCCGCCGACCTGCGCGCGGATCTTCGCGATCTCGGCGCTGCGGAAGTGTGCCATCGTCCAGTCGTTCTTGAGGCCGGCGATCTTGTGCACGAAGTTTGAAAGGAGCTTCGCCCCGTCCGGCGTGTGCACCACTTCGGGATGGAACATCGTCGTGTAGATGCGCCGCGCCTCGTCCGTAGCAATGGCGCACGGTGCGTTCTCGCTCGTCGCCTTGACGGTGAATCCCTCCGGCAGGCGCGTGACCCGGTCGCCGTGGCTCATCCACACCGGATAGCGCTTGCCGACATCCCAGATGCCCTCGAACAGCGCCGAAGGTTCCTTGATCTGAATTTCCGCGCGACCGAACTCGGCCGGATGGCCGCCCTCGACGGCGCCGCCGAGCTGCACCGCCGTCGTCTGCTGACCGTAGCAGATGGAGAGGATGGGCAAGCCGCTGTCGAAGACCCGCTGTGGCGCGCGCGGCGATCCGTCGGCCGTAACCGATGCCGGACCGCCCGACAGCACGATCGCCTTCGGATGCAGGCGCTCCAGCGCCTCCTCGGCCCGGTTGAACGGCACGATCTCGGAATAGACGCCGGCCTCACGCACGCGGCGCGCGATGAGCTGTGTCACCTGGCTGCCGAAGTCGATGATGAGGACGGTGTCCGTGTCCGCGACGGGGTTGCTCACGTGATCTCCACAATTTCGAGGGTCCCTGAGCGGCCCCATAGACACCCACCCGGGGGGACCGTCAAGGCGCGGAACCGCCGCGATTCTGGGGCGATTCGCCCTCCGCCCAAAAAAAGTTGTCCGGCCGTGTCGATCTCGGCCCCCGCCGTTCGACGTGTTGGCAGAGCGGGCGCGCCGCCCGGCTCGAAACCGCACGCAAGGAGGAAGAACCGATGCGATTCATAGTGATGGTGAAGGCGACCAAGGATTTCGAGGCTGGCGTCATGCCCTCCGAGGAGCTTCTCGGCGCCATGGCCAAGTACAACGAGGAGCTGGTCAAGGCTGGCGTCATGCTCGACGGCAACGGGCTGCACCCCAGCTCCAAGGGTGCCCGCGTCCGCTTCGAGGGCGACAGACGCACGGTCATCGATGGTCCGTTCGCGGAAACCAAGGAGCTGATTGCCGGCTACTGGATCCTCCAGACGGGGTCCCTCGCCGAGGCGATCGAATGGATCAAGCGCTGCCCAAACCCGCACATGGAGGAAAGCGAGATCGAGATCCGGCAGCTGTTCGAGCTGGAGGACTTCGGTGAAAGCGATGCCGTAGAGCACCACCGCCGCCTCGATCGGGAGTTGAAGGGTTGAGGAGCTGTGCCGCGGCCAGCCTGTGCCGGTCACGCGCTTAAACACCAGAGCGGAGTTTCAAATGAAAATCCTGGGAATGCTCCGGGCCGACGACGCCAGCGAGACGGGCGCACCACCTACCAAGGACCTGATGGAACGCATGGGTGCGTTCGTCGAGGAGGCCACCAACGCCGGCGTCATCGTTGGCGGCGATGGGTTGCTGCCATCCAGATTCGGCAAGCGTGTGCGCCTCAAGGACGGCAACTTTGATGTCATCGACGGCCCCTTCGCTGAATCGAAGGAGCTGATCGCCTCGTATGCGCTGTTCCAGGTCGACACCATGGACGACGCGGTTCACTGGACGCGCCGCTTCCTCGCGGTCCTCGGACAGGGCGAATGCGAATTGCGGGCAATCACAGACCCCGAAGATTTCCCCGCCGATGTCTTCACGCCCGAGGAGCAGGCCCGCGAGGCCCAAACGCGCGCGAAGTGGCCCGAGGGCAGGCGGGCGGACGAGACGCGCGACTGAACGAACTTGCAGCAACCCCATGATGATGCTGTGATCGGTGGCCGTGACGGCCACCGATCCACTGAGCGCCATAGAGGCAGTGTTCCGCATCGAGCAGGCGAAGCTGATCGCCTGTTTGATGCCAGTTGCGCGCGATGTCGGCCTCGCCGAGGAGCTGGCGCAGGATGCTTTCCTGGCCGCACTGGAGCAGTGGCAGCGCACCGGCATCCCCGATAAGCCCGGTGCTTGGCTGCTGGCCACAGCCAAACACCGCGCGATAGATCGCTTTCGGCGCGCCAGGCTCATCGACCGCAAGCACGCTCAGCTGGCCGGCGAGCAGAGCGTCTTCGGTGACGCGGAGACCCCCGACGTCGACGCCGCACTCGACGACGAGATCGGCGACGAGCTTCTGCGCCTGATGTTCATTTCATGTCACCCGGTGCTCGGCAGGGAAGCCCAGGTCGCGCTCACCCTGCGTTTCATCGGCGGCCTCAAGACCGACGAGATCGCACGCGCTTTCCTCGTGCCGGAGCCGACGATCGCCCAGCGCATCGTGCGCGCCAAACGCACCCTTGCGGAAAAGCGCGTGCCCTTCGAGGTGCCGCGCGGGGAAGAGCTGGGCGAGCGCCTCGCCTCGGTGCTCGCGGTGATCTATCTCATCTTCAACGAAGGATACGCCGCCACGGCGGGTGCCGATTGGGTGCGTCCGCAGCTATGCGAAGAAGCGCTGCGGCTCGGGCGCATTCTCGCCGGGCTTGCCGCCACCGAGCCGGAGGTGCACGGCCTCGTCAGCCTCATGGAGTTGCAGGCTTCACGCCTGGGCGCCCGCATAGGCCCGGACGGCGAGCCGATCCTGCTGCTCGACCAGGACCGCGCTCGCTGGGATCGGCTGTTCATCCGCCGCGGCCTTGCAGCGCTCGAGCGAGCGCAATCGCTCACCGCACATCTCGGACCTTATGCACTGCAAGCCGCCCTCGCTGCATGCCACGCCCGGGCACGCACTGCGGAGGAAACGGACTGGGCCCGCATCGTCGGTCTCTACGGCGAGCTCGCGCGCCTCATGCCTTCGCCCATCGTGGAGCTGAACCGCGCCGTCGCGCTTTCAATGCACATGGGTCCCGAGGCCGGTCTGCGCGTTGTCGATGCGCTGGCCTCCGAGCCGATGCTGAAGACCTATCACCTCCTGCCGAGCGTGCGCGGCGATCTCCTCGTCAAGCTCGGCCGTCACGTGGAAGCACGCGCCGAGTTCGAGCGCGCCGCAGCCCTCACCCAGAACACGCAGGAACAGGCGCTGCTGCTGAAGCGCGCTTCCGACTGCGCCAAGCCAGCCTGACCTCGCCGTCGACCCTCCGTCATTAACCCTACCGGATTGCAGATCGCGGCAAGGCGCTCTGGCACGCAAATTGTTTGGAGTTTCGTAAGCCCGCGGCGGGCAGCGTGCGGATACCCGCCCCCGCGAGCGCGTGCCGGTGCGGAAGGGAACACGAAGATGGCCAATGTCGCAGCATCGTTTTTGGAAATTATCGCCGAGGAAGGCGATGAAAGCGCCGCTGCGCGCCGCCGCAAGCTCTTTCGCGAGACGCCGCAACAGACCGCAATGCGCTGGATCATGGGCACCGCTTACGCCTGCCAGCCCAAGCGCGTGCGCGATCTGCCCTTCCTGATGTGGAACACCGCCGCCGATCTGCTCCACGGCGGGACGCGCGATCCCGGCCCCGCAAGCCTCAGGACCCGGCCCGAAGGGTTCGCCGGTGTCTGCCGCGACATCGATCCCCGCCGCATCCTCACCGCCGCGCGCCGTGGCTATTTTCCGTGGTGCCATTGCGGCCCGCTCAAGTGGTGGACGCGCGATGAGCGCATGGTCGTGGCGCCGGGCGACTTTCGCATTTCCAAGGATGCCAAGCGCCTGATGCGCCGCGGCGACTACCGCGTCACCTTCGATGAAGCTTTCGATGCCGTCATCAAGGCTTGCGCCGAGCCGCGCAAGGGACGCCCCATGCTCACTTGGATCACGCCGAAGATCATGCACCTCTATGCCGCGCTGCACGATCTCGGCATCGCGCACTCGTTCGAGGTCTGGAACAAAGAGGGCGAGCTTGTCGGCGGCGGCTACGGCATCGCCGTCGGCCGGGTGTTCTATACCGAATCCCAGTTCAGCCGCGCGAGCAACGCCTCGAAAATCGGCTTCGCATGCCTCAACCACCACCTCGCCAAGTGGGGCTTCGTGCTCAACGACGGCAAGGACTACACCCCGACGCTGAAGGATATGGGGTTCCGCACCATCCCCCGCGCCGAGTTCGAAACCATTCTCGCCGAGCACGCCACGGCCGAGACGTCCGCGCCGCAAAAGTGGACGGTGGAGACGGACCTCGCCACGGTCGCCGCTGGCTGAGCGGCGATGCGGGCGCGCGTCAGAGCGTCACGATGCCCGCATTGATGAGGACGCGCGCCGTATAGAACCCGACCCACCACATCAGGTGATAGCCCACCTGGTTGGAGACGAGGGACGCGACGAGGTAGAGCCCCGTCGCCGCCCAGATCGACATCGACCAGAAGCGGCGATGGATGGCGACGAAATACGCCCAGAGCAGCAGCGACAGTGCAACCGATGCGATGACGCTCGGCCGTTGCCAGTCGCTCGCGCTGATCAGTCCGAGCGCGGACATCCCGACACCGTCGAACAGCGCGCGCACGCCCGCCTCGTAGAGGCCGTAGATCGGCGCCACGAACCCGATCGCAATCGCATAGAGCTTGAAATAGGCGGCGAACGACCGGCGCACCGGCGAAAACGCCCGGAACATTCCGTAGGCGAGCGCGAAGGTGATCGCCATGCCGACATAAACGCCGGTTTGCGAGAGCGCCTTCATGAGCGTCTGCATGCTCTCGCTGACGTGCGTATTCCCGTCCACCGGAACGGCCATGCGCACGGCGATGGGCACGAAGAACAGGCAGTAGATTGCGATTCCAGCGAGTGCGAACGAGAGATAGCCGCGGTAGGCCGGGTCCTCTGCGAACGCCACCGTCTGACGCACCGGTGCGCGCAGGATCTTCAGATAGACGGCGGGGAAGCTTCGCCGCACGGGAGCGGCGGCCTGTCCGAGGAAGCTCAGCGAAGAAGCCCGCAGATCGGCGC
Organism: Hyphomicrobium sp.; assembly: GCA_035687305.1. Lineage (GTDB taxonomy): Bacteria > Pseudomonadota > Alphaproteobacteria > Rhizobiales > Hyphomicrobiaceae > Hyphomicrobium_A. The sequence continues at coordinate 1,315 of DASRYA010000046.1, read as the reverse complement.
CGCATGCGGAGCAGAAATTGCCCGACGCGGGCGCGCCGCAATCCCCGCATGCCATCGCCACAGCGGCGCCGGCCAAAGAAGCGCCGGACATAGAGGTGCCGGCCACAGAGCTTCCGGTGTCGATCATCAGAGCCCCCGTCGCGGTCCCATGCCGCCGGGGGAAGCTAGCACAGCTTAAAAACGCCGCGCACGGCTCAAATTAGCCGTTGAGCCGCCAGACTTCGAAGTTGAGCGCCGCGGCGTACGTAACCCACAACAGGTATGGGACGAACAGCAGCGCCGCGGAGCGGCGCACCGGCCAAGCGACGAGAATGAAAGCAAGAATGGCGAGCCACAGCGCTGCGATGTCCACAAGCGCGTAGGTGATCTGCTTTTCCCCGAACATGAGGTACGACCACACGCCGTTGAGGCAGAGCTGCAACAGCCACAGCCATAACAGCGGGCCGAACCCCTGCGCGCGCCACACAATCCAGCCCGCAATGGCGATCAGCACATAGAGAGCCGCCCAGACCGGAGGGAATACCTCGTTCGGCGGCGTCCACGCGGGCTTTTCCAGGGCCGCGTAGAACGGCCCTGGCAGATAGGTCATGCCGGTGTAGGCGGTAGCCGCGACGAGAAGGAGGAATACGAGCAGACCCGAGTATTTCGTCACTGTGCCGCCTCTGCGTGTGTCGATGCGCCCTTGCCGACGACGGACAGGCGCTCGACAGCCGCGCCGAGGATCTGCCCGAGGAGTTCCGAATAGCGCATACCGGCGAAACTGGCCATTAGATTGACCTTCCCATCCCAGCACCACCCGGGATTGGGATTGACCTCGAGCAGCTTGATCTCACCCTTCGCATCGGCGCGGAAATCGAAGCGCGCATAGTCGCGGCAGCCGAGACGTTCGAACAGGCGCGTCGAGTGCTCGACGAGCTGCTGCTGTTGCAGCTCGGAAAGATCGGCCTCGTGGTACGAGACCTGCGTCCAGTAGGGGCTGTCGGGCTCCCACTTCGACTCATACCCGAGTATCCTCGGCAGCTGCGGATCGAGCTTGCTGTAGTCGACCTCCAAAATCGGCAGCGCGCGCAAGCCCTGATCGGGGTTGCCGATCAGCGTGACGGAATACTCCGCCCCCGTCAGGTACTCCTGCACCAGCACCGGACGCTTCGGGAACGCGATGCGCAGCTTGTCGAGATAATCGAGCAGCGCCTTCTCGTTCGAGACGACGGCGTCCTTGGTGATGCCCTGCGAGCTGTCGCCGTAGTTCGGCTTCAGCAGCGCCGGGAACACCGACGGTAGCGTCGCGCCCTGGTCGCCCGGACGCACGTGCGTT
>DASRYA010000045.1:0-13407 GCA_035687305.1 Hyphomicrobium sp. | reverse complement strand
TCCAGCCTTTGACCTGACACTTTTGATTGCCGCGCGAATCGGTCGCGCACGTGCGGTTGGGATGCCGCTGATAGGAGCAATAATAGTTGCCCGCCTGTCCCTCGTAGCCTTTCATCGGCCTATCGAAGGCGTAGTCCTGGGAAAAGAATTCCTTGCCACCGCGTGCGAAGGCAACCTGCGACAGAGAACAGACAACCGCAGCCGTGAGCACCGCACGCGCAAGATAGATTTGTTTCATCGCCTCTCATCCATCGCTGTGCGCTACCGATTGGCCACGCATGCGATGGACGCTAGGCAAAGACACACCGGCGCGCTGTTCCAGGCGGAACTACGGCGCATCCGCTGCGCTGAGAAGAAGCCGGTTCTCGACAGAGCGCGGCGTAGGTGCCAGCGTCCCGGTTCAGCCCGTCAGGCGTTCGATCTGCGCGCCGCAGCGCGAGAGCTTCTGCTCGAGCTGCTCGAAGCCGCGATCGAGGTGATAGACGCGGTTGATCATCGTCTCACCCTCCGCCATCAGCGCGGCGATCACGAGAGACACCGAAGCGCGCAGGTCCGTTGCCATCACCGGCGCCCCCGTGAGGCCCTTCACCCCCTTGATGGTCGCCGTATCGCCGTGGAGCTGAATATCGGCGCCGAGACGCGCAAGCTCCTGCACGTGCATGAAGCGGTTCTCGAAGATCGTCTCGCGAATGACGCTGGTGCCCTTGGCGCGCGTCATCAGCGCCATCAGCTGCGCCTGCAGGTCCGTGGGGAAGCCCGGGAACGGCTGCGTCTCGACGGAGACCGGCTCAATGCCGTGGCCGTTCCGCGCCACGCGAATGCCGCTGTTGGTCGTCTGCACCTCGACGCCCGCCTCGCTCAGCGTGTCGAGTGCCGTCTTCAGAAGCTCCGGGCGCGCGCCTTCCAGCGTCACGTCACCGCCCGTCGCCGCCACGGCCATCACGAACGTGCCCGTCTCGATGCGGTCTGCGAGCACCGAATGCACCGCACCCTCGAGGCGGTCCGCGCCCTGGATCATCAGCGTCGAGGTGCCGATGCCCTCGATCTTTGCGCCCATCTTGACGAGGCATTCCGCAACGTCGCCGATTTCCGGCTCGCGCGCGGCATTCTCGATGACGGTTTCCCCGCGCGCCAGCGCAGCCGCCAGCAGCACGTTGTGCGTCGCGCCCACCGACACCTTCGGGAAGATGACGCGGCCGCCGCGCAGCGATCCGCCCTTGGCCTTCGCGATCACGTAGCCGGCCTCGATCTCGATCTCGGCGCCGAGCTCCTTCAATCCGGTGAGATGCAGGTCCACGGGCCGCGTGCCGATGGCGCAGCCGCCCGGGAGCGAGACCTTCGCCTGGCCGCAGCGCGCAAGCAGCGGACCGAGCACCCAGAAGCTGGCGCGCATACGGCTCACCATCTCGTAGGGCGCCACTGTATCGACGATATCGCGCGCGGAGAGATGGAACGTCTCGCCGATGTGCTGAGCCGGGCCCGAGCGCTTGCCATCGACGGCGAGGTCGACACCGTGATTGCGCAGAATGCGGGCGAGAAGATTGACGTCGGCGAGATTGGGAACGTTCTTCAGCGTCAACCGGTCGGGCGTCAGCAGGCTGGCGATCATCAGGGGCAGCGCCGCGTTCTTCGCACCCGAAATCGGAATAGTGCCGTTGAGCCGCCCGCCGCCGACGATCCTGATACGATCCATGCTCTGCCTCTTTCGCGCCGGTAGCACCGGCAACCATGAAGAAATGATTAAGCGCTTCCCAGCGCTGCCAGCAAGTGTGGCGGAAAACCACGGGCCGAATCAGCCGGTTGAGGGCGCGGAGAATAGCTCTCGCTACTCTCCGTAGGGTTAATGGTTCCGCTTGGCGATGGCAGCGAGAGAGGGACGTAAAGCGCGGCCTTTGTGAGGCGGCCCGCGGCCACCGGACGACTTTTCGCACACCACCGATGACGCGCTGCCGATCCTTGGCTCATGCCTCCCGTACCGGTCGAAGCAAGACGGAATGGCCGCAATCCGCTTAGTCGCTGTCGACCCGTACGTTGAACGGCTCCAATTCCTCCCGCATCACCGCCCGCGTGCGCGCTTCGACCCGCCGGTAAGCGGCGGCGACGCCGCGGCCGTAGTCGGTGAGTTTCGCCCCGCCGCCCCGCGAGCCGCCCGGCGATGCGGTAACGAGCGCACTAGGAAACATGTGATTGAGCGCGTCCACCAGCAGCCATGCACGCCGGTACGACATGCCGAGCTCCCGGCCTGCCGCCGATATGGAACCGGTACGGCCGATGGCTTCCAGCAGATCCACCTTGCCGGGACCGAGCACCATCCCGTCGCCGATGAGGATGCGTACGCGCGGAAACGCGCGCTCACGCCGTCCGTGCGGCTTGCGGGCCGGCGCATCCTTCGCGGCCTCGTCCTTTTTCTCCACGGTCGCCTTTTTCCGATTGGCCAAGCGCCTCGTCTCCTAGAGTGCTTCCGGAAAAGTGGGAACCGGTTTTCCGATAAGAAGCACGAGTAGATAGAGCGTGCTTCCGGAAAAGTGGGAACCGGTTTTCCGATACGAAGCACGAGTAGATAGAGAGTGCTTCCGGAAAAGTGGGAACCGGTTTTCCGATGAGCCCCCACGCCATTGAGGCAATTTGAGCACACACGCGAGGCAAGAGTTGGCCCGCAACGCGTGAACAGGATTGCTCGCTATATCAGTTCGGATATAACGGACCCATTGTAACGCGTACTGTATCGCGTCTTGGGGGAAGTCTGCCGTGTCCAAGTTTACGTACGTGGCGCTCGGTTGCGCCGCGATGAGTATTGTTGTGTCCGCGCCTTCTAACGCACAGGAGGCGAATCTGACAGCCGGCGGCGATGTTTCCGCCGAACAGGTGACGCCGCTGCCGCCCGTCGTCGTAGAGGCACCCTCTCAACCCATCGTCCGCAAGAAGGTCCGCAAGGCCGCCGCCGGCTCCGGCTCGACCGCGGCCGCAGGCGCGCCCGCCGAGGGCGAAACCGCGGGCACCGGCACCGCCGACAAGGGCGTTGGCATCTACACGCTCGGCCAGCTCGACATGATCGGCGGCTCCACCATCACCAACGAGGCGATGTGGACCTTCAATAAGAACACGCTCGATCAGGCGGTGAGCATCCTTCCCGGCGTCTCGATGCAGAACTCGGGCGGACACCGCAACGAGCGCGACATCCAGGTTCGCGGCTTCGATCGCTTCCGCGTTCCGCTCTACATGGACGGCGTGCGTATCTACCTGCCGTACGACAATCGTCTCGACATGAACCGCTTCCTCACCCCCGATCTCTCCGAGATCCAGGTGCAGAAGGGTTACGTGTCGGTGCTCAACGGCCCCGGCGGCATGGGTGGCGCGATCAACCTCGTCAGCCGCAAGCCCACGAAAGAGATCGAGCTGGAAGGCCGCGCGGGCCTCGTCATGAATGGCGATCTCGACGGTATGAATCAGTGGAGCAGCTACGCCTTCGCCGGCACGCGCCAGAAGGGCTACTACGCACAAGTCAGCGGCACGATCATCGACCAGGATCACTTCAATCTGTCGAACGATTTCCGCCCCTCCAATGCATCCGAGCCCGGCTACGTCGCAAGCTTCCCCTACGAGGACGGCGGCAATCGCGACCGCTCGAACTTCAAGGACTGGCGCGTCAACGCCAAGATCGGCATCACGCCCAACGCCACCGACGAATACAGCGTCAACTACACCGTCCAGCAAGGCGAGAAGGGCGCGCCGCTACACGTCCGCCGCCAGATCGTCGGCGGCTATCAAGGCGGTATTCCAAGCACCACCGTTCCCGGCACCACCATCAACGGTCAGCGCTATTGGAACTGGCCGCAGTGGGACACCTCCACGCTTTCGTGGATGTCCAAGACGCAGCTCGGAAGCGCCTCGTATATAAAGACGAACGCCTATTACAACACGTTCGACAACACGACCGCGTTCTATCCGACCGCGACGCATCCGACGCCCTATGTCGACAGCCCCTACGATGACAACTCCTACGGCGGCTTCGTCGAGATGGGCACCGATCTCATTCCGATGAATACGCTGAAAGGTGCGATCCACTACCGCCGCGACACCCACAACGAGGCCGAGATCCAGTACAATCTGGACGGCAGCGTCAAGAGCGTCGCCCCCAACGAGCGCGATGCCGAGGAAACGTGGTCGTTCGCCGTCGAAAATACGTTCCACGCGACGCGTCATTTCGACATCGTCGGCGGTCTCTCCTACGACACCAACGAGGTGCTCGAAGCCTACGGCAGCAAGGAAGCCCTGCCCAAGAAGGATGCTTGGAACTGGCAGGCCGCCGCCATCTATAACTATAGCGACAGCGGCCGCGTGTACGGCAACGTATCGAGCCGCACCCGCTTTCCGACCCTGTTCGATCGCTACAGCACGCGGTTCGGCTCACGCAGCGAAAATCCCGGCCTCAACCCGGAGCGTGCAACGAACTACGAGCTCGGCTGGAGCGAGTCGTTCTTCGGCAATCTGCATCTGTCGTCGGCTGTCTTCTATTCCGACATCGAGGACAGCATTCAGAACATCTTCTTCAACGCGAACGGCAACACGTCCATCGCCGGTTTCAACGCCGATGGCGAAACCTATGGCCTGGAGTTGTCTGCCGACTGGGATGTCATGCCCACACTGCGCATCGGCGGCAACTACACCTACCTGGAGCGCGACTTCGACTTTGCATCCGCCGCGCGTTCGCTCAATCCCATCCTGAACAGCAACGGCTCGGTCAACACGAACGAGACGAACTTCGCCCGTCACGCCGTGGCATCGGGCGAGGCCGAGGGCACACCCCGTCACAAGGCGTTCCTCTATGCCTCGTGGCGCGCGACGTCGGCTTTGACGCTGACGCCGAGCCTCGAACTCGCCGGCGATCGCACGGTGCTGGTCACGAGTTGCGCCTCGACCCTCGTGAACGCCGGTGCCACGAACAACAACAACACCTGCACGAAGACGTCGCCCGCGGGCACCCGCACCCCGAGCTACGTCAATCTCGGCTCCTACGCGCTGGTAAACTTCCGGGCCGACTACGACTTCACCGAGAGCTTCTCCGCGGCGGTTGGCGTCACCAACCTGTTCGACCAGAACTACGCGCTGGCCGAGGGCTTCCCCGAAGCGGGACGCCAGTTCTACATCACGGCGCGCGCGAAGTTCTGATGTCTTGCCGGCCCGTCCGCGCTAAACTCCCGGCGCGGACGGGCTACGCGGCAGAAGGATCACGGACATGCGGATCAGCGCGCGCAACATTCTCAAAGGCAAGATCGTCGAAATCACCAAGGGTCAGACCACCGCGCACGTACGCATCGATGTGGGCGGCGCGGTCGTCACGGCATCGATCACCAACGAATCGGTGGACGACCTTGGACTGAAAGAGGGAATGACGGCCTCCGCCGTCATCAAGTCATCGGATGTCATGGTTGCACTCGACTAGTACCCCGCGCGCAGTCGCGCTGGCGTTCGCCATCGGCGCAAGTCTCCTTGTCGGCCTCGCGTCTGCAAGCGGTGCCAGCGCGCACGATCACAATCACGCGGAAGGCACAGCCGCCGAAGCCAAGGATGCGGCGGCCTGCGCCGCATTCAAATGGCCCATCGACAAGGAGCGGGCCGCATTCGAGAGCCCTGATCTCGAAAAGCTGAGCTCCGGCACGTCGAAAGGGCCGTGGGGTGAGCAGGTGTTCGCGCTTCGGCTCCAGCCGGCGAAGGACGTCGCTTTCCCCATTCCGGCTTCCGCCAAGAAGAACCCGCCGGACACATTTGGAGGCACGCTGAGCTTCGCGCCGCCGGCGGCGGCAGGGCCCTATCAGATCACCATTTCCAACCATTCGTGGATCGAGCTGGCGCAGAACGGAACGGCGTTGAAGACCGTCGACCATTCCGGCGCCAAGGGCTGCGACGGCGTCCGCAAAAGCATCCGATTCGATATCGGCGCGGCACCCGTGACGCTCCAGGTCAGCGGCTCTCCCGATGAGACGGTGAACGTATCGATCCGTCCCGTGGACGCAAAAAAAGATACGAACTAGAACCGTTCCGGCTCAGGTGGAAACGCAGAACGGCTCCAGGCCCATTGGTCCGTGGTCGGCTTGGACACCGCGGTCCGAGCCCCGACCAATGGACGCGCCGAAAACGGGAAGCGCCAGACGATCCGCCACCGCGCGCATTTTAGAAGGCGCCGCTTTGTCAGCCTCGGATTGCCGCGCACGCGCTGTTCCCGTTGCGTCTTCGAGCGGGATCGCGCGGGCCTACCCGTCCTTCTTATCCGCGACGCGCTCGCCGTCGCCATCGCTCGTTGCATCCGCCACGACAGCGCGCGCCCGCACGCGCGCCTGCTCCTTGCGCTTTTTGAGATTGGCGCGCAGCTCCGCGGCCAGCCGCTCCGCCCGTGCAGATTTTTCTCCACCGTCAGCCATTGGCCCCTCGCAACGCTACCTTCCCGATACCACGCCGGCCGTCCCGCCCGGCGAACGCCGAGCGCAATTCAGGCAAGGCAAATTTCCCAACAACAGGCGTGAATTGTTCCCGTTCGCAGGCCTCCCATTATCCGATATCACCGCGTTTGCTTTCAACATCCCGTGAGCGGCAACGCTGCGGACGAATAGTGCACCACAGACGCTTGCCAATCGTTCCCTGCCGAAGAAAATGGCCGTTACCAGTAACGTGAGGACGAAACAACATGAAGCGGACGGCTCTGGCTCTTCTCGCAATCGCAGGCGTGGCCTCCCTGCCGGTTGCGGCGCAGGCGGACGACGTTGCACTGCCGCTGCGCAAGGCGGGTCGCTGGGAACAGAAGACCACCATGGACGAGGGGGGACAGAAGCACGAGCAGGCCCTCACGATCTGCATAGACGCGGACATGGAGCGCAACACGGCCGCGGCGAGCGACGTGGAACACAAACGCAGCTGCTCGGCCTACGAGGTCAAAAAGGACGGCGAGAAGGTCGTCGTCGAAGCGACGTGCAAGATGAACGGCCGCGATGTGGAGAGCCGCACCGAGATGAGCGGCGACTTCCAGTCGGCCTTCGCGGTCAAGATCACCTCGACGACCTCCGGTCTCCAGGATTCGCAGAGCGTCGCGATCAAGCGCGTGATCGAGCAGGAGGGCCGCTACCTTGGCGAATCCTGCGGCGATCTGAAGGCCGGCGAGGCCATGGGATCCGACGGCACCAAGATCATGGTGCAGTAGCGCGGCCGGGCTGCGGCTACCGCTACCGCCGGCGCCTCACAGCCAGCACGGGCTGTGAGGCTGATCGGTGCCCCCGGTACGCATCCGCGCACCTTCAACCAATCGCCGTGCCGCTGCGCCGCGCATGAACCGCACACACGGCCTGATTCAAAGCGCCACCACCACGCACGCGCACCCATTGGGTTCTCGCACGGCACGCGCGCAGCGAAGCCCCAACTACTTCGGCTTCACGACCACGCCCCACGGCAGGCGTCCCACCGGCACCGATTTCTCCGCCTTCAGCGTCGCAACGTCGATCACCGTGAGATCGTTGGTGAGACCGTTCGCCGAATAGAGCTTCGTTCCGTCGGCCGACAGCGCCATGTGCCACGGCCGCTGCCCGGTGAGGATGTAGTTCGTCGTCTCGTACGTTGCGGTATCGATCACCGCGATACGGTTGGCGCGGCCGATCGCGACGAATGCCCGTTTGCCGTCCTGCGAGAAAATGATCCCCATCGGCTGGATGAGTTCAGGGCGCACGCCCGGAATTTCGAAGCTCAGCTTCCTGATGATCTTGTAGGTCGCCGCATCGATGATGGCCACGGTGCCGCCGATCTCCGCCGACACCCACACGTGCTTGCCGTCCTGCGTGAACATCGCAACGCGCGGGCGCGTATCGACGAGAATATTGGCCAGCACCTCGAACGTGGTGGTATCGATGATGTGCGCCATGCTCGTCGCTTCGGACGTTGCCGCAACGATCTTGTCGTCGGGGCTGACCGACATGCCCTCCGGCTCGACGCCGACCTCGATCTCCGCGAGCACCTTGCCGCTGACGCGCTCCAGCACTGTGACGTAGCCGTCGTCCTCGTTCGCGACGTAAACGCGCTCCCCCTTGTGGTCGATGTCGAGCAGCTCCGGGTCGGGGCCGGTATCCATCCGCCGCACCACCTCGAGCGTTTCGGTATCGATCACGTCGAGCTGGTCGTCATCGCCGACGCACACCAGCACTTCCTTTTTATCCGGCGTGATCGCGATGCCGCGCGGCCGCTTGCCGACGGGAATGGTCTTCACGACCTTCAGCGTCTCGGAATCGAGCACCGTGACGGTGTTGTCCTTCTCGTTGGTGACGAAGATCGTGTCCGCTGCCGCCGGCGCGCACGCAAGGCACGGCAGAACGAGCATAGCGAGAAGGCGACGCATTATTTGCTCCCGTCGTTTGCTGAGGCAGACAGCCGGCACTTCGATTCCGGTTCGTCGAAGCCCAGCGTATCGGTGAGAAATTTCGGATGCAGGAAGCCTTCCTGCGGCGAGATCGAGACCAGCGCCCGCGGCCCTGCGATCAGAACCGGCTGGCGGAGCTGCAGGTCCCACGGCCGGAAATTCATGCCCTGCCCCTTGAAGCCCGCGACCTCGAACTTGTCCGACAGGATGTACGCGCGCAGCGCCGCGGCATCGCTCTTGCCGGTGCGCGTCACGGCCTCGCCGATGATCCGCACCGCGAGCCAGGCGGTATAATCGCGCTCCAGCATGATACGCCCCGCCTTCTTCTCGAAGCGGTTCTGCATCTGCGTGCCGGCGTACTCCTCGAATGCGCGATGCCAGGCGACCGCAACGAGCCCATGCGTGCCGGCAACGGGCCGCGGCTCGTAGGTGCGGAAAAGCAGGTAGTCGCCGAACACGTCGGCCTCGTCCGCCACGACGATGACGTCGTGATCCGGCACGCCCTGCGTCAGCGTCGGCATCTGCGACTGGATTTGCTGATGCCCCGTATCGGTGCGGCGCGAGCCGGCTTCGAACGTATAGGGCCGCTCCGCGACGATCTTGGCGCCGAAGCGTTTTGCAGCGCGCCGCATGGCGGCGGCATAGGCTTCATCGGCCGGCGATTGGCCGACGATGAGAACCCAGCGGCGCCAGCGCTTCCACATCAGGTATTGCGCCAGCGCGTCGGCGCGCATCGCCCAGTTCGGCGGCACGTGGAACACATTGTTGCGGCACTGCTCCTGGCGCAGCACGTCATCGCTCGTCCGCACATCGAAGATGAGCGCGTCGCGCGCTTCGGGCAGGTCAGCGACCGCGAGAAGATCGGCGGCTTCCAGATCGGCCACGATGAGGCGATGGCCCGCAGCGATCAGCTCCTTGGCCTTGTCGACGGGATTGGCATCGGCGCCGAGCAGCGCCTCGAGCAACTCGTAGTGCTGGCCGATGAGCCGCCCCGTGCGGTTGTTCTCTTCGAGCGCGATGCGCGCGCCCTGGATACCCTTGTCGGTCACGACCTTGTCGACGAGGGAAAGCGGCGGCGGCTCCCGATAGTCTTTCGTCAGATAGACGATCGTCGCATTCACGGTCGGCGGTGCGCCCGCGCGGGCGGCGGTGCTCTTCGGGTCGGCATTGGCGGGCCCGGCGGCCAGCCAGGCCATCGCCGAAAGCGCGGCCAGAGCAGCGAGCCGAGCCGCGAGGCCCGCGGCGCGGCGGCGAAGCCGGAGGAGGTGGAAGGTTCGGATCATCATAATGCTATGTTATAACTTTTCACCCGCAGCCTGTCAGCCGTCGATCGCCACCTCGATCCGATGATCGAAGTGCCCCCGTCCCGCAGCACGGTCCTGAGCAGGGGCCCGCGGGTCTCCCCGCAGGCCCCGAGCGCTTGGCGTCACCAGTTCCGCTTTGCGGGCGGACCGGAGTAGACCGTGCGGATCCAGGCGATGATCTTCCACAGGTCCTGGTCGCTATCGATCAGCGTGCCGAACGGAGGCATGGGCCCGACGACGCCCTCGGTGCCTTTGCGGCTGTATCCGTGCTTCTTGAGGTCGTCGCTGCCCATAGAGATCAGGCGGAACAGCGTGTCGTCGTCGCTGCCGTAGACCCACACCGAGTTGGTCAGCGGCGGGCACATGCCGCCACCGCCACCACCGCCGTGGCAACCGTTGCAGCTCTTGTTGAAGTAGAGCTTCTTGCCCTGCTCGATGGCCTCGGCATTGTCGGTGTAGGGGTTCTTCAGCGTCCCCTTCGCCGCCATTTCGACGCGCTCGAGCGGCTTCATGCTCTTTTTGAGCTCGTCCATGGACAGCGGCTGAGGCGCTGCCCCGTCCGCCGCCGGCGGTGCCGCGCTATCGGCGGCAGGTAGCGGATTGACGTAAGCAAAGACAGCGCCGAGTGCGATGACGGCGGCCACCTTGCGAAACACCTTTTGCATGGGCATTCCCTATTCCTATTTCCCCAGGTTTTAGTCGACGATGTCAAAATTGACGCCGTCGACGTTACAACGCGGTTCTGACGCCGCTTTTCGATCGCCGGTATTTGCCATTTCCACTCGCGCGGCTTTTCCGGCAGTAATCTGTTTCGTTTTGTCATCGAGCCAGTATGCGGCCGAATAAAAAGCCGCCGGCTCGGTTTTGGGTTCGCGTAACAGCGCGCAGGCAAAGTACCGGCCATCGGCCTTCGACCGCCCCACCGGCTGCTCGACATCGATCAGCTGCAGCGAACGCTCGGCGCCGGTTTCATCGGCAAGCGCCACCGCCTCCCCGTTGCGCGTTTTGGCGATGTGCATGTGGATGTCGCCCAGCACGCGCCAAGCGGGCTTCCGCGCAACCGCGCTGGCCCGCTCGATGGTCGGCAGCCACCACCATGCCATCGGCCGGCGCGTGATGCTCATCCATCCATCGCCGTCTTTCTGCGGCGCCTTGTGGATGCGCGCATCGATCAGCTTCGGCGCGGCGCCGCCGTCATCGGGCAGCAGCCAGAAATCGAGTGCGTATTTCCTGGCGGGCGTCTTCGCATCATGGAAGTTGACGTTCGGAAACCAGCCGTAGCCCGGCAAGCCCCGGACGACGCGCACATTGTCGAGCACGAGCGCCAGATGCTCTCCGGTCAGCGGATCGACGAACGCGAAAACACCATCGCGCGTGTGCGCGGCGATGTGCGCCATGAGCGCCGCCGTCACCTCCTCTTCGGAAAGCTCCTTCGGTGCGGCACCGGCCACCGTGGCCGCCGCCAGCATCGCAGAAACCGCCAGCACTGTGCGCAACCCCGGCACTAGTGGGCATCTCCATCGGAAACCTTGCCAATCAGCTTCAGCGCCTTCGCCGCCGCCTCCGCGCCGTTCTGCTCCGCGATGTCCGCAGCCGTTTTGCCCTGCGCCGACATGAGGTCCGGCTTGGCGCCGGCTTGCATCAACAGGCCGATCATCGGCGCAACATTGCGCGCCGCAGCGATCATGAGCGCCGTAACGCCCGACTTCGACTGCGCATTGACGTTGGCGCCGCGCTGGATGAGATCGCGCGCCAGGTCGATGGGCCGCGTGCTGCCCGGCAGGAAGATCGCCCCCTCGCCCGGCGAAACCTGGCTCGATGCGATCATCAGCGGCGTGAGCTGGTCCGGCCCCGCCGTCGTATCGATATGCGCGCCCGCCTCCAGCAGCACCTTCGCCACCTCGTACTTCGCCTCGGCGATCGCGAGCGCAAGCGGAGAATAACCCTCCGAGTTGCTCTTCTCGATGTCCGCGCCCTTCTCCAGCAGCATCTTCACGGTGGGCACCGAATTGCGCATCACCGCATGTTGCAGCGGCGTCATACCATCCTTGTCGAGCGCGTTGAGATCGGCGTTGAGGCCGGCGAAAAGCACGATGAGCTCGGGATGGCGCTTGCGTGCAGCGGTGTGAACCGGCGCATAGCCCTGGGAATCCCGCGCGTTGATGTCTGCACCGCGCGCGACCAGAAGCCTTATGCGCTTCTCGTCGCCCGCAAGCACCGCGTTGGACAATTCCTGCGTGAGATCCGCGCCCTCCTTGAGCCACGTCTCGAGGCGCTCCTCCGTCACCACCTGATCGGGTGTCGCCGCTTCCGGCTTCGAAGGGTACGCCGTCGTTGCCGGCTTGATGTAGGCGCCGTGGGCCGGCAGATCGCCCTGCACCAGGCAGGTGCTGCATTCGACCAGCGGAACGCCGAAATCGGTGAGGATCTTCTGGATCTCGTCCTTCGAGTCCTCCAGCGCATAGTCGAGAAGATATTTCAACCGCGCATCCGTCTTGCGCACGCCCGCGGCAAGCTCGTACTCCATCGGCACGAGGTCTTCCCACAGGTTGACCGGCTGCACCGTGATCGGCTCGCCCTTCATCGTCTTCAGCCAGCCGGCGAATGGCCCCCAGACGCCCGCCACGTCCAGCGTCCCGTCGAGCACTTCCTGCACCTGCCGCCACGGCTGGTTCTCGGGATGGAGGTCGGCGTTATGGCTCAGCGTCTTGAGCTTGAGATACGGCGCCAGCCCCTTCTTGGTCATCACCTGACGGATGGCCGAGGTTTGAAACACGCCGATCCTCAGGCCCTTGAGCGCCGGATCGTCGAAATCCTTGAACGCGAGACCGCGGTCGCTGCGATAGGCGAGCACGTAGGTCGAGCGGTAAATCGGAATGGTCGTCAGCGCCGGCTCGTAGACCGCGGGCAGGTCGAGCAGCACGTCGCACATGTTGGTGTCGAACGTCTCGCGCGTGAGGCCGCGCTCGAGGTACGGGCGCCAGAAATATTCGAGCCGCGCGCCGAGCTTCCCCGCGAGCACCTCGGCGATCTTGTTCTGGTAGCCGGCCTGATTGATGTCCGACAGCGGCATGTTGCCGGGGTCTGCGCACACGACGAGCCGGTCGAGCGACTTCTCCGCGAACATCTTCTTTGCGGCGCGCTTGGCCGCGGTTTTCTCCGCGGACGTGAGCTCGTCGAAGGTCTTCTGCATGTCCCGCGCGGCGTGCGCGGAAACAGCAGCACCCGTAAGCAGAACGACACCGAGCAGCAGGGAGGTTAGGCTGAGTTTCAACGTATCGATCTCTCGCGCACTCAACTCTTGTTGCATCGTCCTGCGCACCGAGGCGCGCAGGACGAATTTCTCAAGGTGACAGCGGCGCCCGGAGCCTGAGAGACCGGGCGCCGCCGCTGGTTCACACTCCGTCAGTCGTAGACGCGGAAGGTGAACAGCGTGCCAGCCTGCGGGATCTTGTCGAGGTTGGCGGCCTTGGTCATCGCGGTGGCACCGATCGCACCGAACTTGTCGTTGAGATCGAGACCGGCCGTCACGGGCACGCCGATCCATCCGCCGATACCGGAGAGAATGGAGACGTACTGCTTGCCCGCCACCTTGTAGGTGATGGGGTTGCCGATGATGCCCGAGGCGAGCTTGCGGTGCCAGAGGACCTTGCCCGACTTGCGATCGACGGCGCGGAAGTCACCACCGAGCGAGCCGTAGAACATCAG
>DASRYA010000044.1:0-8736 GCA_035687305.1 Hyphomicrobium sp. | reverse complement strand
TTATAGACGGCGTTCGGCTCCCAGCCCGTATCGGCGAAGATCGCGCAATCGGGCATCGGACCGATCTCGCCGTGCGCCGCCATCAGGGCGAGCGTGGTCGACTGGACGCCAGCGCCGAGGCTGAGGACTCGCAGGCGGATGTCGGCGGCGAGCGCGGCATCGGGCGTGAAGCCCGGAAAGGCGAGCGCGTTCATCACGCCGCCTCCCGCATGTCGTCATGCGCATCGATGCCGCTCGCACCGGGAAGGAAGGACAGCAACCAGTCCGCCGCCTTGCTGGCCTGCGAGGCGGCCCGGACGATGGCGCGATTGTCCTCGCGCAGCACTTCCAGCCACGATCCGATATAGTCGGCATGGCGCACGGTCGGGACGATGCCGAGCGACGCGCAGCAAAAGGCCGAGATCAATTCGGCCGTGATTTCCTCGACCGAATAGAGCTTCGAGCCGAAGGAGCCGGAGAGATTCCGGTTCAGCCGGTGCGCTGCGCCGCTGGCGTGACCGAGTTCGTGCAGCGCCGTCCGGTGCCAGTTGATCGGCTCGAAATAGGCGGCCGGCGGCGGCACTTGCACATAGTCGAGCGAGGGCACGTAGAACGCCCTGTTGCCGCCGATGCGGAAGTCGATGCCGGTCGCCTTGATGAGCGCCTCGACGTGAGGTTCGATCATGCCGGGCGGCGGCGGGGGCGCGGCCGTCTCGATGTCGTCGGGCAAGCCGTCGCATTGGGCCGTGTTGAAGACCGTGAAGCGTTTCAGGAACGGGATCGCCTGCGCTTCCTCGCCGGCCTCGAAGGCGCGGCGCTTCTCGTCCTCCGGCGTGAAGCGGTCGGCATAGACGACGGTGGTGCCGCTCTCGCCCTTGCGGACATGGCCGCCGAGCGACAGCGCCTGGCGGAAGGTGAGCCAGCCCTGGCCGGGGAAGCCATGTTCGATGACGGCGCTCCAGAGGATCAGGACGTTGACGCCGGTATAGCTGCGTGAGGTCGCGGCGTTGCGCGGAAGGCCGAGCGGAGCCTTCGTCGCCGAGGTGCCCCAGGGCTGGACCCACGGCACACGGCCGGCTTCCAGCTCGGCGATGATCTTGTCGGTGATTTCGTCATAGAGGTTCGCCCGGTCAGCGCCGGTGCGAGGGGTGCGGTCATGTCTGGACATCGCGGTTCTCCGCGACGGGCGCCGGAAGACTCTCTCCCGGTCCTCAACCCGTCACGGAAAACCCGTCCGCACTCTCACTCTACAGGGGGCGTTGCGGGGTCTCCCCGCAGAAGGGGGTGTGCCGGCGACCTCGGCGCCGGCCAGGGGGAAGGCTTTCCCCCTTCACCTCAAACTGCTCACCTCGTTCCGGCCTGCTTCCGACGACGGGCCACGGTGCGCCCTTCGGTGCCGATACCCATGGTCATGTCACCCAGGCTATGAAGATGAAGCGCCGGATGCGACGGCAGCTTCACCGTCAGTTCGAGCTTGCCGCCGATGGCTTCGACGTAGCTGCGCAGCGTCGACAGATACATATCCGCCTGCTTCTCGATTTTGGACACCGACGGCTGCTTGATCTTGAGGGCCGTAGCGATGTCCTCCTGCGCCTTGCCGGCTATCTGGCGAAGCTCGCGCAGACCCTCGACCTCCTGCCGCAGTTCCTGATAGCGCGCCTCGACGGCCGCCTGTTCGTCCGCGGGAAGCGCGGCAATGATTTCATTCAGGCTCCGTGCCATCTCAACGTCCCTTCTTTGCGGGTTTCAGGCTTTCCACATGCTCGGAAAACCGGAGATCCGCTTTTGCGATGAGCTGCCGGTAGAACCGCTTCTGGCTTCCACCGGACTTATCGCCCGCTACGAGCATGATCGCCCGCCGTTCCGGGCGAAGGCGAAGGCTGCGCGCCATTCGCCGTCGGCCGCTTCAAACCGCAGCTCCTTCATATTGGCGTGTTTCGAGCCTTTGAGAGTGTCGGCATGAGGCCGACCAAGCTGAGGTCCGTAATCCTGAAGCAGCCTCGCGGCTGCGATCAGGGCGACACGGACATCGCGCTCAAAGGCCAAAACCTCCGCCTCGAAGGCAGCGTGGAATTGAACCTCCCACATTATATAGCCTCCGAGCTATGCAGGTCAATGGATCGGAGGGGTGGCGCTTTGGGAGCGGCTGCTGGCGTTCGCCGGCAGCTTTCGGCCCAGGCGTCGAGATCGGCTACCGCGTAGCGGACATATCGGCCGAACTTGTAGAAGGCCGGTCCGGTGTCGAGGGAGCGATAGCATTCGAGCGAATGGGCATCGAGGGCGAGGTATCGGGCCGCCGCCTCGGTATCGACGAAGCGGATCGGGCCGGCGTCGTCGACGAACTTCGCCCGGCGCAGAACCTCCGGTGGGGGCCAGCGCGTTTCACGGCGGGTCTGCTCAGGCATGGCTCGCCTCCTCCGCCTGAGCGCGCTTCTTCCCGGGAGGCGTGGAACGGTTTTCGCCCGAGCGGTGGCGATAAGGGCGATAATTTCCCACGCGCGTCCGCGACGTGTAGCTGCCATCCTCGAAACCAAGCGGCTTCCCGTCGGGCGACAGTTGCTGAGCAGCCGCTGCTTCGACCGTGGGCGTGACGACGACATCCGCAGCCGAGGGCAGAGCTGGCGCCGGCTGTGCTGCTGGCACAGGCGTTCCGGTAACGACCGACCGCCGCCGCTGCGTCACCGCCTCCGCCGCCGCACGCACCGGATCGTCTTCGGTGTGGACGTAGCGCATGAACATCGTCACCGTCTTGTGCGCGGTGAGCGCCATGCCGACCTTCACCGGAATGCCGGAGTTGGCGATGTCGGTCGCCGCACGATGGCGAATGCCGTGCGTTCCGATGTGCGGCACCCCAGCTCGATCAAGAATGCGCCGCCAGCCCTGGTAATAGGTGTGCTTGGACATCGGAAGTTCGGGATCGAAGATCGACGGGCAGACGAAGGGTGAGTCTTCCAGTCGTGGCGCCGTCTCGAAGAGGCGAAGGGCCTCGGCGCTCATGGGCTTGGACATTTCGCCGGTTTTGCTGTCCGGCCACACGACACGGCGGTTGTCGAAATCCACCCAATCCCACCGCATGTCGAGGATCTCCGACATCCGCGCCGCGAATTCGAATTGCAGGCGAACGGCAAGGAGGATGAACGGGTGCTCAAGGCCCTCGGCTTCCGCGCGGTCGAGATATTCATAGAGCTTCCGCAATTCGCCGTCAGCGATAAGGCGCGTCTTGCCGCGCTCGGGGAATTTGGGGATGTGGCGGCAAGGATTGGAACCGTCAGGTCGCAATCCCCAGACCTCGGCCATGTTGAACATCTTCCGCACGGCCGCGAGCACGCGGTTGGCGTTGGTGGGGCTCTTCGACATCTTCTTCATCAGATGGGAGATGTCGGCGCGCGTCACATCGGGCACTTTGAGCTGCCCAAGGATCGGGATGATGTATCGCTTTCCGTAGCCGCGATTCGACTTCACGGTCGAGGGCTTGTTCCGATCTTCCGAGTAGTCCGTGATGAACCGATCAAACAGCTCCTTCACGGTCAGCGCTTTGCGGGCGGCGTCGCGCTCAGCACTTGGATCGACACCTCGGCGGACTTCTGCCAACCAATCTTGTGCGATGTTCCGTGCTTGGTCGACGGTGAGTTCGCCGTAGCGCCCGATCGCTGGCTTTCGCCGCTGGCCGTTGTTCGCGACGTAGGCCAGCATGAACGTCTTGCGGCCGGTCGGCGTAACCTTTACGAGGAAGCCAGGGACCATCGTGTCCCTGAGTTCGTAATCGCGCTCCTGGGCAGTTGCGGCGTCGACAGCGGTCTTTGTGAGTTTGATTTTGGGCATTCCCTAACCTCCGTGGAGGCTGGAATTCAGGTGCAAAGTAGGAGCACCTAGAAGACCAACCGTAGCGTATGTCCGGTTAGGTAAGGATGTGCCGATATCCGATAAAAACTAGTGCTTACAATCGGTTATCGGAAAATCGGATACCCCCGGATACACAAAGGATAGGGGATATTCGGTCTCTCAAAATCTGTTATCCGCAAGGATGTGCCCGTTCGAGTCGGGCCTGGGGCACCAATCCGCAGAGCACGCCCAAGCGCAGTGCTGAGCCGCCACCGGAGGCGGCCAACTCCCCACATCGGCCACGCCCCGTTATCGCATCGAGGAGACCGCGGGAGCACGCCGGTCCCATTTCGCTCACCGGATTGCGGCGGCTCATCCGTCGCCTGTTAATCCCTTCGTGCGATACTGCTCCGATGAGGATAATTCTTGGATGAGGGACCATGCGCGCGCTTTCGGTCGGTGATTGCCTTAGCTTTGCCTGGGAGACTTTCAAGCGGCGGCCCTGGATCCTCATCGGCGGCTTCCTGCTCGCCATGATCATCAGCGGCATCCCCAACATGTTCGGCACGCCACCGGAGGTTACGCCCGACGGCCAGATCGTGCCGCGGATACCCAGCGCCTCTGACATCGTCGTTTTCATTGTCAGCGCCATCGTGGCGGTGCTGGTGTGGACCGGCCTCATCACATTCTTCCTGCGCGCGCACGACAACGTCGAAGGCGTACAGCTCGCCGATCTGTGGAATCCCGCACCGTTCTGGCGCTTCCTCGGTGCGCATATTCTCACCGGCATCGTTGTCGGTCTGGGCTTCATCGCGTTCATCGTGCCCGGCGTCATCCTCGCGTTGGGCCTGGCGTTCGTGCCCTATCTCGTCGTCGAGCGCGGCCTTGGACCCGTCGATGCGATGAAGGAGAGCTGGCGCGTCACCAAGGGATACAAGGGACAGATCGGCCTTTTGATCCTAGCGCTCGTCGGCATCGTCATTCTCGGCCTGCTGGCGCTCGGCATCGGCGTGTTCGTCGCCGCTCCCATTGCGATGCTTGCGATGACGCACGCCTATCGCTTGCTTGCGACCTAGGACGCACGCGCCACTTTTTCCCGCGCTCATTCCCCGACCGTACCTTTGCCCCATTTGGCTGCCCAGTGTGCGCCAACTGACACACTACGAGGTAAAGGTCCCGGCGGCGCGTTGCGGCTGCCGACGCGGATATGTTATCCGCCGGGGCATGACTGTCGGGGGGAGTTGCATGCGCCGCAGCACCGCATTCGTCACCCTGCTGCTGCTGGCAGCTTTCGCTCCACGCCAGGCCGATGCCGGTCCCGCGCTCGTATTCGAGCTGTCGAACAGCAAGGTGCTCTTCGCCGAGGACGCTGACGACCTCTGGTATCCGGCCTCGCTCACAAAAATCATGACGGCCTACATCGTCTTCGGCGAGATCAAGGCCGGCCGGATGGGGCTCAAATCGAAGATTTCCTGCTCCGCCGCGGCGCATACTCAGCCGCCGAGCAAAATCGGCTTGCCCGTCGGCGGAGAGCTGACCCTCGACAAGGCCCTGCAGGCGCTCATCGTCAAATCGGCGAACGACGTCGCGGTGATGCTCGCGGAGGCTGTTGCGGGTTCGACGGACGCCTTCGTCGAGAAAATGAACGCGACGGCGAAGAGCCTCGGCATGGAGCGCACGCGGTTCGTCAATCCGAACGGGTTGCCAGCGCCCGGACAGGTCACCACGGCACGCGATCTCGCCAAGCTCGCGCGCGCGATCATCAACGAATATCCCGAGTATGCGCATTACTGGACGAAGCCGGAAATGCATCTCGGAAAGATGCGGCTCGTGTCCCACAATGGGCTACTGCGGTCGTTCGAAGGCGCCGACGGACTGAAGACCGGCTTCACCTGCGATTCAGGCTTCAACATCGTCGCCACCGCGAGCCGGGAAGGGCGGCGTGTCGTTGCCATCGTCCTCGGGGATGTCACCAGCGCGGAGCGCAACGTGCGGGCAGCGAGCCTGCTGGAGCACGGTTTCCAGCAACAGGGCTGGAAGCAACTGTTCAACTCGACCACCCTCGACAACATGCCTGCGAGCGCCGCGGTGCCGGTGCGCAGCGTGCGTAAGGAGGTCACTTCGTGGGGGTGCAATCCGCCGCCACCCAAGAAGCGCAAGGCGAAGCCCGCGACCGCCGCGAAAAAGAGCGACGGGAAGAAATCCGTGAAAAAGGAGGGGACCGCTGCGAACCCTTCGACCGCAAAGCGTGTCCCGGAAGGGGGCGGTGGGCCACGCCCGGCGCCTATCACCGTCGAGGTGGAATCGGGAAGCGGGGAGTCCTCGCCGGTGCAGCTTCGCGGGACGATGCCGCCGCCAGCGGCCGCATTCCAGCAGCACTAGAAGCACGATCGCTTTTCTTCGAAACGCGATGCGGCTCTATCTCTCTCTTTGGTTGCCCGTGCTTCTCATCGGAAAACCGGTGCCCACTTTTCCGGAGGCACTTCTTTACCCCGTGCTTCTCACCGGAAAACCGGTGCCCACTTTTCCGGAAGCACTCTAGACGATCAGCTCGAGCTTTCCGTCGCGATAGGGGCAGCCGGCGGGCCGTTCGAACTGGAGCCGGGGCGCCGGGCGCACGTTGCCCTCGCCGGCGGGGGCTTTATCCCCATTCGCGCCTCGAGCGTTCGCCTTGTCGCCCGCCGGAGCGGGGTCCGCCATGGCGGCGCCGGCCACGCCCAGCATGGCCATCGATGCCGCGCAAAGAAGCATTAACCGCATTGGTGAAGGCATCGCATCCTCCTGCGAAAGTTCGCTTAAAGCCTAGCACACGAACGGCGGGGCGCTGAGGCAAGTTTCAATTTGGATCAGATGCCCTGGCGCGCTTCTTGCTGAAACCCGGTTTTACCGAAGACCACACGGGGTTTCAGCACTGATGGCAAATGTCTGGCAACACAAGCCGTCCATAGACGAGCCCGAGTTCGACGCGATGGCGATCGTCCTCGAGGCAAAGCATGGCCTTCACGCGGCAGAGGTGGCCGATTTCTTCTCAGCAGTTCACCTTAAGAACGGCGACAACGACCGATCCGTCGCCTGGGCGGACGTTGCCGAACGCGTGCGCGAGCGGCAGGCCGACCGGATGCAGCAGTGATGATCCGGCTATGAGCCAAACCGCTGCCGTCGCCAAAATTCCGTCGCTCGCCGAGCTCTGGCGTATCGCGCAGGCGCTGCCCGCGCACGTCCTGACGGTGCTTCGCGGCACCAGCGACCGCCACCGCGCCCAGCGCGACGCCTTCACCGCTTTCGCCGTGCGCTGCACCAGCGCTGCGTTGCTCTACCTTTCGCAGATCGCGCTTGCGCGCTGGATGGGCAGCTACGAGTACGGCATTTACGTCTTCGTCTGGACGTGGGTGATGGTGCTGGGCGGCCTCGCCGACCTCGGTCTCGGCGTCGCGACGATCCGCTTCGTGCCTCACTACCGCGAAACGGGGGAGATCGCGCGCGTGCGCGGTGTCGTGCGCGGCTCGCGCTGGCTGTCGCTGGGCGTCGGCACGCTCGTTGCGCTGGCAGGGCTGGCGGGGCTCTATTTCTTCGAGCCGCTCGATCAACCCTTCATGGTGCCGGCCTACCTCGCTCTCATCTGCATCCCCGTCTACGCGCTCACGTGGGTGCAGGACGGCATCGGCAAGGCCTTCGCGTGGATGGGGCTGTCGCTCGTGCCGCCCTATATCCTGCGCCCGGCGCTTCTGCTCGTTGCGATGGTCGTCGCGCACGAGGCCGACCTGCCGATGGACGCGAATACCGCCGTTGCCGCCGCCATCGTCGCCACGTGGGTGACGGGCATCGTGCAGACGGTGCTGATGGACCGGCGCATCCGGGCCACGGTCGGCCGCGGCGAGCGCTGTTATGATTTTCCGCTGTGGCTGAGGACGAGCTGGCCGCTGCTGGTGATCAACGCCAGCGAATTTGCGCTCCAGAGCGCGGACGTGCTCGTCATCTCCCATTACATGAGCCCGACGGACGTCGCGATCTACTTCGCAGCGGCCAAGACGATGTCGCTCATCCTGTTCGTGCACTATGCGGTGGGCAGCTCCGTCGCGAACCAGTTCGCGGCGCTCTCGGCGCGCGGCGACCGGGAAGAATTGGACCGCTTCGCGCGCGAAGCCTCGCACTGGACGTTCTGGCCATCGGTGGCGGCGGGCATTGCGCTTCTCACCATGGGCATGCCGCTGCTGTGGCTGTTCGGCCCGGGCTTCACATCCGGGTATCCGGTGATGCTGATCCTCATCGTCGGCTTTCTCTTCCGTGCCGCGATGGGCCCCGCAGAGTTCCTGCTGAACATGCTGGGCAAGCAGGGGATCAGCGCCATGGTGCAGGTGACGATGGCGGTGATGACGATCGTGCTCAACCTGGTGCTGGTGCCGTACTACGGGCTCATCGGCGCGGCGACGGCGACGTCGATCGCTTTGATGACGGGCGCACTGTTGAACAACTTCGTGGTGAGCCGGTCGCTCGGCATCGAGGTCGCCGTGTGGCGCAACCTCTTCAAACGCGCCGCGAGCTGAAGCGGCGCTTCGCTAAGCGTGCCTCACATCGGCGCGCCGATCACCAATGTCCAGAACGACTTGAACTCGGTGCGGGGATCCTGAACCAGCGCGATACCCATGTGGGTGGCGTCGCCGAGGAGGAGGTTCTTGTTGTGACCGGGGCTTTCCTTCCAGCCACGCATCACCTCGAGGAAGTCCACCTGGCCGGTGCCGACGTTCTCGGCGGCAAGACGCGCCTTGAAGCCGGTGCGCTTCACGCGGTCCCAGGGATTGGAGCCGTCCGAGCCGTAGTGGGAGATGCGGTCCCACTTGGCGAGGTCGCGGGAGTGGGCCTTGGCTGCCTCGGTAAGCTCAGCGTTGAGCTTGAGCGGCTTCAGACCCTTGTACTTGCGATACTGATTGATGATGT
>DASRYA010000043.1:0-1770 GCA_035687305.1 Hyphomicrobium sp. | reverse complement strand
CGAGGGTTTAAACTTCATCGATGGAGAATGGAGCGACTCGCCCACCAAGCTCGCGGATATCAACCCATCCGATACACGGGACATCGTCGGGCGATTTGCACGGGCATCGGTATCGGAGGTCGATCGCGCAGCCGATGCGTCCCGGCGTGCCTTCCCCGCCTGGGCCGCGACGACGCCGTTGGAACGTCACGACATCCTGCAGCGCGTGGGCGCTGAGATTCTGGCGCGCAAAGACGAGCTCGGCACGCTCCTATCGTCGGAGGAAGGCAAGACCCTGGCCGAAGGCATCGGCGAGTGCGCGCGCGCCGGCCAGATTTTCCAATACTTCGCCGGCGAGTGTCTCCGTCAGGCCGGTGAGGTGCTGCGCTCCATACGGCCGGGCCTCGACGTGAGCGTCGTGCGCGAGCCGGTGGGTGTGATCGGCATCATTACGCCGTGGAATTTTCCGATCGCCATCCCAGCGTGGAAGATTGCCCCGGCACTGGCCTTCGGCAACTGCGTCGTCTTCAAGCCATCCGAAATCGCCCCGGCGACTGCATATCGCCTTGCGGAAATTCTCGCACGCAGTGGCTTGCCCAATGGCGTGTTCAACTTGGTCATTGGCGAGGGCAAGGACGTCGGCGCTGCCATCGCCTCCAGCCCGAAGCTCGATGGCATCAGCTTCACCGGTTCGGTCGGTGTCGGGCAAACCATAGCGCGCGCGGCCGTGGCTGTTCCTCCCATGCGCAGATTGCAGCTCGAAATGGGCGGCAAGAATGCCCTCGTCGTTCTCGACGACGCCGATATCGAACGCGCGGTCGAATGCGCGGCAAACGGCGGCTTCTATTCCACGGGACAGCGTTGCACCGCATCCTCGCGCGTTATCGTCACCGAGGGCGTGTATCGGCAGTTCATCGCGCGCCTTGCAGAGCGTGCCGCGTCACTGAAGGTGGGGCACGCGCTGGATCCGCAGACCCAGGTGGGACCGGTGGTCGACGAGCGGCAGCTCGAGAAAAATATCAGCTACATCGACATCGGCCGCAACGAAGGCGCCAGACTGATCGTCGGCGGTGAGCGTCTGAAGCGAGAAACGCCCGGCTACTATTTTTCGCCGGCGGTTTTCGCCGATGTCTCCCCGTCCATGCGCATCGCCCGCGAGGAAATCTTCGGTCCGATCGTTGCCGTCATCGCGGCACGCGATTATGCCGAGGCGCTCGCCATCGCCAATGACAGCGCGTTCGGGCTGTCGGCCGGCATCTGCACCAGCAGCCTTGCGCGCGCCGAGCATTTCAAGCGCAACGTCAAGGCCGGGATGGTGATGGTGAACGTCCCGACGGCCGGCGTCGACTTCCACGTACCGTTTGGGGGACGCAAGCTGTCCAACTACGGGCCGCGCGAACAGGGGCGGCAGGCGCACGAGTTCTTCACCGTCACCAAGACCGCCTATCTCGATCCGATGTGCTGAGGCAGCGTCGGCGCGGGGCGCTGGAGCAGCATGTCGCGACCCGCTTGCAGGCATTCATGCGGGGCTGACGGCGGCACGGCGCAGATCAGATCAGATGGCGCCCGCCGCCGCGCTGGCCACCGCCCGCTTCAGCATCGTCCCAGCCACGTGGGCGCGATACTCGGCGCTTGCGTGAATGTCGGCGTTGAGGTCATCGCGCTCGAGAGCCATGCCCGCGACCGACTGCGGATCGAAATACGACCCGAGCCGATCCTCGGCCTCTGTCCAGCGGAAGACGCCGCCGGCCGCGCCGGTCACGCCTACGCTGCAATGATTGGCAAAGCGGG
>DASRYA010000042.1:0-14925 GCA_035687305.1 Hyphomicrobium sp. | reverse complement strand
GCGGCCGCTCAACAAATCATCGAGGTAGGCAACCACAGGCGGGATGTCGTCAAGGGTGAGAAACCCAAGCGCCTCCTGTGCGATCGCCTCAGGGGTTTGCGCGTACTCAAACATATCCTGGTGGAAGCCTCGGAAGAGGTTTTTCACGGACTCGGTCGCTTCCATAGCCGCACCTCAATCCGTCGGCGACTCAAGTTCCACAGATGCGCCTGGTATTTCCATCAATTCATCTCGCAGCCGATTGGCTGCGCTTAGCGCAGCATCCCGCGTCGCGCCTTTGGTTGGGTCGATATACAAGGACAGCGCAAAGTCCGATGGCTTGAATACATTCTCGCCAGCGATCGCCATATCTGGCTTCCACAGATCGATGTAGACAATATCCAGCTCTGGCTTGAGCCGCGTTACCCTCACATCGAAATCGTTGAGCCCCGCAAATTTCCGAACGCCTGCAAATAGCCGATCCCATTGATCGGACTGAACCGTAACCTTGATGGTGCAGACTGGCGACCTGCCCGCTCCGAAGTCGAATGTATAGGCGTTACCGGCCATGTGGCGTACTCCCACTGCGATCGTCACGATCGATAGGCCAACCAACACCAGAAAAAATGCGCGACTTCGAACTTTGGACACCGTGATGCCGTTCGATATTCTCTTTTAACATCCGATCCAACCTACCAAAAATCTCTGGGCCGTGCTCCTCATTAATTGTCGCCGCTCCTGGCAGACGATTATTCCCTATCCCCCGGGTGGTTACATGCCACGACCCATCGGGCGATTGCGTGGCCACCCGCTCAATCTGGCCATCGTAGAAGGCGTGGACAGGCAGCGTCCTATTCACAATCCTAAGGCCGTCTGCACTCACGAGGGTCCGGACGTATCCGCCCGGAAAGCCGGTTCTAGGATCTTTGACTAGATAGACACCCTCATTTGTCACGGGCCGGACCGCATCTAGCCCAGGGACAGAATAACGCGCGAGCTGATCCGCCAATTCTTCCTTCGAACATCTAAGCTCCGCCGCACAGACTTCATTTGTCACCGCGTAGTCGTGCCAGCCACCCCTCGATGGATCAAACTCCGAACCATCTGCCTGCGCCAGATGGACGAGGCTTTCCTCCTCGCCTGCATCATTCCGTGTCCCCGTTCCCGCCAAGGCGACGCGCACGCGGCCGGAGGTGCCGCTCCCACCGCCGCCGTCCGTCCACTGACCACCATCTGAACTGCCGACGGGCACGCGCGGCTGGTCGGGGTTGTATTTGAAGACCGGAGCGGCTTCGCCGCCGAACGAAGTCATCCCGTCCGGCTCGGCATCAGAAGGAACCTCTTCGCGCGGCGCTGGCCCATATCCAACTGCGGCGCGCTTCTCGTCCAGCGTCAGGAAGCTCGCCCGCTCGATGCGCGCCCACAGGGCTTCGCGCTCGCCCGAGAGACCATCCACCTGGTCGAGATCGGGCCGCAGCTCCACCTCTCCACCGTAGGCCGGCGAAAGCCACGCTGAGAACGCACGCGCCATGCGGAAGACCAACGGCAAGACGGTGCCGCGCCAGAACGCCCGCTGCGCCTCCTGATAGTTGGCGTACGTATTGTCGCCGGGAATGCCGAGCAGCATCGGCGGCACTCCGAGCGCAAGGGCAATCTCGCGCGCCGCTGCATGCTTGGCCGCGATGAAGTCCATATCTCTCGGAGACAGCGACAGCGGCTTCCAGTCGAGCCCGCCTTCGAGCAGCATCGGCCGCCCTGCGTTGCGCGCACCCTGAAACGCTTCCTCCAGCTCCCCGCGCAGGCGGCTGAACTGCGCCTCGGTGAGATTGCCGCCGTTCGCCGCATAGACGAGCGCGCCGGACGGCCGCGCCGAGTTATCGAGCAGCGCCTTGTTCCACGCACTCGACTGATTGTGCGTATCGATGGCCGACGCTGCCGCCTCGATGGGGCTCATCCCGTAGTGATCGTTATCGGGATGGAAGAGGCGCGTGTGCAGGATCGGCCGCACGCCCGCAACGCTCTCATCGGCGAAGCGGACGGACGTCCCATTGGCCGAATACTCGAAAGCCTCCGGCCATCCGTTCGCCCCCGGGATCACCTTCATGCGATCGGGGCGCAACACATACAGCTCGCGCAGCCTGCCGCCGACGCCGACGGCTTCCACGTAAGCATTGCCGGCGACGAGCAGGAAGCCATACCAGGCCTCGAGGAAATCCGTCGCCGTGTGATCGGGTGAAGGCTGCGCGATGAGATCGAGCAGCGGGTGGCTCTCGATCTCCTCATCGCCGCGATAGAGCAGCAGCGGCACCGAACCCGCCGCCTCCGCCACCATGCGCACCGACCGGTAGACAATGGCATTCTGCATGAAGCCTTCGCGCGCGAAGGCAGTGTAATCGCGCGGGCTCCAGACCGGCTGGCCGAGGGGCTCCCACGCAATGAGCGGGCCCGCCGCGCTCGCTTTCTGCTCCTGTCGTGGCGCGCGCGCAGGCAGCAGCCTGCCGAGCGCATCGATGATGCGCGACATGCGTTTCCTTTTCGGTTGGCGACGGCCGCTCCCCTGCGGGAGCCGGCCGCCAGCTCATGTGGTGTTTTGCTAAGTTGCCGAGCGCGCGTTCGCGCGCGTCATCGCCCCGTCATGGCGTAGGCGTGCAAGGCAAATGCATGCGGACATCCCGTAACGATTGCTGCGACTGGCGTGGATCCCGGCCTGCGCCGGGATGACGTTGGGAATTGCACGACGCACCTCTCATCCCGGGCGAAGCGAGCTGCGCGAGCGAGACCCGGGACCCAGCGTAAATACATCATCGATATTGCGAGGCTGATGCCGCACCTTCCGCCGGATCCCGGATAGCGTCTCACGCCGTTCGGCGCTTCCGGGATGACAGACTGCTCAGTTTGAACGCAGGCCTCCTCAACAGCACAAAGGCAGCGTTTGCTGCGACCGGCGTAGATCCCGGCCTGCGCCGGGATGACGTTGGGAACTGCACGACGCCACTGCCATCCCGGGCGAAGCGAGCCGCGCGAGCGAGACCCTGGATCCCAGCGCGAATGCATCATCGATATCGCGAGGCTGACGCCCCACCTTCCGCTGGTTCCCGGATAGCGCCTCACGTCGTTCGGCCCTTCCGGGATGACAGACTGCTCAGTTTGAACGCAGGCCTCCTCAACAGCACAAAGGCAGCGTTTACTGCGACCGGCGTGGATCCCGGCTGCGCCGGGATGATGTCGGTAACTGCACGACGCACCTGTCATCCCGGGCGAAGCGAGCTGCGCGAGCGAGACCCGGGACCCAGCGCTAATGCATCATCGATATTGCGAGGCTGACGCCGCACCTTCCGCTGGTTCCCGGATAGCCGCTCGCTCCGCTCACGGCTTCCGGGATGACAAAGGGCCGTGCTCAGCACGGGTCACGCCAACGTCAGGCTCACAACCTTCGCACCAGCGGGCGGCGTGCGCCGTCGATCATCAGGTCGGTGAGCGCCCAGACGAGCGCGTCGAGCCGGTCGGGCGAGCGACCTTTCACCAGCCCGTCGGCGCCGAATGCGCACATCTGATCCTCGAGGGCGTCGAACGCGCCGACATGGGCAACGCGCCCCTCGGCATAGAGCGCCGCAACCGGCTCGGCACGCAGCCACTTGCCGCGCGTTGCGCGCACCGTGCGCACCGCCACGCCATCGTCGATCTGCCGCAGGACCGCAGTCACCAGGTCGCCGCCCTGATTCACCTCGGCGACGACGCGGTCGGCGAGATATTCGCGGTAGGCGCTCACCGCCGCCCGCGCCCACACCTGCGGCTCGCGCCCCTGTAGCGTGCGGTCGGCCAGCACATAGGCGCGGCCGTCCTCGCCCAGTCCGGCAACGACGATCCCGCACGCATCGGACGAAGCCGTCGCCGTCACCGGCGGATCGACCGCCACCACGATGGCCGCCAGCTCGGGGGCCGATGCGACGCGGTGCATCTCGATCCAGTCGCGCCGCCACAGCGCGCCGGACGTATCGTCGACGAGCTGGCCGTAGAGCTCCTGGCGGCCCAGCGCCGTGCCGGCGTATCGACGGGTCATCTCGGCGACGAACGAGGGCGCGAGGTTGTCCGAATTGTCCACGGTCGAAGCGCGCGTGACCACCGTCCCTGCGTCCGCCATCAGTTTCTTCAAAAACGCTGTCGCGCGGGGCGTCGTCGTCGCGACCATCTGCGGATGCTCGCCCAGGCGCAGCGCAAATTGCAGCATGTCCCATGTGTGCTCGGCGTTGCGCCACTTGGCCACCTCGTCGCACCAGGCGGCGTCGAACTGCGGCCCGCGCAAGCCTTCCGCATCCTCCGCGGAAAAAATCTGCGCCAGCGCGCCGGTGCGCCATACGA
Organism: Hyphomicrobium sp.; assembly: GCA_035687305.1. Lineage (GTDB taxonomy): Bacteria > Pseudomonadota > Alphaproteobacteria > Rhizobiales > Hyphomicrobiaceae > Hyphomicrobium_A. The sequence continues at coordinate 10,587 of DASRYA010000042.1, read as the reverse complement.
GCTGACCCTTCGAGGGCTCGAAATGCGGTCTTTCCCCGTCGGCGTGCACCGCCAGGATACCCGACACGCCCTCGACCATCACGCGACGCACCTCGTTGTAGGTCTCGCCCACGAGCGCGATCCGCCGCGCGGCGGGACTGCCGTCATGGGTGCGCCCCAGCGCCTTGGCGCGGACCCACTCGGCGCCTGCGCGGGTTTTGCCTGCACCGCGGCCACCGAGAATGAGCCATATCCGCCAGGGCTCGCCCGTCGCGTTCGCCCCCGGCGGGAGCTGGTCGGGGCGGGCCCATAGCGGCCAATGGCCGAGGATCAGCGCCAGATGCCGGGGCGAAAGCTCGGCCGCGATCTCAGCGAGGTCCTGCCTCAGCCGCCCGGCGGCGCTCGATCTGCTCAAAGCGCTCGACAATCTCGCGCTGAAGTCGCTCCACCTCATCGGTGTCGGCGACTGCGGCGGGTCGAACGGCATCGAACTTGCTCACTTTGTCTTCGGTTGGGACGGGACCGACCTTCTGCATGCCGCCGATCATCGAGGCGATCGTCTTTGCATCGCGCTCGAGGTCGGCGGAGCTCAGCGCACCGCTTTCCATATCCTTCTCCATCTGATCGAGCTTCCTGTTGATCACGCCGCAGAGGCGGTGTGAGATGAGTGCGCGCCCGGCGTTGCTCATCGGCGATTTGGTCCGCGGCCGCCGGCCGAGCCGCTGGGTGCGCAGGAGCCAGCCCCGCTCGCGGGCAATGCGGGAGACGTACGGCGCCGAGATGCCGTATTTCTCTCCGATGGCCACGACGGTGAGACTGCTTTCCTCGTAATCGATCTTGATCAATGCGATCGTGGCATCGCTCAACGCCGCCATGCGCCGCTGTCACCCCGTTGCAGTTTCTGGGAAGATGCGACGCGATCCGAACTCACCGCCGGCGCAACTGTCGCGTTATATCTGAAGCATACGCGAGCAGCGTCACGCTGGGGATAAGTTCGCCTCGCGGGGCGCCGCGCAAAATCCGGCGGCATGGCAGTTAGCGCGTCGGACCGGCCCTTTGGGCGGCACGTGACGGGAGGTCGGCGGCTTTAGAAAGTGTTTCGACAGCAGCTACCCGCACGTTTCTCCGGAGAGGCTCCCACCTCGTAGTCGCCGAACCCGAGCCGACAGCGTGCTCGCCCTCGCTGCTCAGGCCGGCACCATGCGTCACCTTCTCCTTTGCCCCGCCGCAACGGCGCCGCAATTGCCCCATCCTGAGCTGTTGCAAAACTGCATCAAAGGACGGCGCCCCAGCATTTCCCCGGAGAGGTGGGCTTGCGCCTTAACATCACCACCCCGGCGCAGCTATAACCGTGCGGGATTCTAATCGAATTGCTCCCTGGGCGCCCCTGCGCCCGGACGCCTCCAGCGCGGGACAGGATCGACGTGCACGATTGGCTCTTCAGACGCGGGCGCCGCGAACGGGTCATCGATTGGCTCGGGCTCGATTCCAAACTCGATTCGACGATCGCCGAAAGCTGGGCATGGGTCCGGGATGCCTGGGATGCCGGCACGAGCTTCTTCGCGCGCTTTCGCCTCACCGGCTGGAAGCGCCTGTTGAATGAAGCCGCCTCGGAGGGGCTGACGCTCGGGGCCGGCGGCTTCGTCGTCATGTTCGCGCTCGCCATCCCCGCGTTCGAGGAATTCAACGAGGGCAAGTTTCTCACCGGCCAGTACGCCGTGAAGTTCCTCGATCAGAACGGCAACGAGATCGGCAAGCGCGGCATCCTGCACAACGACTCCGTGCCGCTGGACGAGATCCCGGACTCGCTTATCAAGGCGACCCTCGCCACCGAGGACCGGCGCTTCTTCGAGCACTGGGGTATCGACGTGCTCGGTACCCTGCGCGCGCTCGCCACCAACTTGCAGGCGAACGAGGTTGTGCAGGGCGGCTCTTCGATCACGCAGCAGGTTGCGAAGAACCTCTTCCTTTCGTCCGAACGCTCAATGCAGCGTAAGATAAAAGAGGCGTTCCTCGCGCTCCTGCTGGAGAGCCGCTTCACCAAGCGCGAGATCCTGAAATTCTACTTCGACCGCGCCTACATGGGCGGCGGCGCGTTCGGCGCCGAGGCCGCATCGCAATTCTACTTCGGCAAGTCCGTGCGGCAGATCAATCTCGCCGAGGCGGCCATGCTCGCCGGTCTCTTCAAGGCGCCGACGAAATACGCCCCGCACGTCAACCTGCCGGCGTCGCGCGCGCGCACGTCCATCGTGCTCGACAACCTCGTCGAAGCGGGCTTCTACACCTCCGGCCAGGTGCACTGGGCGCGCATGCATCCGGCCAAGACGATCGAGAACCGCGATCCCTCGAGCCCCGACTGGTTCCTCGACTGGGCATTCGAAGAGGTGCAGCGCATCGCGGCGGGCCGCGGCCACTACGTTCTCACCGCGCGCACCACCGTCGACCTCAACATGCAGAAGGCCACGGATGAGGCGCTGAGCTCGGCACTGCGCAAGTTCCGCGGCAATCGCATCACCAGCGGCGCGATCGTGCTGATGGAAACGGACGGGGCCGTGCGCGCGATCACGGGTGGGCCGGACTACGGCGAGAGCCAGTTCAACCGCGCGACACACGCGCGCCGCCAGCCCGGCTCCTCGTTCAAGGTCTACGTCTATGCCGCCGCGCTCGAAAACGGCTATACGCCGACGACGAGCGTTCGCGACGCCTCGCGCAGCTGCGGGCGCTGGCATCCGCAGAACTATGGCGGCAGCCACGGCGGCGGCGGACGCATGCCGCTCTGGATGGCGCTGGCGAAATCCCTCAATACCGTGGCGGCGGAGCTGTCGTTCGCGGTCGGGCGCGACAAGGTCATCGAGCTGACGCAGCGGCTCGGCATCAGCGGCATTCGCAAAACTTGCTCGATGGCCCTCGGCGACTACGGCATCAGCCCGCTGGAGCACGCGGGCGGCATCGCCACGTTCGCGAACGGCGGCAAGCTCGCCAAGCCCTATGCCATCCTCGATCTCGTTTCATCGCGCGGCGATCTCGTCTACAGCCGTGACCGCGACGAGCCCGAAGCTCCGCAGGTCATCGAGCGGAAGGTGGCCGAGGGCATCAACTGGATGATGAACAAGGTCGTCACCGACGGCACCGCTCAGCGGGCGGCGCTGGACTTCACCAATGTCTCGGGCAAGACGGGAACGTCGACGGGCCCGAAGGACGTCTGGTTCGTCGGCTTCACGGGCAAGTACGTTGCGACGGTCTGGCTCGGTAACGACGACAACCGGCCGATGGCGAGCGGCACGACGGGCGGCCATTTCGCGGCGCCGGTCTTCCAGTCGTTCATGTCCGTCATCCATACCGACATGAACATTCCGACCATTCCGGGGTTGCAACCGCACCCCGTGCAGGTTGCCGAGCAGCAGCGCATCGCGGCCCTCCGCCCCGAAGGGTCGAGCACGGCCGCCGAGCCCCAGCGTACCAGATCCAGCCTAATGTCGGATAAGACACGGGACACGCTGCGCAACGTCGCTCAGGCATTCCGCAAGGCAGGCGGCATCGAACAGCCCGAGGCTACGACGCCGGCGCCGGGCAGCACCGGCAGCACCTCGCCGCCCCCGGCCACGCCGCCGCCGGACGCACCGGGCCGCCGCGCCAATCTCGGCACCACCAACGAGGGAACGCCCCGTGCTGTCCCATAGCGCCCTCACGCCCGCGCACGTGGCGCTGCACCGGCTGCAGAAACGCATCGGCATGTTTTTCGGCATCCTGGGCGACTGGGCTGCCTTCACCGGCGCGGTGCTGATCCTCGGGCTGGGCACGAGCTGGTACATGATCGATGTCGGCACGTCGCTGACGACGGAGCAGCGCGGGCCGTGGGTGAGCTGGACGTCGGCCGGAAAGGCTGACGCCGATCCCTATACGCGCGCCCACTTCGCGCGCCTCGGTGCTCTGCCCGTCACGTCGGATCTCGCGCTCACCTACATCGCCTATACCGACAGCGAGGGAAATCGCCTTCACTCGTCGTGCGACTATCTCGTCGAAGGGCGAAGCCCCGGCAACAACTGGTGGAGCATCACGGTCTTCAACGATCGCGGCGAGCTCATTGCCAATGCCGCCGACCGCCATGCGTATACGAGCCAGTCGATCGCCATTCGTCCCGATGGCACCTTCGCCGTCGCACTCGGCCGAGAAGCCAGTGCCGGCAATTGGCTGCCGACCGGAGGCGCAGGCCGGCTCGCGCTCAAGTACACCGTGTTCGATGCAGGAACGCCGATGCTAGAAAAAGCCGAGGAGGCGCCAGAGCCGCTTCCTGTCATCCGCCGCACGCATTGCCGATGAAAATCTTCAATCCGCTCCGCAACGCCAACTGGCAGCTCATCCTTGCGGCCCCTGTGGCCGCCGGCATCCTGCACATCTGTGCGACGTTCGCGGCACCCTATCTCACCGCGGCGTCTGCTTACAGCCGCCTCGCGCCGGGACTGCCCGTCAATCGCATGCAGCTGCTGCCGGTCGCTGCGGCCGGTGCCGAGCCGCTACCGTTCGCATCGCCCGATGCGCGCTATGCCATGTGCCGCTTCAACACCTCCGCGGGCCCCGTCGATGTCTCGGCCACTCTGCCGCCGGATCTCGGATGGACGCTGACCGTCGTGACGCCCGAAGGCGACAACATCTACGCCACGGCTTCCGTCCCATCGCGGCCGACGCCCGTCACCCTCGTGCTCGTACCTTCGGAGGATGCGTTCCTGGGGGTCACGATGGAGGCACGGGGCATCGCCAATAGCGCAACACCGCCTACCGCCGTTGCGGCGACGCGCGGTATCATCGTGGTGCGCGGACCTGACAAGGGCTTCGCCTATCAGCATCAGGTCGAGACCGTGCTGCGCGATGCGAAATGCACGGCCCGCGCGTTCTGAATACTCGCGGACGGCGAACTCACGCGAATATATGTCGGCTCATCGGCCGGTCGCCGGCAGATAGGGAGCGCAAGCGCGCCTGGGCGTTGTGCTTACTTAGCGGCCAATTCGACTCATCGCCGACCGGGAAAGACGGCAACCGTCTTTCCGGAGACACTCGCTGCGGCTTGAGCGTCGCCTATTCGGCTAGCTCCAGCACGTCGCGATCGTCGCGACGGCCATCTGCCTGCGGCGGCGGTGCCGAGGCCCTGCCTTCGCTCCAGCGCTCATAGCGCACGCCGGGAAACAGAATAACTTCCGCGGCGACCGCGTCATGCCGCTGCGCGCTGTGGTCGGCTGACCGAAACTCCGGGGTACGAAAGCTGAGTATCTGTGCCATGTGCTTCCCCCGTGACATGGCTGCCCCTCTGATTCGCCCGCACCGTCAAGTCTCGTCGACGCGGGCTGCGAGAATCATAGTGTACAAGTTGAAGGCGCCAACCGTTACTAAAAGGTAAAGCGGCGTGCGCAGTTAGCCGGCAGCTGTGACGAGACTGTCATCCAGGAAGTGACGACCGCGGCGGTCCTCGACCTCCACTACCCACAGATCGGAATCGAAGCGTGCTTCGCGCGCGAGAAATTCATCCGCCTTCTCGGGCGCAGTGCCGGGCGGAAGATGGGACACCCACTGACGATCCCACTCCACGCTTTCGAGGCCCGCGGGCGCGGGGCCGAGCAACTGGCAGGTGCCATCGAGACGATCGATGCGGATGTAGATCGCACCGGCGTCGTCGTCGCCGTGGCGTACGACAACGGCCGACGCGCCCTCGATTGCGCATCGGCGAATGTATGCCTTGACCCAGAATTCCGCCCGTAGACGCATGGCGCCTTCCGCAACGCGCCTTAGCAGCGCGCTTCCGTTATCGATGGGATCGTCTCGCGATCGCCAACGACTGATAGGCGCTACGGCCGCGCGGGTCCAGCATGCCGGAAGCGGAACGCGCATTGGACCCGCCGAGCCAGGATGGCTACGGCAGTGGCAGCGACAGTCCTATAAGCGGGCAGACCGGAGAAACCGTGGGCCAACGCGTACTTCGCGACGACTTGCGATCAGGGCGCTGCCGCCACGCGCCCCTCCCGGGACAGGCGCGCCAGGCGCGAGATCAACGGCCCGGAGATGCGCCCCGTTTCAGGCAACGCCTGGTCCCCCTCGAAGGCGCGGATGGCACTCACGGTCTGCGGCGTAAGCTGGCCACTGACGCCTCCGGCCTTATACCCGAGCTTCGCAAGGGAGCGCTGCACGGAGCGGATAACGTCCTTGGCCTCGCGGGTCTCCGCGTTGGCAGGCTTCTTACCGGACTTCCCCGCCTCGCCCAGGATGATCGCCTTCAGCAGGTCGTCGCTGGGGCGCGCCGTGAGCGGCAGATGGTGATCGTGCTCGTAGGCCATGATCGCGCCGCGCGTCATCACGCCCACGATCCCATCACGGGCGCCGGTCTCATAGCCGCGGATCTGCAGCTCGCGCTGCACGGCACGGATCATATCGGTGTCCGAGCCCACGGGGGTGGCCGTCTCGGTCTGGATCGCCACGAGATCGAGGCCATTCACCGCCGCGTTGCCGTTCGCGGGCGCGCCGATAGAGCCAGTGTCACCGAACTCGGCCGCCTCGATGGCGGCAATATTCCACGCGGTCCGGTCGCTCACCTGAGCGAGGATCGTGCGGCCGTTCGATTGCAGGAAGAAAATATTGGCTGCAACGCCCCCGCTCAGAACCAGAAAGGCCAGGAGTTGCACAGTCACTCGCCTCGGCAGCATTACCAGATCCCTCGAACGCGCTGCTAACGATGAACGGAAAGTATGCCGCAAACTTTGTAAACGATCTCTTAACCCTGGTTTAAAAAGTGTTTCTAATCGCCGCGCACGGTGTCCGGCGCGCGCTCTCCCGCGCCGAAGTTTTGCAGGAAAATCGACGCAATTTTACCGATTGCATGAGGCAGTTTGTTGATATCGGCCTGTTATCAGTGGGACAGATCCGAGACGGTTGGAGAGGCCAACATGTCTATTCTTAGAGCAGGAATTCTCGTCGCGGTGGTCGTCGCCATCCTGCCGGCCGATCGTGAGCAGCAAGCTGCCCTCTACGATCGGGCGGCGAGCGCGGTGCACTGGACGGCGACCTTTTGCGAGCGCAACGGCCCGACCTGCGAGCAGGCCGGTGTCGTTTGGGAAGGCTTCGTGAAGAAGGCGCAGTTCGGCGCCGCGATGGCATACGAGCTCGTCACGAAAAATTCCGGTGAGACGCGGCCGATCGGCCTGATCGAGCCCACCGTCGACATGACCCCGCGCGGCACCCTGCGCTCGGAGGACCTGGAACCGGTGTGGCGGGGCGCGGCGCCCAGCCGCATCTGAAGCCTTTCGCACGCAAATCAAAGGGCCAGCAGTGCACGCTGGCCCTTGCGCGTTTGCAATTCGGCAACCTATGTGAATAGCTGCATCAGCCAACATCGGAGCTTGCCGTAGCGTGCCGACCCTTTCGGACATCACCAGCGATTTCGCCGTCCTCGACGATTGGGAGGACCGGTATCGCTACCTGATCGAGCTGGGCCGTGAGCTGCCGCCGCTTCCCGACGATCTGCGCACCGACGCCAACAAGGTCCGGGGATGCGCCAGCCAGGTCTGGCTTGCGACCGAGATCCGCTCCGAAGGCGGCAATCCCGTCCTCCACTTCCTGGCCGACAGCGATGCGCACATCGTGCGCGGGCTCATCGCCGTTCTTTCCGCCATCTATAACGATCGTCCGGTCGATGAGGTGCTGACGATCGAGGCGGACCCCATTTTTGAGAAGCTCGGCCTCAAGGAGCATCTCACCCCACAGCGCTCGAACGGGCTCGCTTCTATGGTGGCGCGCGTACGTGCCGATGCGACGGCCAGCACCCGGGAGGCCGCGGCTTCCTGAGCTGGCTAGCGGGCCCAGCGCGCGGCGCCTGCTACTCCGTGACCACCCGCTACTGCGCAGCCACGGCGACGGACGGCACTATTCCTCGTCGGATATCTCGAACGCGGGCCGGTAGCCATCATCTCCCCAGTGACGGACACGCGCCGCGCCAGGTGCCGGCGCCGGGCCGGAGCCCTCGATACCGTAGTGCCGCGCGAGGCGCGTCAGTGCGAGTTGCAGCACGATCTTTCCCGATCGCTGCGGCCACCCGGCTGCGCGCTCGGTTTCCTCGAGCCCTTTGAGGTGACAGCACACGTCGATGAGCACGCCGGAAAGCTCCGGACCCACTGCGGCGAGCACACGGCGCACCCTCTCCGCTGCTGCGGCGGCGTTATCCAGCATATCGGCCGCGGCCGGACGGGTTGCGCCGTAGCGCCGGCCCCGCTTCGTCGGCGACAGAGCCGACCAGTTGGTGGTCGTGCGCGGCGTCATCTGTGCGAACCAGAAGTCGGCGCGCAGGCGCTCGCCGGCATCGAACTGCGCCTGCGAAATCATGGGCTCTCCATTGCGGTCCTTGCGGCGGCGCAACCACGCGAGCGGGCTCTCTTCGTCATTGACGACGGCAGCAGCCGTCGCCGCCGGACCTGCCGTCCGGCGCCTCGATTTCGAAACTGGCATGGGTTTCAGCTCGCGGCCGGAGTTTCAGGATAGTCGCGGACCGCGAGCAGCGGCACGGCCCACTCGAGGAGGTCGAGCGCGCGGTCGAACAGCGGATCATCGCGCCGGTCTTCGATGACACCGCAGGCGTGCGCAACGGTCGTGCGGTCGCGTTCGAAGAGGCGCCCCGCTTCCGTCAGCGACAGGCCGCATCCGACATGGGCCAGATACATCGCAACCTGCCGCGCGAGGGCGACGTTGGCGCGCCCGCGGGAGGCGCGCCGTAACTCGTCGCCGGCCACGCCGAATACCTGAATGACCGCGTGCTCGATGGCATCGCGGCGCGCATCGCGGATACCGAACGGGAGGTGCGCAGGCTGTGCCCGATAGGCGGCGGCAGAGTTGGGGGAACTCGAAAACTGTGGCTGCATCTCGGCTTTCAGTCGCTGGAACTGGTGACGGCGCTGATCATAGAGCTGAAGCACTGCTCTTCGGTGAGCAAAGTACTGGTCGCGTGAACGGAGGGGATAATTCGCAACGCGTGAGAAGTCCCCGCCCGCAAACCGCGGTGCGAAAGTTGCTGGATCCTTTCAACAGCCCGCTTTCGCTTGCATGTCCTTCAAACATCCGACCGCATACATGGCCGCGCCGTGCGCGCGCACCACAGCATCCGTCTCGGCCTACGATCGGCGTCGCGATCTTCCGCGGCTTCTGCCCCTGTGGCCACACGAGATCGATGCCGCCGATCCGGCCGCTCACGCTCGTCTCATCGCACGCATGCGCCGCGCGCTGCGCATCGAACGTCAGCGGGGGCAGGCGGGCCATTGGGCGTACGATCTCGCGCGTCATGCCGCGTTGCTGCGCGCATACCGCGCCGAAGTCGCGAGCTATCGCCAGCGCCCGGCGAAAAGCTGAGCGCCGCGATGTGCTGCGATCGCCGGGTCTAGCGGCGCGTGCCGAGGCCCATCTTCTTGGCAAGGTCCGAACGGGCGCGCGCATAATTGGGCGCCACCATCGGATAATCGTGCGGCAAGCCCCACTTCTCCCGGTACTCCTCGGGCGACAGGTTGTAGTGGGTGCGCAGGTGCCGCTTGAGCGACTTGAACTTCTTGCCGTCTTCCAGGCAGATCAGATAGTCGGGCATGATCGACTTCTTGACCGGCACCTTCGGCTTCTGCTCCTCGCGCTCGACCGGAATCGTACCACCGCTGGCGCGGCTCAATGCGGCATGTGTTTCGCTGATCAAGTGCGGCAGGTCACTGGCGACGACGGAGTTATTGCTCACGTAGGCTGATACGATCTTCGCGGTCAGCTCAACCAGCTCAGGTTCAGTTGTATCTTCCAACTCGCCCTCCCCAGGCGATGACAGGTTAAATTTTTCTCGCCAATCCAATGTTGTTTTGGCCAATGTTGTATTCGAGCGAACATTCAGGCCTATATAGACCTTGCGCGCAAATGAACTTGCACGGCGACGTTATGACTGGAGCAAGATTGCGCGGGCCTGCTGATCTCGCACCAAGACGTAGTAAAGTCAACTACAGGTGCGCCCCATACACTTGCTATGGATAATGTTGCGGGTCTGTTTTTCAGCAGCTCATAAATTTAACGCCGTTCATAGCTGCGATAACAGCAGTCAATCCTACTAAGTGCTAACGACTCATAGAAGTTGCGGCAACCGGCAGCCCGCCTATGCAGCCGTGGTCGCATCCAACGCTTAGCATCCGTAATATTATGCCCAGCAAACTGGCCATCCGTTGGATTATTTACTATCCAATCCTTATATGCTCTCCGGGTTGAGCGACGGGCGGATCCACCCGAAGTTGACAAGCCCAGGCCCTACCCATCTGATCAGCAGATCCCTCAGACGGCCATCCCAACCGGCATCGCCAGCGCTTGCGGTGCCGAGCGGCTCGCCACCGCAACGCCGTCGCCCTCGTCTTTCGCGTGGAGATACCGATGCACGGCCCAGTCGATCGTCATGCCCTCATCCAGCCGCCGCGTGCCCCTGCCCGCGCCAAGGTGTCCAAGTGGCACGGAGTTGAGCTGGTCGACGAATACGCCTGGCTGCGCGCCGACAACTGGCAGGAGGTGATGCGCGATCCCTCCGTGCTCGACGCGGACATCCGCGCCTATCTCGACGCCGAG
>DASRYA010000041.1:0-4017 GCA_035687305.1 Hyphomicrobium sp. | reverse complement strand
GGTTTTCCGATGAGAAGCACGATTGATAGAGAGTGCTTCCGAAAAAGTGGGGACCGGTTTTCCGATAAGAAGCACGACCAAACATTCAGCTAGAGCCGTTCTGCGTTTCCACCCAAACCGGAACGGCTCTAGCGCGCCGCTCCTGTGCGCGACCGGTCAACCCCGCGGCCGGCTCCGCGGGGCAAGGGCCCGCGGTTAGCTTGTAAAACGGGGCGTGCTATTTCTTCTCCAGCAGTGCCTTCGTGCGCCCCAGCAGCACCGTCTTCAGCCACAGTTTTCGCAACAGCGCCGGTAGCACGACCTCCAGCTTTACCGCTTCGTCCTCCACCTGCAGCGAGCCCTCGATCCCCTGGCCGAACGCGCGCACAATGAACGGCATGCGATAATCCACCCACGGCCGCTGCTCGAGCGTGAACAGGCTCGAAGCCGGTACGCCCTCGAGGCCGGACTTGAGCCGCTTCAGTGCTTCCTCCCTGCCGAGGGAGTGCGGAATTGAAACCGTTAAAGGCGCCGCCATATCTTCGATCCTCGTCGATGGTCCGGCCGGCGGGCGATGCGTAAAACGCTGGCACGCGGCATAGTCTTGGCTAGCATATAGCGGGCCGGAGCTTTCGCCACCAAGGGGCGACATTGAACCTTCCGTTGCTCCGAAACTTTTGATCAAGCGGCGCTGCTAGAGTGATTTGACGCAACGATAGCCTCGGGTGAGCCATTGACCGCCACGAAACCTGATACGAAGTCCACCAAACCTGACGCGAAGACAGTCGACCAAAAGACCGCCGAAGTCGGCGAGGGTCTCAGCCGGGCCGAGGTCAAGCACATTAAGGAGTCCCGTCGCCCGCGCGCGGCGGTGGTCTACGAGATCGTGCGGACGGAGGGCGAGGCAGAACTCGTCAGGCCGTTTTCGGCGCTGTGGTGGTCAGGTGTCGCCGCCGGCATATCGATCGGCTTTTCGTTTCTCACCGAGGCGGCGCTGGCGGCGCACCTGCCGCAGTCGGAGTGGCGGCCGATCATCGCCAAGCTCGGCTATGCCGTCGGGTTCCTCATCGTCATTCTCGGCAGACAGCAGCTCTTCACCGAAAACGTGCTCACCGCCGTGCTGCCGGTCATCTCGCGGCGCAAGCTCGATTGGTTCCTGTCGATGATACGGCTGTGGGGCATCGTTCTGCTGGCAAACGTCGTGGGCTGCTTCGTTTTCGCACTCGCACTTTCCTCGCTGCCCATCGTCGGCGCGGATGTCGGCCGGGAGATGCACGGGATCGTCGCGCGGCTGATGGAGAACTCGCCGTTCGAGATGTTCGCCAAGGGCATCGGCGCGGGATGGGTCATCGCGGCGCTGGTGTGGATTCTCGCCTCCACCGACGATCTGCAGTTCTTCGTCATCGGGCTGTTGACGTATCTCATCGCGCTGTTCGGCTTCACGCATATCGTGGCCGGATCGGCCGAGGCGATCTATGGCGCGCTGACGGGCGCCGCAACCTTCGAGCAGGCTTTCGCGCGCTTCTTCCTGCCGACGCTCGCCGGCAACATCTTCGGCGGCACCGTGCTCTTCTCGGTGCTGAGCTACGCGCAGGTCCGCGAGGAAATCTCAACGACGAAGAGGCGCCGTAACTGAACGGCGCAAAGTGCATCGAAGAGCACTTCGCGCGCTGCGCCGATGTTCGGGCGATCAGGCGCTGCGGCGCTTGCGTGTTGCGGCGGCCTTCTTCGCCGATGCCGATCGGGCCGATGCCGGACGGGCTGCCGATGCCTTGCCGCCGAGACGGCCGCCCTTGTGTGCCGCTGGCCGGCCCGTGCGCTTGCCGCGACCCGAGCCACCGGGCGCCTTCCCGCCGGCGTCGTCCTTGTTCACCGTCGCCCATGCGCGGCGCTCGGATTCCTTCTTGCCGACCCCGCGCTTCTCGTAACCTTCCGCGATGTGGTCGGCCTTGCGTTCCTGCTTGCCGGTGTATTTCGTCTTTGCTCCGCGTGGCATGGGCTCACTCCTCGGTTCCATGCTGCATCCAGCGGTGCTAACCCGCATCCGATTGTAACGGTTCCGCGTTTCTACCGCAGCGCCTCTGCTAGACTGAACCGAATCGTCAAGGAGATGCCATGGCCCGCCGATCCGGCAGCGCCGATCTGCCCCTGCATTCGGGGCGCGTGCCGCATTGGCTTGCCGCGCGCATGGCCGATCTCGGCGCTATCATCACAGAGGCCATCGTCCACCACTACGGACGCGACGAGTTTCTCAGCCGCCTTGCCCATCCCTTCTGGTTCCAGTCGTTCGGCTCCGTCATGGGCATGGACTGGCATTCCTCCGGCATCACCACGAGCGTCATCGGCGCGCTCAAGCGCGGGCTCGCGCCGCGATCCCGGGAGCTCGGGATCTACGTGTGTGGCGGCCGCGGGCGCCACTCGCGGCGAACGCCCGATGAGCTGACCGCGCTCGGTGACCGGGTGGGACTGGACGCAGCGGGCCTGACACGGGCGAGCCGCCTCGTCGCCAAGGTGGACAGCGCCGCCGTGCAGGACGGCTTCGACCTTTATTTGCACGGGTTTTTCGTAACGGTCGACGGCAAATGGACCGTCGTGCAGCAGGGGATGAACGGAGACGCCCGGCAGGCGCGGCGCTACCATTGGCATTCGGACGAGGTGCGCGATTTCGTAGATGCGCCACACGCGGCCATCGAAGGGCGGACGCAGGGGAACATCGTCAACCTCACCGACCGGCGCGCCGCGCCTTCACGCACCGCGCAGCTCGACATGCTCGCCGACCTGGGGCCCGACCGCATCGCAGCCGAATATGCGCGCCTAGATGCGGAGGTTACGCCGGCGAAGGCTTTCAGCCAGTCTGCCGATCAGCCATTGCTGCCGCACCTCGTCATGCCCGAGCACCACGACGTGCGCTCGTCCGACGTGTTCACGCGGCGCCTGCATGGCACGCTCGCCGCTGCCGCCGAACGCGGCCCCATCGATTTCCCCGACCTGTTGCTGACGCCCGGCGTCGGCGCGCGCACGGTGCGCTCGCTCGCGATGGTCGCAGAAGTCGTGCATGGAACGCCCTGCCGCTTCCAGGATCCGGCGCGCTATTCGCTCGCGCTCGGTGGCAAGGATCGCCATCCGTTCCCCGTGCCGGTGAAGGTCTACGACGAGACGATCCGTGTCTTGAAAGGCGCGGTGGAGCGGGCGCGACTGGGCCGGGAGGAAACCCTGTCGGCGCTGCAGCGGCTCGATGCGGAGGCGCGGCGACTGGAACGCACAGCGAGTGGTCCCTCACTCGAGGCCTTCATTGCGGGCGAACGCACGGCCTCGCCCGATCTCGGCGGCAGGTCCGTATTCGGCTGGGAGAGCGACGCGGGTGGTATGGCGCGTAAGCGTTAAGACGCATGCGCGCACCCGCACTCACTCGACCGTTCAAACCAAGGCTTGCTCGCGGTTCGCCGCGGCATTGGGCTCGCCTGCCACCCACGTTTCGAGCACGTCGATCTCCACCGGCTCGAAGGCCACCATGTCGGCGCGGAAGCCCGGCGCGAGGCGCCCGAGCATCGTGCCGAGGCCGAGAAACTCCGCGGGCTCCGTGGATGCAAAGCACAGCGCCGTGGTGAGGGGAACGTGAAGATCGCGCACGGCATTGCGCACGCAGCTCGCCATGTCGATGGCCGCACCCGCGAGCGTGCCGTCGGCGCGCATGCACCGGCCATCGCGCGTGGTGATCGTCTGGCCGTAAAGCTCGAATGTCGCTTTCTTGCCGCCGACCGGCGGCATCGCATCGGTGACGAGCATCGGATGGCCCGTGCCCCGCAGCGCGAGCCGCAGAACCTCCGGCGCCACATGCACGCCATCGACGATCATGCCGAACCATGCGGCGGGCGCTTCCAATGCGGCAGCGATAGGCCCCGGATCGCGGCTTTCGAGCGGGCGCATCGCGTTGAAAAGGTGCGTGAAGCCCGTAAGCCCAGCGGCCAGCGCGGCCTGCGTCTCCCCATAGGTTGCCATCGAATGGCCGAGGGAGACGCGCACGCCCGCGAGCGTCAA
>DASRYA010000040.1:0-4346 GCA_035687305.1 Hyphomicrobium sp. | reverse complement strand
ATGGGCATGCTGGCGACGGTGATGAACGCGCTCGCCCTCGAGAATGCGCTGGAGCGGGCCAAGGTGCCGGCGCGGGCGCTCTCGGCGATCCCCATGCCGACGGTCTGCGAGAGCTACGTCCGCCCCAAGGCGCTGCGCCATATGGAAGAAGGACGCGTCGTCGTCTTCGCCGCCGGAACGGGCAACCCATTCTTCACGACGGATACCGCGGCAACCCTGCGCGCCATCGAGATGGACTGTCAGGCAGTCGCGAAGGCGACGCAGGTCGACGGTGTCTACGATAGCGATCCGCGCAAGAACGCCGACGCCAAGCGCTTCGACCGGCTCAGCTACGCCGAGGTTTTGGCGCGCGATCTCAAGGTCATGGACGGCGCGGCAATCGCGCTTGCTCGCGATAACGGACTTCCGGTAATTGTCTTCTCCATCGAAGAGCCGGGCAACCTCTTGAAAGTTCTGCGCGGCGAGGGCCGCGCAACGGTCATCGAGTGACCGATTTGAGCCGCCGGTATTGACGTCCCGGCGAATGAAACGACCCTGGAAAGCCGGCCATGGAGCGATGTTCTCGTTTCGGCGCGCCGGCGGGAGGCAGCAATGGCGACATTCGATCTCAACGACTTGGAAAAGCGGATGCGCGGCGCGCTCGACGTGCTGAAGCGGGACCTTTCGGGGTTGCGCACGGGGCGTGCGAGTTCGCACCTGCTCGATCCGGTCCAGGTCACTGTCTATGGCGCCAAGATGCCGCTCAATCAGGTCGCCACCGTCTCCGTTCCCGAGCCGCGCACCATTTCCGTGCAGGTCTGGGACAGGGGGAACGTCTCCGCCGTCGACAAGGCGATCCGCGAGGCGAACCTCGGGCTCAACCCGGTGATCGACGGCACGCTGCTGCGCCTGCCGATCCCGATGCTCACCGCGGATCGCCGCAACGAGCTTGCCAAGCTCGCCCACAAATACGCCGAGAGCTGCCGCGTGGCGGTGCGCAACGTGCGCCGCGAAGGCATGGACCTTCTCAAGAAGCTGGAGAAGGATGGCAAGATCAGCCAGGACGAGCATCACAAGTCGTCCGCCAAGGTCCAGGAGCTCACCGACCGGCTCATCAAGGACATCGACGAGACGCTGGCCACCAAGGAGGCCGAGATCCACAAGGTCTGATGCTTTGAGGGTAGCGCCAATTCCGCTATCCTCCGCTGCGCGGCCTTCGCAATGGGCCCTCAAATCGGAAGTCTGTCGCCGGTGACGGAAATCCAGACAAAGCCTACAGCGAACGAGCGCGATGGCGCTCAGCCGCAGCACATCGCCATCATCATGGACGGCAATGGGCGTTGGGCCAATGAGCGCGGCTTGCCGCGCGCGGTCGGCCATCGCAATGGCGTGGAAGCGGTGCGGCGCACCGTAAGGGCGGCCATCGAGCTCGGCATCCCCTACCTGACCCTCTACAGCTTCTCATCGGAGAACTGGACGCGCCCTGCGGACGAGATCGACGATCTCATGGGGCTGATGAAGCGCTTTATCCGCCGCGACCTTGCGGAGCTGCACCACGCCGGGGTGATGATCCGCGTCATCGGCGAGCGTGCGAATGTCGATCCCGAGCTCATGGCTCTGATCGACGAGGCGGTCGAGCTGACGCGCAACAACAGCGCCATCACGCTCATCATCGCCTTTAACTATGGGGCGCGCGGGGAGATCGCAAAGGCGGCGCGCAGCCTCGCAGCGGAGGTGGCAGCGGGGACGCTGCAGGTCGCAGACATCACGGTGGAGCGCATCGGTGCCACGCTCGACACCGCCGGTATTCCCGATCCCGATCTGCTGGTGCGCACCAGCGGAGAGATGCGCATTTCCAACTTTCTGCTTTGGCAGTGCGCCTATACCGAGTTCGTTTTCCTCGATGCCTATTGGCCGGATTTCGGCCGCGAGCTGCTGGAGGAAGCCATTGCCCGCTTCCGCGCCCGTGACCGCCGCTTCGGCGGCCGCTCGCGGCATTCGGCGATGTGAGGCGCCATGCCCGATAACGCCGCAGCCACGGAGCCGGGGGCGATGCCACTGATCTCCAGCAACCTGAAACTGCGCATCCTCTCCGGCGCGGTCCTTGCCGCGGTCGCATTTGGGCTCGCCTATTCGGGCCCTCTCGCATTCGCGGTGCTCGTGCTGATCTGCGGGCTCGTCATGTGCTGGGAATGGGGCCGGCTGGTGCGCGGCGCCTCCTTCGACGTCGGATTTTTCGTGCACGCCGCTGCGGTCGCGGTGGCCATCGTGCTCGCGGGCGTCGGCTATGCCGCGCCGGCCATAGCCGTGCTCGCCATCGCCGCGATCACGCTCGTTCCGCTCTATATCGGCCGCGGGGCGCGGCTGTCGGCGCTGGGCGTCTTCTACGTCGGATTGCCGGCCGTGGCGCTGCTCTGGCTGCGCAGCGACGAGCCGTTCGGCTTCACGGCGGTGCTGTTCATCTTCGCAGTCGTCTGGTCGTCCGATACGGCGGCTTATGCCGCTGGGCGCACGTTCGGTGGCCCCAAGCTCTGGCCACGCGTGTCGCCCAATAAAACCTGGGCGGGGTTTATCGGCGCGCTGTGCGCGGGCGCGGCATCGGGCGCCATCTTCGCCATGCTCGAGCCGGCGGCAGATCCTGTCCGCCTAATCCTCGTTGGCATCGCGCTCGCCTTCATCGCCCAGGCCGGAGACCTTGCCGAATCCGCTCTGAAGCGTCTCTTCCACCTCAAGGACGCCAGCGACCTCATCCCCGGACACGGCGGTTTCATGGACCGCATGGACAGTCTCGTCGCGGCGGCTTCCGTCGCCGGGCTTCTCGCCCTCGCCATCGACGCCCACGCGCCAGCACGCGCGCTTTTGTTCGGCATCTAGATGCATCCGCAGGACAAAGGCATCGTGCGCAGCTTGCCGGCCGAAACTCGGCGGGCGGATGGAAAAAGTGAGGCGCCACGCACGCTTACGGTGCTCGGGGCAACAGGATCGATCGGCAAGAGCACGCTCGATCTCGTTGAGCGCAACCCGGATGCGTTCGAGGTCGTGGCCCTGACGGCTCAGACCAACGTCGACAGTCTCGCGGACGCGGCCCGGCGCACGAGAGCACGCGTCGCCGTCATCGGCGAGGCATCGCTGTACGGTACGCTCAAGGGAGCGCTGGCCGGCACGGGGATACGCGCCGAAGCCGGACCCGAGGCCGTCGTCGCGGCGGCGGCCGAACCCGCCGACTGCGTGATGGCCGCGATCGTCGGCGCCGCGGGGCTGGCCCCGACGTTCGAGGCTGCCCGTCAGGGCAGGCGTCTGGCGCTCGCCAACAAGGAATGCCTCGTCTCGGCGGGCGAAGTTTTCATGGCGGCTGTTGCCGATGCGAAAACCGAGCTGTTGCCAGTGGATAGCGAGCACTCGGCGGCATTGCAGGCGCTTGCCGGTGCAGCGCCCGAAAGCATCGAGCGCATCACGCTCACGGCGTCGGGTGGTCCATTCCGTACCTGGAGCACCGAGCAGCTCCAGCACGCAACGCCCGAGCAGGCACTGCGCCATCCCAATTGGGCGATGGGCGCGAAGATCACCGTCGATTCCGCGACCCTGATGAACAAGGGCCTGGAGCTGATCGAGGCCTACCATCTGTTTCCGGTCCGCGCCGAGCAACTCGCGGCCGTCATCCACCCGCAGTCGATCGTCCACTGCCTCGTCGCCTATCGGGACGGCTCGGTGATCGCGCAGATGGCGTGTCCCGACATGCGCACGCCCATTGCGCTGGCGCTTTCCTGGCCCCACCGGATGGACGCGCCGACGCAGCGGCTCGATCTTACGGCCATCGGCACGCTCTCCTTCGAGGCGCCGGACGAGGTCCGCTTCCCGGCATTAACCATCGCCCGCGATGCTCTGGCACGCGGCGGCACGGCGCCGGCGATCCTCAGCGCCGCGAACGAAATCGCCGTTGAGGCCTTTCTCGCCCGTAAAATCGGGTTTCTCGATATCGCCCGTAACGTCGCCGACACACTGGAAGCGGCGGAGGGGGAAGGGCTCATCGTCGCCCCCGGCGCTCTGGGCGATGTTCTGGCCGCGGATTCCGCCGGACGCCGACTGGCACAATCGCTGCTTGGTCGCTATGTCTAGCCGGTCCCCATAGCCGTCTGGCCGGTCCCCGAAGCCACAGGGATGGGCTCCGAAATTGCCGCTTTTCGTGCGTATCCTCAACGGATTCGCGCCACCGCCGGGGAACCGGCGGCTTCGCGAAAGACAGGAGAACGATGCTGACGCTGGCCAACGTAGCAACCTCGACGCCGGGGGTTCTGATCACGATTGCGCAGTTCCTGGTGGTGCTGACGATCGTGGTCTTCGTCCACGAGTTCGGTCACTTCATCGTC
>DASRYA010000039.1:0-8988 GCA_035687305.1 Hyphomicrobium sp. | reverse complement strand
GATGGTGTCGAAGCGGTGGGTGACGAGCGCCGTTCGCGCACCCATGCGTGCAGCCGCGGCCGCAGCCTCGCAGCCGGCGTGGCCGCCACCCACCACGATCACGTCGAAAGTTGCATCAGGCATGCGCAGGGACCTCGTTTGCCCCTTCTCATAAGGGCGAATCCGCCGATTTGGAACAGCCGCGTGCGGGCGTGGGCCACGAGCCTTGAGTGGTCAATTCACCACCGCAGGCAGGCTCGGGGCGTGGTTAACAAAGTGTTTCACGTGAATCATTGCTGCGGCGGGAGCGGTTCGGCGCGACTGTCGGACGGTTCGGCGCGACTGTCGGACGGTTCGGCTAGCCAAAGGAGCGACGTCCGATGTGGCACCGAGATCAAGCGGATTTCATAGGTTAACAAAGTGTTTCACGTGAATCATTTTGCGAGGCGCCCCGTATTGGCTCCACAAGTCGAGGGCCCCGAATCGGCTCCTGGGGGTTAACAAGCGGTTTCACGTGAAACATGGCGTCGCTATTTGCCGATGCAGAACCGGCCGAAGATTTCGCCCAGAACGTCCTCGACATCCACGCGTCCGGTGATGCGGCCGAGGGCGAGCACGGCTAACCGCAGGTCTTCCGCGCGCAGCTCATGGTCTTCCGCGGACCCCTGCATGAACGCTTGAAGTGCGTTCATGCACCTCGTGAGCTGCTCCCTGTATCGGGCGCGGGTGATGGCCGGTGAGGACGCGGCGGCGTTTCCGTTTCCCGTTCGCTCGCCGGCGCGGGCCGCGATGGCGGCGATGAGCCCGGGAATGCCAGCTCCGGTGCGCGCAGAGATGGGAAACGCGCCGGCGGAAGGCTCCGCGCCGGGGATATCTATTTTGCTCGCCACACGCAGGAAATAGTTGTCCCCGCGCTCGTGAACCTCAGGGGGGATGGGCCCGGCGGGAAGCGTCGAATCGCTGAGCCACAGGACAAGATCCGCCTCGCGGGCGTGGGTTAGCGAGCGGCGGATGCCCTCGCGCTCGATGGCGCCCATCGGTTCGCGTATGCCCGCGGTGTCGGTGAGGATTACCGGGATGCCGCCGAGATCGAGGCGGACCTCGATGGCGTCGCGGGTCGTTCCAGCCTCTTCCGACACGATAGCCGCGTCGCGCCGCGCAAGCGTGTTGAGGAGGCTCGACTTGCCCGCATTCGGCGCGCCCGCCAGCACCACGCGGAAGCCTTCGCGGAGGATCTCGCCGCGGTGGCCGTCGTCGAGGTGTGCCGCGATGGCAGGAAGCACGCGGCCAACGACGGAACGGGCGCGGGCAAAAGCGTCTTCCGCGACGTCACCTTCGTCGGAAAAGTCTATCGCTGCTTCGGCGAGGGCGCTCGCCTCGATCAGGTCGCGGCGCCAGCCCTCGTAGAGCTTCGAGAGGGCGCCGCGCGCTTGGGCCAGCGCCTGGCGCCGCTGGGCTTCGGTCTCCGCGTCGATGAGATCGGCAAAGCCTTCGACCTGCGCGAGGTCCAGTTTGCCGTTGCGGAATGCGCGTATCGTGAACTCGCCCGGCTCGGCGAGGCGGCAGCCGGGCTGGCGGCCGAGCGCATCGAGCACCGCACGCACGACGGCGGGACTGCCGTGGAGATGCAGTTCGAGCATGTCCTCGCCGGTTTCCGTGCGTGGCCCGGCGAGCCAGAGGACGAGGGCTTCGTCAAGCACTTCACCGGTATCGGGATCGCGGACACGCCGCAGCGCGGCATGGCGGTTTTCGGGGCGCGGGGCGGCCATCCGGTCGGCGACATCGCCCGCATCGGGACCGCTCACGCGCACGACGGCGACGCCGGCACGTCCGGACGCACTCGACAGCGCGAATATGGTAGCAGGCTCAGTCATCGATCTCGGCTGGCGGATGTTGTCGGGTGCGTGAGGGTGATCGGCGCGGGTGGCACGCGCTGGTACGGGCCGAATGCAAGTCCCATGTTAGCGCTAGCGCATAAAGAGGGCCTCTATGAGCGAGAACCGCCTCGGCAAGGAAACGAGCCCCTATCTCCTGCAGCACCGGGACAATCCCGTCCATTGGTGGGCGTGGGGGCCGGAGGCGCTCGCGGAAGCCAAGCGCACGGGCAAGCCGATCCTCCTGTCGGTAGGCTATGCCGCCTGTCACTGGTGCCATGTGATGGCACACGAGAGCTTCGAGGACGAAGCGACGGCGGCGGTGATGAACGAGCTGTTCGTCAACATCAAGGTGGACCGCGAAGAGCGGCCGGACATCGATGCCATCTACATGGGCGCGCTGCACGCGCTCGGTGAGCAGGGCGGCTGGCCGCTGACGATGTTCCTCGACGCGGAAGCTCGCCCGGTGTGGGGCGGCACGTATTTCCCCAAGACGTCGCGCTTCGGACGGCCGGCGTTCGTCGACGTGCTGCGGCAGGTTTCGGCCGTGTTCCGCAACGAGCCGGAGAAGGTGGCGGAGAACGCGCGCATCCTGACGGCGGCCGTCACGCAGCCGCGGCAAACCTCGGCTGCGGCCGTCATCGACGACCGGCTGCTGAAGGATTTCACCGAGCGCATGGTGCCCGCGATCGATGCCGTGCATGGCGGGCTGCAGGGCGCGCCGAAGTTTCCGCAATGGAGCGTCTTCTGGCTGCTCTGGCGCGGCGGCATCCGCTATGACCACGCGCCGGCGCGCGATGCGGTCATCCTCACGCTCGACAACATCTGCCAGGGCGGCATCTACGATCATCTCGGTGGCGGGTTCGCACGCTATTCGGTCGACGCGCGCTGGCTGGTGCCGCACTTCGAGAAGATGCTCTACGACAATGCGCTGCTGATCGACCTGATGACAGAGGTCTATCGCGAGACGGCTTCACCGCTCTATCGCGCGCGAATCGCTGAAACGGTTGCGTGGCTCGAGCGGGAGATGATCGCGGAGGGCGGCGGCTTTGCCGCTTCGCTCGATGCGGACAGCGAAGGCGAGGAAGGCAAGTTCTACGTCTGGTCGCTGGATGAGGTGCGCAGCGTTCTCGGCGAAGAGGATGGCCGCTATTTCGCGAGCGTCTACGACGTCACGGCGGACGGCAACTTCGAGGGCCACAACATTCTCAATCGCCTCGGCAACCTCGCGCTCGGATCGGACGCGGAGGAGCGCCGGCTTGCGGCTTTGCGCGCAAAGCTGATGGCGGTGCGCGATAAACGCGTGCGTCCCGGCTGGGACGACAAAGTGCTCGCCGACTGGAACGGGCTGATGATCGCGGCGCTCGCGCGCGCTGCACTTGTGTTCGCGCAGCCATCGTGGCTGGCGCTGGCGAAACGGGCGTTCGACTTCGTCGCCACGCGCATGACGGTCGACGGGCGACTGCGGCATGCCTGGCGGGCTGGGATTGCGAAGGCGCCGGCGACCGCATCCGATTACGCCAACATGATCTGGGGGGCGCTGCGCCTCTTCGAGGCGACGGGCGACAAGGGCTATTTCGACCAGGCGGTGGCCTGGACGGAGGTGCTGGACCGCCACTATTGGGTCGAGGACACCGGCGGCTATGCAACTTCAGCCGACGATACCAAAGATGTGATCGCCCGGCTGAGACCCGGCACGGACGACGCGACGCCCAACGCCAACGCGATCATGCTGTCCAACCTCGTGGCGCTGTCGATCCTCAGCGGGGAGACGCGCTACCTCGAAAGGGCCGAGGCCCTGCTCGCCGCATTCGCCGGAGACGTGGGGCGCAATATTGTCGCACATACCGGGCTCCTGGCGAGTACATTCGACTTGATCAGCCCGCAGCAAGTCGTAGTCGCGGGCCAGCATCTCGAAGCGGGGCCCGAGCTGATCGAGGTCATTAGAAGTATTTCTTTGCCAGGCGTGCTACAGTACGCTTTGAGTGACACGGCGAGCGGCTCCGGATTACCGGGCCTTCGCGATAAGAGCGGTGTTAACTCGCGTGCCGCAGCTTACGTATGCATCGGGCCCCAGTGCTCGCCGCCGCTGACCGAGCCCGCGGAGTTGGCCAGAACCCTGAAACAACAACGAAGTTTGTAAACAAGCTCGATACGCGTGGGGTGTGAAACTCGACCAGGACCTCGGCCAGCGCCGCTGCACGACATGCGCGCCGGCTGCCGAACCCGGACCCCGCGCCGCCAACCGGAGACCATGATGTCTGCACTCCGCTCGATTGTGCGTTACGGCTACGCTCCTTTCATGATGCTCGGCCTTATCGGCGCTGCCTATTGGGTCGTTTCGGAGCTCGTCGTCGCACAGGGCAACCCCTGGGCCTACCTGTGGCTCGCTCCGTTGCTGGCGCTCGCTTATGCGACCGCGTTCGCTTCCGAGAAGATCGCGCCCTTCTTCGACGAGTGGAACGATCACGACGCGCACGGCGACATGCCGGCGAACTTCATCCATCTCATCGTCTACGAGATGCAGAGCATCAACGGCGTGCTGCTGATCCCGCTGATCGTGTGGCTGTTCCCGTTCGATGTGGGCATCTGGCCGACGCAGTGGCCGCTGTGGACGCAGCTGCTGATCGCGTTCGTCATCTCGGACTTCGTGTTCATGATGATGCACTACCTCAGCCACCGTTTCGCACCGCTGTGGCGGCTGCACGCGGTGCATCACGGTGTGGGACGGCTCTACGGATTCAACGGGGTGATGCGCCATCCGCTGCATCAGGTTCTCGACATGGTCGTCGGCAGCTTGCCGCTCGTGATCATGGGCATGCCGATTCCCGTCGCCGTGCTGCTGGGCTTCGCCATCTCCATCACGCTCATCGTGCAGCATTCGAATGTGGATGCGCGCCTCGGGCCGCTTCAGAGCCACTTCTCGATCGGGCGCATCCACCACCTGCACCACGTGAACTGGGGCACCGAGGGCGACTGCAATTTCGGCCTGCTCTTCACCTGCTGGGACAAGATGCTGGGCACGTTCCACGGGAAGCCGCCGCGGGAAATCACCGCGAAGGATCTGGGCGTGGATGAGATTCCGAACTTCCCGAAGAGCTATGTCGAACAGTTCCTCCTGCCTTTGCACTACAAGCCGGGGCAGGGCGAGCCAGAGCGCTACAAGGCGCACGCTCCGGAGACCCCGGCGCAGGAAGCTCGCCGCATCGTCGATGCGGCGGAGTAGGAACGGGCAACTTTTCACGTGAAACGCATGACGCCCGCGGCACTAGAGCACGATCGCTTTTCTTCGAATTGCGATGCTGCTCTAGCCTTTGATTAGACCGATGATTCACGCTTCGGACTGATAGGGTCCGAAGCGATCATGGTCTAGCGCGGGCGTTTGTGTTTTGCGGACGACCCAAGCAACGGGCGCGGGGATTTACTCGGGGCTTCAGTAGCGGCGCACGCCACCGCCATCCCACGGGGACTGCTGCGGGGCGTCGTTCTCTCGCATCAGGTAGGCATCGATGTCGCCATCGGGACGTCCGGCGTAGCGGCGTTCGCTCTCGCGCATGTCGGCGAGCATCCGGTCGTCTTCCTTGTAGCCCCGGTGGCGCGCCGCGCTCTCGGCCGACCACGGCGCCGGCTTGCATGAACATCCCTGCACCAGCGTCTTGCGGTAGAGGAACGCGGTCTGCGTCTGGGCATAGGGGCGGCCGGCGAGGTCGACCATCGTTTCGGGGCTGCCGCCGTTCACCGGATAATAGTAGAGGCGCGCCTCGCCGTCGCAGCGTGCTTCGCAGGTGCGCGCATCCCGGTTGAGACGTTCGCGGCCGACGCCGTCGCCGATGGGGAAATAGAACCCGTCGCAGGTGCGCACGCACAGCGTCCGGTAGCGTCCGTTGTCCTGGGGCCAGCCCGAATCACCATAGTCGCGCCCGTAGTCGAAACGCGGTCCGGCGTAGCCGAAATGGTAGGGCGGAGGATCGACGCGCCGTGGCTCGGCGCCGCGCGACGTGCCCCAGTTCAGCAGCTTCGAGAAGAAGCCTTCGGCGTACACATTCGTGCCGGCGCCGGAGGCCAGCATGGCGGCGGAGGCGACGAGTAGCAGCAACCCATCACGGACTAGACGCTTCGGCACAGGACGCCCCACAACTGAACTCTGCGGCCAGAATCGCCAGACATGGCAAATATTTTCTGAACGTGGACGCTGGCGTGGCCGCGGGCCTCCATCGGCGCTGCGGACGAGGCAGCGCCATCGACGTTCAGCGGGGCATTCTTCGGCTGCGACTGTGTCGATATAATGACATTAATTCAATGGCTTCGGTGGCGATGTTAACCTAGTTTCTTCACATCGTGAGGACGACCTTGCCCACCGCCTCGCGGCGCTCGATCACGTCCAGCGCCTGGCGAATCCCGTCGAGCGGGAACGTGCCGTGGACGCGCGGCGCGAGACGGCCCTCGGCAATCCAGTCGAGGATCTGGCGCATGTTCCGACGGTGGCCCGCGGGGTCGCGCTTCACCGCCTCGCCCCAGAAGACGCCGACGGCGTCACAGCCCTTCAGCAGCAGCAGATTGAGGGGGATTCTGGGGATCTCACCGGAGGCGAAACCGATGACGAGGAAGCGTCCCTGCCATGCCATCGCGCGCAGTGCCGCCTCGGAAGATTCTCCGCCGACGCAGTCGTAGACGACGTCGACGCCGCGGCCGCCGGTCAGCGCCTTGAGGCCATCCTTCAGATCGGTGCCCGCGTAATTCACCGCCTCGTCGGCGCCATGGGCGCGGGTGACGGCCAGCTTGTCCTCGGAGGACGCAACGGCGATCACGCGCGCGCCCATGAGCTTGGCGAGCTCGACCGCGGCGAGGCCTGCGCCACCGGCGGCACCGAGCACGGCCACCGTCTCGCCGGGCTTCAGATGCGCGCGGTCTTTCAGGCCGTGGATGGCGGTGCCGTAGGTGACGGCGATACCGGCGGCGACCTCGTCCGTGACTCCGGCGGGGATCGGGACCACGGCATCTGCACGCGCGATGACCTTCTCGCGTGCGCCGCCCCAGCCCAGATAGGCCGCGACCCGATCGCCTGCCTCAAGGCCGGTGACACCGGGGCCCAGCGCCGCGATGACGCCGGCGACCTCGGCCGCGGGGGAGAACGGCAGCTCGGGCTTCGATTGATATTTTCCGCGGGTGATCAACGTGTCGAAGAAGTTGAGCGCGGCGGCTTTGACGGCGATGAGAACCTCGCCCGGCCCCGGCTCCGGCGCCGCGATCTCCTCCACGGTGAGGCTGGCGGGACCCCCGAGGCTCTTGCAAAGCGCTGCTTTCATGTAAAACCTCCCGCCGAAACAGAAATTCAAGCTCGCCCGTCCTTCCACCATGCCCTGAGGGGCGCCGCAAGCGGGCGCGCGGAGTATCCGCCACCATGACCGACAGACCTGCCACAGGCTGGCCGCCGAAAGCCCGGGGCTATTTCGCCATCGGCGCGGAGCGCATGTCGAAATCGCTGAACCTCGGCAACCTGATGCGCTCGGCGCACGGCTTCGGCGCGAGCTTCACCTTCACGGTGGGGGCCACCTACCGCGCGCTGGAGGCATTCGCCGACACCTCCAAGACCCAGCTGCATCTGCCGCACTACAACTGGTCGAGCCTCGAGGAGATGGCGCTGCCCCAGGGCTGCAAGCTCGTCGGCATCGAACTCCTTGATACGGCTATCGATCTGCCGAGCTTCCGGCATCCTCTCAAGGCGGCCTACGTGCTGGGACCGGAGCAGGGATCGCTTTCCGAGGACCTTTTGGCGCGCTGCGACCACGTGGTGCGCATTCCGACGAGCTTTTGCGTCAACGTCGCCATGGCGGGTGCCATCGTCATGTACGACCGCACGCGCTCGCTGGCGCGGTTCGCCGAGCGTCCGGTGCGGGCGGGCGGGCCGCCCGTGCCGCCCGGCTCTGCCACGAGAACCCGGGGGTAAGGTCCGGGGTGAAGGGTGACATCGGGGCGCCCGGGTGCATATGCTGATGTACTCGCGCTTCGGACTATCGGGGAGGAGCCATATGCGCACGATCACCGCATCGGCCATTGCAGCCTTTGCTTTCGCAGGGACCGCCGCCGCACAGAACGTCGATCTCGTCGAGAAGCAGGGCGCCTGGAGCGTCTATGCCGATTCGGCAAAGCCCAAGGAAGTCTGTTTCATCGCCGCCCAGCCCCAGGCCGTGGAGCCGCTGGGCGCCAACCGGGGCCCGATCTTTTTCTACATCTCGGCCTGGCCGAAGGAGGGCGTGAAGACGGAGCCGAGCGTGAAGGTCGGCTATCCCGTTGCGCCCGACAAGGACATGACCGTCACGGTGGGCACGGAGACGTTCAAGTTGTTCGTCAAAGGCGAACGGGGATTCGTGTCCGATCCGAACGAGGAGCTGAAGCTCGTCGAGGCGATGAAGAAGGGCTCCAACGCCTTCGTGAAGGCGACATCGGCGCGCGGCACGGCGACAACCGACACCTATTCGCTTTCGGGTCTCACCGCTGCGCTGGAGAAGCTCGCGTCGACCTGTGCGGGCTGAGAGCTTTCAGGCGAGCTTCAATGCGTGCAATCCGTGCGCGGACATGCGCGCGGGCGCGTGCTCAATGGGGATTGCTCAATCGTCGGAGCCGGGCACGCCGGGGCGGCGGCGCAGGTGAATATAAAGCGCGCCTTCGCCACCGTGGCGGATCGCGGCCGTGGTGAAGCCGATGACGATCGGCGCGATCTCAGGCTCCGCAAGCCAGCGCGGAACGTTGCGCCGTAGGATGCCGCGCTCCTCACCTTCGCGCTCGAGCCGCTCGTCGTAAGCCGAGCGGATGGGCGCGCCCTTGCCGGTGATCACCAGCACCCAGCGCTTTCCCTGCGCATAGGCGCGATTGAGAAAGCGCAGCAGCGCCGTGTGCGCCTCGCTCTGGCGCATGCCGTGCAAATCGATGCGGCCTTCGATCTCGATGCGTCCGGAGGAGAGCTTGCGCGCTTTTCGCCGCTCGAGGGAGATCGGCGCGGGACCTGGCGCCGGCAACGGCGGTGCCGGCCGCTTGACTGCCGGGGGCG
The DNA here is from genome assembly GCA_035687305.1 of Hyphomicrobium sp. GTDB lineage: Bacteria > Pseudomonadota > Alphaproteobacteria > Rhizobiales > Hyphomicrobiaceae > Hyphomicrobium_A. The sequence continues at coordinate 87 of DASRYA010000039.1, read as the reverse complement.
GCGCGGACGGCGGCCGCGAAGGCGTGGCGCGCGCTTTGGGCGGCTCCGGGTGAAGCGGCCGCGATACCGGCAGCTCGTCCTCGAGCG
>DASRYA010000038.1:0-18741 GCA_035687305.1 Hyphomicrobium sp. | reverse complement strand
CACCGAGCACGCCCGGATCGATCTTGAAAAGCTCGCCGCGCGCGTGAAGGTGGCCGTGCGCTTCCTCGACAACGTCATCGACATCTCGAACTACCCCTTGCCCGCCCAGCGCCGCGAAGCCTTCGCCAAGCGCCGTATCGGGCTTGGCATCACCGGCCTTGCCGATGCGCTGATCTTTACCGGCCTGCGCTACGGCACACCCGAAGCCGCAAAGCTCGCCGGCACCTGGATGGCGGCGATCCAGAACGCGGCCTATGCAGCGAGCGCCGAGCTCGCCGCCGAGAAGGGCGCTTTCCCGCTTTACGACGCCGAGCGCTTCCTCGCTTCGCCCAACGTCGCCCTGGTGGAGCCGGGCGTGCGCGAGGCCATCGCGCGCAACGGCATCCGCAACGGCTGCCTTACCTCCATCGCGCCCACCGGCACCATCTCGCTGCTGGCGGGGAACGTCTCGAGCGGCATCGAGCCGGTGTTCGATTTCCGCTACAGCCGCCGCCTCCTGGCGCGCGACGGCAGCGCACACACGCAGATCGTCGAGGACTACGCCCACGCCGAATTCCGCCGCCGCTTCGGCGATACGGCTCCGCTGCCCGCGACCTTCGTACGCGCGGGTGATCTGACGCCCGCCGAGCACCTCGCCATGCAGGCGGCCATGCAGCCCCATGTCGACAGCGCCATTTCCAAGACCATTAATTGCCCCGAAGACATCCCCTTCGAAGACTTCAAGGACGTCTACGTCACCGCCTACGCGCTCGGCCTCAAGGGTTGCACCACCTACCGTCCGAACCCGGTGACGGGCGCTGTGCTCACATCCACACCGGCGGAAACGACCGCAGCGGATACCCGGGCTCCGGAAGCCGCGGAACCGGCCCCATCATCGGCAGCCGCCCCGCCGCCGCTCGCCGCGCCGACGGCCTTAGCCTCGGTAGCAAGCGTCACGCCCTCGCCGGAGCGCGCCGGCGTCGTCTACATGGCTCCGCCCCTCGAGCGCGAGGGCGTGCTTGCCGGCTACACCTACAAGCTCAAGTGGCCCGCGAGCGATCACGCCATCTACGTCACCATCAACGACATCGAGCAGAGTGTCCCAGGCGGCGGTGTGCGCCGCCGTCCGTTCGAGATCTTCATCAACACGCGCAACCTCGAGCACTACGCGTGGACGGTGGCGTTGACGCGCATGATCAGCGCCGTGTTCCGCCGCGGCGGCGACGTGAGCTTCGTCGCCGAGGAGCTGAAGGCCGTATTCGACCCGCAAGGTGGACATTGGATGGGCGGGCGCTACGTGCCGAGCCTCCTCGCCGCCATCGGCGAGGTCATCGAAACCCACATGCGCCGCACCGGCGCCCTCACGGAGCAGGAGACGGAGCACGCCCCACCGCTGGCCCTCGGCGCCGCACGGCACGGCCATAGCGAAGCGGTGACGGACGACGGCACTGCCGGCGCCGGCCATGGTGCGCGCGCTGCGGCAGCAACCGCGCCGGGTTCGCACGCGCCGGCATCCGCCGCCGCCCGCCCACGCATCAAGCTCTGCCCGCGGTGCTCGTCCGCCGACTATGTGCAACGGGAGGGCTGCTGGGTATGCGACCGGTGCGGATATTCACGCTGCGGCTGACGCGGTTTCAGCATTTTTCTGAGCACCCCGGCGCAAGGCCTTGAGAGGACACGCACTGCATCGATTCAGCCGGGTGTTGTCGCCGTGCGACACACCTCAATCTTGCATTCACTTTGCCGCAAAAACACAGAGATGGAGCCACAATTCGGCTCGAAACCATCCCCATCGTTAAGCAATGAACCCTAGGCTGGCACGAAAAGAAAAGAGCGTCGAACACAGCGCGCGCCGCAAGGCCGCGAAGGGAACATCAGTAATGGTTGCGCGTATCATTGAGCTCGCCGTGTACAGGGCGCAGCGCTCCCTCGCCCAGCAGGAAATCGCCGATCCGGTCGACCGGCGGAACGAACGCACCCGTTTCCATTTCTGGACCGGCGCATCCGGCAAGCGCTACGTGCACAGCGTCTATGACCTGTGCGAGTGCCCGCCGATGCCCGCCGCCAACTTCGTGCTCGTGCGCCGCCACGCCAACGGCCGCGCCGAAGCGCTTTCCATCGGCCGCGTCAACAATGGCGCGCCGTCGCTCAACCTTGCACAGATCCGCCAGCAGGGTGCCGAGCTGTCCGCCGACGAGGTCCACGTGCACCTCCTCGCCGATACCCCGACCGACAGCAAGCTGATCGAGGTCGATCTGCGCTCCGGCCAGGTCGGCACCGACGTCTCGCGCTTCGCCGGCAGCCGCCCTCACTGACGGGGCGCTACCCGTGCGGTTAGCCGCTGGGTAGACCGCCGGCAGCCATCTTCTCGTTCTCAATTCCCGAAAAGATCACCGCACGAGCACCGGCGCGCCGCCCGGACGCGCGTGCCTCTTGCCTGCGCAAGCAAATCGCGTCGCAACGGGGCAGCGCCCGCACCACAGCCCAACACCAGCGCCACCGGTCAATCCCGGCGCGCCGTCAGTACGGTGCGATAGCAGAAGCGCCGCGCATCCTCGGCCTTCAATGGCCTTGCGTGCGCCGGTTTGCGCACGAACTCGCGCACCATCGCCGCCGCGCTCGCACGCGTATGCCGGTCCCCCGGCCCGCGCGTCGCGTAGCTGCCGACCAGTGTCTGCAGCCGTTCCAGTTCGCGCTCGCGAATGCCGAGCTTGGCGAGATGCGCCATCGTGCTCGCGAGATAATCAATGTTGTTGCCCGAGCGGCCGACGCCGCCGCGCACGAAATGCGCCTGCTCCGCCAGCGAAAGCCTGCCGGCGTAGCTCGGATGCGCGCGCTCGACGAGGAATGTGAGCGCCATCACCTCGGCGCGCTCCCCCGACAGGAGTTGCACCGGCACCAGCGCTTCGCGATAGACGCTCGCGACCTGTTCACGCTCGCGCAGATAGCGCAGCGTCTCCCGCGCCGTCTCGGGCGCCACGCGAAAAGCCAGCCCCTCGCACACGCCGCCGCGGTCGAGCCCGAGGACGAGCCCTGGCCGGCGCGCCGATCCGCGATGGAAACGCGAATAGATGCAGAAGCTCCGCCGCCAGCCGACGAGACGCGCGTGCACAGTCTCCTGAGCCTCGAACCCCGGCCGCCACATCAGCGAGCCATAGGCGAAGATCCAGAGATCGTGCGCAGATTGCATGGCTATTTGCGCGGGGTGCTATCCGCAGCGGCGGGGGACGCGGTTTGCTGACCGCTCCCGTGGCCGCGGCCGAAGTCGGGCGCCGGCGTATCCTGCCCGGCGGCGATGATACCGCGACGAATGGTGCGCGCATCCGTGAAGCGGCGGAACAGCGTCTCGCCGTCTCCCGCCTCGATGGCGCGCTTCAGTTCGTCGAGGTCCTCGGAGAAACGGCGCAGCATCTCCATCACACCATCGCGATTGCCGAGGAAGATGTCGCGCCACATCGTCGGATCGGAGGCGGCGATGCGGGTGAAATCGCGAAAGCCGCCAGCCGAGAACTTGATTACTTCCTTGTCCGTCACCCGTTCCAGGTGTTCGGCGGTGTTGACGATGTTGTAGGCGATGAGATGCGGCAGGTGGCTCGTGATGGCGAGCACCATGTCATGATGCGCCGGATCCATCGTCTCGACCTTCGCGCCGAGCCCTTCCCAGAATGTCTTGAGCTTCGCGACGGCTGCCCCGTCCGAATCCGCCGTCGGCGTCAGGATGGTCCAACGTCCGTCGAACAGCTCGGCGAAGCCCGCTTCGGGACCGGACTGTTCCGTGCCCGCGATCGGATGCCCCGGCACGAAGTGCACACCCCGCGGCACATGCGGAGCCATGTCACGCACCACCTGCGACTTCACCGATCCGACGTCGGTGAGGATCGTGCCCGGCGCCAGATGCGGCGCGATCTCCGCAGTGATCGGCCCGCAGGCGCCAACCGGCACGCTGAGGATCACGAGATCGGCGCCCGCGACTGCCTCCGCCGCGTTGTCGTAGCCCTTGTTGATGAGCCCCAGCTTCAGCGCCGTGTCGAGGGTCGACCGTGTGCGCGCGCTGCCGACGATCTCCTTTGCGAGCCCGCCGCGCCGCGCCGCATGGCTGATCGACGAGCCGATGAGACCGATGCCGATCAGCGCCACACGGTTGAACATCGGTTGCGGCTTCATGCTTTGCCCCCCGCAAAATCTGCGAGCGCCGCCGCCACCGCACGATTGTCCGCTTCCGAGCCGATGGTGATGCGCAGACAGTGCGGCAGGCCATAGGAAGCAACCTTGCGGACGATGATACCGCGCTGCTTCAGGAAGCTGTCGGCTGCGTCTGCGATCTTTCCGCCCTCTCCGGTGAAGTGCACCAGGATGAAGTTGGCGACGCTCGGCGTCACCTTGAAACCCAGCTTTTCGATCTCGGCGCTGAGCCAGGGCAGCCAACGTTCGTTGTGCGCCACCGAAGTTTCCTCATGCGCCGTATCCGCGATCGCAGCCGCGCCCGCGGTGAGCGCCGGCACCGACATGTTGAACGGACCGCGAATACGGTTGAGCACATCGGCCACCGCCTCGGGACAATACGCCCAGCCGATGCGCAGGCCCGCGAGGCCGTGGATCTTCGAGAACGTGCGCGTCATCACGGTATTTTGCGTTGTCGCGACAAGCTCGATGCCGGCCTCGTAGTCGTTGCGGCGCACGTATTCGGCATAGGCCGCATCGAGCACGAGCAGCACGTGCGCGGGCAGCCGGGCGCGCAGCGAGCGCACCTCGTCGATCGATATGTAGGTGCCGGTGGGGTTATTCGGGTTGGCGAGGAAGACGACCTTCGTGCGCTCGCTCACCCGCGCCAGTATGGCCTCGATGTCGGTGCGCAGGCCGGTTTCCGGCGCGACGACGGGCGTTGCGCCGTTCGCCAGGATGATGATGCGGTAGAGGAGAAAGCCGTGCTGCGTGTAAATCGCCTCATCGCCCACGCCGAGGTAGGCGTGGGCCAGCATCGTCAGAAGCTCGTCAGAGCCCGCCCCGCAAACGATGCGTGCCGGGTTGAGACCATAGCGCGCCGCAATGGCTCCGCGGAGCTTGGCGGCGGCGCCGTCCGGATAGCGCTCGAGCTCGCCCGCCACCGCGCGGAACGCCTCGATCGCGTGCGGGCTCGGGCCGAACGGCGTCTCGTTGGACGACAGCTTGATCGGCTTCGTCCCCGCCGGCAGGCTGCTTTCGCCCGGCACATAGGGATCGATTTCGAGGATGCCGGTCTTCGGCTGGGGAGCGGCGATGGTCATGGAGGGCGTCCGGATGCTTGGAGCCCGGCCAAGCGGGCGCGGCAAGTGATACAGACGCAGACCGCGGAACGCAAAGACTTGCAGGGATGCCGCAACATGCATCCGGACGATCGTATAGGGAGCCGAAAGGGTGCAGCGCACTTGACGATGCGGCGGCCATACCGATATTTCATTCCAATCCCCGTGGTGATTTGGCCGGCCGGCTTGCAACCACGTTAAATAAGTCGCTAAAAAAGGCCGCGCGCACCCGGTTAACGGATGAGAGCGGTCCTTAAGGCCCGCAAGATCCGGCCGGGTTTTTTGTTTGACGCCCACGCCCTGTGCGCGGGCCGGGAGCGCGCACGAGCAATGGCTGTGCATCCGACATTGGAGGACGCCAAGGGCGAGCGGAACCTGCGGCTCGCGGAGGCGAACAATCCCTCGAGCAAGGTGTTGCGCCTGCCGGCCAGCGAGCCGCTGAAGCTCGCCTGCGACCAGCTGCTCGGTCCGATTTCCATCGCCTATGAGACCTACGGCGAGCTCAACGCCGAGAAGTCGAACGCCATCCTCGTCTGCCATGCGCTGACCGGCGACCAGTATGTCGCATCCACCCATCCGGTGACGCACAAGCCCGGCTGGTGGTCGACGCTCGTCGGCCCGGGCAAACCCATCGACACCAACCGCTTCTTCGTCATCTGCGCCAACATCCTCGGCGGCTGTATGGGCTCCACGGGCCCCGCCTCGATCGACCAGAGGACCGGCAAACCCTACGGGCTCAATTTCCCGGTCATCACCATCGGCGACATGGTGAACGCCCAGGTGCGCCTGATCGACCACTTCGGCATCGACCAGCTCTTTTGCGTCATCGGCGGCTCGATGGGCGGCATGCAGGTGCTCGAATGGGCAGCAAGCCATTCAGAGCGCGTATTCTCCGCCGTGCCCATCGCGACGGCGGCGTGGCATTCGTCGCAGAACATCGCCTTCCACGAGGTTGGCCGCCAGGCCGTCATGGCCGACCCGGACTGGTGCGGCGGCGACTATCACGCCTTCGGCAAGGTCCCCCGCAACGGCCTCGCCGTCGCGCGGATGGCGGCGCACATCACCTACCTGTCGGAGGATGCGCTGCACCGGAAGTTCGGCCGCAACCTGCAGGATCGGTCCAAGCTCACGTTTTCCTTCAACGCCGATTTCCAGGTGGAGAGCTACCTGCGCCACCAGGGCTCGACCTTCGTCGACCGCTTCGACGCCAACAGCTACCTCTATATCACGCGCGCGATGGACTACTTCGACCTCGCCGCCGAGCGGGGCGACGTGCTGGCGAACGCATTCCGGGGAACCAAGACGCGGTTCTGCATCGTCTCGTTCACCTCCGACTGGCTCTATCCCACCCGCGAGAGCCGCGAGGTGGTGCACGCCCTCAACGCCGTCGCCGCCAACGTCTCCTTCGTCGAGATCGAAAGCGACAAGGGCCACGACGCCTTCCTCCTTGAAGAGCCTGAGTTTTTCGCGACAATCCGCGGCTTCTTGAGCGCGGCCGGTGTCAAGCGCGGGCTGAAAGTGTAGGCCGCCATGCAGAAATACACCTATGCCTCGGGCACGGCACGCGTCGACCACCAGCTGATCGCCGAGATGGTCGCGCCCGGCTCGCGCGTCCTGGATGTCGGCTGCGGCGACGGATCGTTGCTGCAGTTGCTCGCCGAAACGAAGAACACCGATGGCCGTGGCGTCGAGCTGTCGCGCGAACGGGTGAATGCCTGCGTGATGCGCGGCCTGTCGGTGATCCAGGGCGACGCGGATCGCGACCTTGCCGATTATCCCGACCAGGCCTTCGATTACGCGATCCTCAGCCTCACCATCCAGGCGACGCGCCAGCCGAAGACCGTGCTGGAGAACCTGCTGCGGATCGGCCGGCGGGCGATCGTCTCGTTCCCGAACTTCGGCCACTGGCGCATCCGCACCGAGCTTCTCTTCACCGGCCGTATGCCACGGACCCGCAACCTGCCCGATCCCTGGTATACGACCGCCGACGCGCACCTGTGCACCATCAAGGATTTCGCCGACTTGGCCGAGCACGTCGATGCCGAGGTCGAGGAGGCCGTCGCCTTTAATACCTCGGGCCAGCGTCTGCCGATCCGGCACTCCATCGCCCTGCAGAACCTCCTGGGCGAGAAAGCGGTTTTCCTCCTGCGCAAACGCCACGTCGAATAGCGTCCTGAAAAAAGCGGACTGCGCGGTTTCGCCGTACCCTTCGACACCCTCGATGCTTTCTGCGCTTTCTTGACACCCCCAGGGGCCGTCACTATGGTGCGCGCCGTTGATAAAACCTGCCGTTTGGTAGCCTCGAAAACGCAACTGGGCCGGTTGAAACCATGTCGTCCGCTGGGAAAGAACCTACCCCGGACCGTGGCGAAATCAGCCCGGAGGAGCGAGAGGCTTTTCGCCAGCGCTCAGATGCGATCGGAAGGCAGCTCGGGAAGGCGCAAGCCCGCCGGGCGCCGGTAAAACGCTCGGCTGATGACCGGGTCCGCGGCGAAGCATTCGCCAAGGCCTTCCGGTTCGGTGCCGAGCTTCTGGTCGGTGTCGGCATCGGTGGTTTTATTGGGTGGGCACTCGACGGCCAGCTCAACACGCGGCCGTGGCTACTGATCCTGTTCGTCATCCTCGGCTTCGCCGCGGGCATGTCGAACCTGATCCGGGCAGCCCGGGAAGAGCAACGCAAGCAGCAAGCATCGCAGCTTGCATCGCCGTCCGTACCGGACGACGAGGACGAAGACGACAGGTAGGGGATTAGACCGTGGCAGCCGGACATGGTCCCATGGAGCAGTTCGAAATCAAGCGGATCATCCCGCTTGAACTGTTCGGATGGGATGTATCGTTCACCAACGCGTCGCTGTTCATGGTCATCGCGGTGGTGCTCATCCCACTTTTCTATCTATTCGCGATGAACAGGCGCGCGCTCGTGCCGGGTCGGCTTCAGTCGATCGCCGAGCTCAGCTACGAATTCATCGCCAACATGATCCGTGACATCGTTGGCGAAGGCGGGATGAAGTATTTCCCGTGGGTCTTCACGATCTTCATGTTCATTCTCGTGCTGAACCTGCTGGGCCTCGTGCCCTACTCGTTCACCGTCACGAGCCACATCATCGTCACCTTCGCACTCGCCGCGATGGTCTGGCTGATCATCACCGGTATCGGCTTCGTCAACCACGGCCCCGGCTTCCTCAAGCTGTTCGTGCCGTCGGGCGTGCCGTGGTGGCTGCTGCCGATCATCATCGTGATCGAGGTCATCTCCTATCTCATCCGCCCCATCAGCCACTCGGTGCGTCTGTTCGCCAACATGATGGCCGGACACGCCATGCTGAAGGTGTTCGCCGGCTTCGTGATCGGCCTCGGCATCCTGGGTGGCTGGGCGCCGCTCGTGTTCCTCATCGGCTTCACCGGCCTGGAACTCGTGGTCGCCTTCCTTCAGGCCTTCATCTTCACCGTGCTGACCTGCATCTACCTCAACGATGCTGTGAACATGCACGAGCACTAACGCCATGAGGTCCGGTCCGCGGGGCGACCCGTTGCCGGACTTCATCGTATTCGATCCCAGCAATAACCCTTATGGAGACTACGACTATGGATCCTCAGGCAGCTAAGTTCATCGGCGCCGGCCTCGCCTGCTTTGCGCTCATCGGCGCCGGTATCGGCATCGGCAACATCTTCGCCAACTACCTGTCGGGCGCTCTGCGCAATCCGTCGGCTGCTCCGGGTCAGTTCACCAACCTGCTAATCGGCTTCGCGCTTTGCGAAGCGACCGGCCTGTTCGGCCTGCTGATCGCCCTGATGATCCTCTTCGCCTAATCGGCAACGGTCGTTAAGGGCGCGAGGAGGATAGAATGATCGCAGCTGTCTCAGCTTTCGTCGTGGCCGCCGCAGCGGCCGCGCACGGGGGAGAGTCCAAAGGGTTGCCGCAGCTCAACCCTGCCGACTTTGCCCCGCAGCTCGTCTGGCTCGTGATCAGTTTCATCATCCTCTACCTGATCCTGTCGCGCGTGACGCTGCCGCGCATCGGCGAGGTGCTCGAGGAGCGTCGTGATCGCGTGCAGCGCGATCTCGATGCCGCCGAGCGCTTCAAGGGCGAAACGGACGCCGCGCTTGCCGCCTATGAGAAGGCCCTTGGCGATGCTCGCCAGAAAGCCTCCTCGATGGCCAAGGAAGTGCGTGACCGCCTGACAGCCGACACCGAGCAGGAGCGCGCGCGCGTCGAAGGCGAGCTCGCCGCCAAGCTTTCCGACGCGGAGGCCCGCATCGCGGCCACCAAGTCGAAGGCCCTGGCCAGCGTCGATGAGATCGCCGCTGACACCGCCAGCGCCGTCATCGGCAAGCTTCTCGGCGAGGACGTGCCGCCCGCCGAGGTCAAAAAAGTGCTGCTACCCGCAGCGAAGTGAGGACGCCGATGCATTTCGACCTGTCCGATCCGACCTTCTGGGTGATGATCTCGTTCCTCGGGTTCGTCGCTCTGATCCTCTACTACAAGGTGCCGGCCACCGTCGGTAAGACACTCGACCAGCGTGCGGACGCCATCCGCAACGAGCTGGATGAAGCACGCCGTCTGCGCGACGAGGCGCAGTCCTTGCTGGCCGACTATCAGCGCAAGAGCCGTGAGGCCGAGAACGAGGCGAAGGAAATCCTCGAGCAGGCCAAGCGCGAAGCCGAGGCGCTGACCGCACAGACCCGCAAGGCACTCGCCGAGACGGTGGAGCGGCGCACGAAGTCGGCCGAGGAGAAGATCGCCCGCGCCGAGGCGCAGGCTCTCGCCGAGGTTCGCGCTTCCGCCGTCGACAACGCCATCAGCGCAGCGGAAAAGATCCTGCAGTCGAAAGCCTCTGCGGCATCCACCGCCGCCAGCCTCGTCTCTCAGAGCATCAAGGATCTCGGCGGCAAGCTGAACTGATCGCGCGCTCAGCCAGACGGACATGAAAAATCAAAAGCGCCTCGGACACCCGTCCGGGGCGTTTTTACTATGGACGTACATTCAGCGCCTGCACCTTTCCTCTCCGGCGATTGTCTCCCGCGATGCGGCGCGCATGACGCATTTCCTCACGATATCCGTTGGCAAGCACCCACCCATTCCGATCGGCATACGGCTGAACCGCCCTCGTAGCGGCGAACAACAGCCCACGGCCCCAATACGGTGATGATCGGAAGTTAGAGGAGCGTCACAGCGCCTGAGACCGGCTCAGCACCGAGGAGAAGCCATGAAGCTCATTTTTTCAACTTTGCTGATGGCGGGGTTCGCCGCCCCCGTTTTTGCCGAGAGCAGCGTCGCCCCCTTCGACGAAGCCGCCTGGCAGGCTGAGTTCAGCAGCGGAGACACCGACGGTGACGGCAAGCTGAGCCGGGAAGAGGCAAAGGCCGGCAACCCGAACATGACCGATGACATGTTCGACCAGATTGACGCGAATGGCGACGGCTTCATCAGTCCCGAGGAAGACAAAGCAATGCTTCAGCGCGCGAAGGCAGCACGCGCCAAGAAGTGACGAAGACGGCAACGCTCCGGCCGCCCGCGCCAATGCGGCCGGCAGGCGTGGCAGCGCGATGAGATCAAAAAAGAAAGGGCCGCGGTTTCGGCCCTTTACGTTCCGGACCGGCCACGCGTGCCGCTAACCGGCGCCCTGGGCGTTCTGGTCGAAGCCGACGAACACCTCGAACTCGCCCGGACGCGAGCCTTCGGGAATATCGAAGGTCACCGAGCGTACCGTGGAGAAGTATCCGATCGGATTGTCCACCGCGACGTTGGCATCGACGCTCACCGTATCGCCCGCGATCCGCGCCCGCTTGGCGTCGGTCACGACCACGTTGATCGGAAGACGCACGTTGCCCCCGTGTCCGCGCGGGCCAAGCAGGATGCGGCCCGAGAACCCGTAGCGCACCGTAACGCGCCCCGGCTCGATCTGGCACTCGCGCGCCGTCTTGGTGATTTCGCCGCGATGCATGATGGCGAGGCCGTCACCGGCGCGGCCGTCCTCGTAAATGGTGAGGTGCCCGCCGTGCGGCGATATGCTCAAACGCGGACATCCGTGCGCGATCTCGCCCACGGGGGCGGAAACCGCGACATCGCTCTTTGCCGCCGAAAGGAGTTGCTCCTCGTTGACGCCCGGCGATGCCGCCGGCTGCGATGAGGAACCACCGAAAATTCCGCCGCCGAGACCCGAGGTGATCGAGGAAATCCCGCAGCCGCCGACGGCCACGGTTAACAGCACGCAAGCGCCCACGCATATCCCTATGCGCGAAGCATTGGTCGCGGCTCGCCTCATGGTGCCCCGAATTGACCCCTCGTTGGCCTCTTCTATGCCGCAGCGACCCAAACCCCTAGGCCGGCGGCGGAGGCTTCCTGTATTGTCTATAGTCAAAGCCTAGCACCCCCAACCGATCCGGACCAAGCGCATTGCGCTACACCGCATCCGGATAGACAGAGAAAGCGATGTCCGCCGCATTCCCACCGTCCGCGCCCTCAACCCGGCCGCCGTTGACCGTTTACCTTGCGGCCCCACGCGGTTTCTGCGCCGGCGTGGACCGAGCCATCCAGATCGTAGAACTGGCTTTGGCCAAATACGGCGCTCCCGTCTACGTGCGACACGAGATCGTGCACAACCGATTTGTCGTTGATTCCCTGAGAGCTAAAGGCGCCGTTTTTGTGGAGGAGCTCGACGACATTCCCGAGACCGACCAGCCCGTGATTTTTTCAGCACACGGGGTCGCCAAGTCCGTCCCGGCCGCGGCCAAGGCCCGCAACATGTTCGTGCTCGATGCCACCTGTCCACTGGTGTTCAAAGTGCATATCGAGGCTGGCCGGCTCCACGAGGAAGGCCTCGAGATCCTGCTCATCGGCCACGCCGGCCATCCGGAGGTCGTGGGCACCATGGGCCAGCTCCCCCCCGGCGCCGTGCGGCTGATCGAAACGACGGCCGACGCGGAAAGCTTCACGCCCGCCGATCCCCACAAGCTCGCGTTCGTCACGCAGACGACCCTTTCTGTGGACGACACCGCCGCGATCGTCGCGGTACTGCGCCGGCGCTTCCCCAACATCGTCGGCCCGCACAAGGAAGACATCTGCTACGCGACGACCAACCGCCAGGCGGCGGTCAAATCCATCGCGCCCAAGATCGGCTGTCTCCTTGTCGTCGGCAGCCCGCAAAGCTCCAACTCGCTGCGCCTCGTCGAGGTCGCCCAGCGCGCGGGCTGCCCGTCGGCACACCTCATCGAGCGTGCGGCCGACATCCCGTGGGGCGAAATCGAAGGCTTGGAAAGCATCGGCGTCACCGCCGGCGCGTCTGCTCCCGAGCAGCTCGTCGAAGAGGTGATCGAGGCATTCCGCGCCCGCTTCGAGGTCTCGGTCGAAACAGTGACTACCGCGCTGGAGCGAATCGCCTTCAACGTCCCGCGTGAGCTGCGTCCGGCACCTGCCGCCACCTGATCTCCGAAAGATACCGATGGCCGTTTATACTGAAGTCAGCGACGACGAGCTGGCGAGCTTCATCGCTAGCTATGGCCTGGGCGAGCTCCTGTCGTTCAAGGGCATCGCCGAGGGTGTCGAGAACACCAACTACATCGTCCACACGTCCAAAGGGCCGTTCATCCTCACCATCTACGAAAAGCGCGTGGAGGTGGCGGACCTGCCGTTCTATCTCGGGCTGATGGAGCATCTGGCCGAGCACGGCGTCACGTGCCCCACGCCCGTGCGCAACGGCGAGGGTGAGAACCTCAGCGAGCTTGCGGGGCGTCCGGCAGCGCTCGTGACGTTCCTCGAAGGTTTCTGGGTGCGCCGTCCCACCGCCGCCCACTGCATGTGTGTCGGTCGCGCGCTTGCCGAGATGCACCTCGGCGGCGAAGGCTTCGCCCTGCGCCGCGCCAATGCGCTCGGGCTATCGGGCTGGCGTCCGCTCTATGGGCGCTTCGCCCCGCAGGCCGACGAGATCGTCCCCGGCCTTTCCGCCCTCGTCGAAGGCGAGCTCGGGTTTCTGGAGGCGAACTGGCCGCAGTCCCTTCCCGAAGGTGTCATCCATGCCGATCTCTTCCCCGACAACGTCTTCTTTATCGGCGATCGCCTGAGCGGCCTCATCGATTTCTATTTCGCCTGCAACGATGCGCTCGCCTATGACATCGCGGTGTGTCTCAACGCATGGTGCTTCGAGAAGGACAACGCCTTCAACCTCACCAAGGGGCAAGCATTGCTGCGTGGCTATGAAAGTGTACGTCCGCTCAACGCAGCCGAGCGCGCGGCGATGCCGACGCTGGCCCGCGGTGCTGCGATGCGCTTTCTGCTGACGCGCGCCTATGATTGGCTGAACACGCCGAAGGACGCACTGGTGAGCCCGAAGAACCCGATGGAATACGTGCGCCGCCTGCGCTTCCACCAAAGTGTGCGCTCGATCGCCGACTATGGCCTCGCGGAGGTGACACCATGAGCGAGCGCCCGCCGGTCATCATCTACACGGACGGTGCGTGCTCGGGGAATCCGGGGCCGGGCGGCTGGGGCGCCATTCTCACCTATGGCGACACCACGAAGGAGCTTTCCGGCGGCGAGGCGCAGACCACCAACAACCGCATGGAGCTGATGGCGGCCATCTCCGCCCTCGAGGCGTTGAAACGCCCCACGCGCGTGGAGCTGCACACCGACAGCGTCTACGTGAAAAACGGCATCACCGCCTGGATTCACGGCTGGAAGAAAAACGGCTGGCGCACCGCCGACAAGAAGCCGGTGAAGAACGCCGATCTCTGGCAGCGGCTGGATGAGGCGCGGCGCGTGCACGAGATTGACTGGCGCTGGATCAAGGGGCATGCGGGCCACGCCGAAAACGAGCGCGCCGACGAATTGGCGCGCCTCGGCATGGCCGCATACAAACCCCAGAAGCCGCCGCGGACAACGGCGCGCAGCGGCTCCGACTAACGCGGATTAAAGCGAACGGTCGATCATCGAGCATAGCGTCGCCGCGCTCGACTTGTCGTGCTGCGGCGGCAGATCCTCGACGTTGAGCACCTCGACGACGCCGTCATCCACCAGCATCGCATAGCGCTTCGAGCGTAGCCCGAGGCCGAAATCCGACAGGTCGACATCGAGGCCGATCTTCTTGGCGAAGTCGCCGTTGCCGTCGGCCAGCATCAGGATGTTTCCATCCGCGCCCGTCGCCTTGGCAAACTCGGCCAGCACGAAGACGTCGTTGACCGCCGTACAGGCAATCGTATCGACGCCCTTCCCCTTCAGCTCGTCGACGCGCGCAACGAACCCCGGCACATGCTGCTGCTGGCAGGTCGGCGTGAAGGCGCCCGGAACCGCGAACAGCGCAACCTTCTTGCCGGCGAAGATCTCGCCCGTCGTACGCTTTGCGGGGCCCTCGGCCGTCATTACCATGAAGCCCGCATCGGGAAGCCTGTCTCCGACCTTGATCGTCATCTCGTGCCCTCGCTGTTCTGCACCGTTCGAAACCTAAACGCACAATCGTGACATCGGACCCCGTTCATTGGAACGGGAATGTTTCCTCCGATTGCCCCTTGTCCGATACGACCGTTGCCGTGAGCTGCTTGCCCTTCAGCATCGCCAGGTCGACATCCTTCGAAAGATCGACCTCGAAGGTAACGGGACCTTTGCCATCGCCGGAAACCTTCGTCGGCAACGGAACGTAAATGCCGTCCGGGGCGTCGACGAAGGCATCCACCGCGCCCGATCCTTCCGGGACGTCAGCCTCGATGACGATGCGAGGCTTGTCGCCACCGAGTTCGACCGCTGCCCGCTTGATCAGCGGATCGGTCTCGCGGCGCGCCTGCGGGCGTGTAGGTACGCGCGCAATCGCATCCATCAGGTCCTCTGAAATCTCCGCATCCGGCGGCAGCGTGAGTGACAATTCCGCCTGTGCCGGGATGCAAATCTCTTTGCATACGCCGTAGTCGAGCGCGAGGTGAACATCGATCGGCTTTGCCGGATCTTTCGCTTTCAGGCGCACCGGGAACGTAACGCTGCCTTTGTAGCCGATCGTTTCACCGGCGGCGTCTGTCAGGCGGTGCGGCGCAGGATAGAGGACTTCCGCACTCTCGAGATTCTGCGATTTCGACCAATCGAACGACGGCGCGACGCCGCCCGCTTCGCCCGGATAGCGCCAATAGGTTTTCCAGCCCGGCGGCAGCTCGAGCTCGACACCGAGAATGCCGCCCCCACCCACCAGCCGCGCACGCGAGCTGTGCCCGGCAACCCAGTCGGAGGTGACCTCCGCGGTGGCGCTCGCGGCCACAGTGCACATGACAAAAAGGGCAAGGGCGCCCGTGAGCATAGTCCGGCTTTGGCGCATCGGCAGTCCCTTCGGATGAGGTTGGTGTGGCGAGCCGCCAGCGTTGTAGCGCCTTGCCAGGCGTATGAAAACACGACTGCCTAACAAACCATTGCTGCGGGCGGGCGGAACGATATTGCAACTCGCCAATTGACCGCTTCACACCCCGCCCGTCGGCACGTTAGTGTTAGCATATGAACATAACCCAGCTCGGTCCGCGCCGCGCCTCCGGCGATGGCTATCTCGACGGTCAGCTCCTCATTGCCATGCCGGTAATGTCGGATCCGCGTTTTGCGCGGTCCGTCATCTACATGTGCGCACACTCCGAAGATGGCGCCATGGGCCTCATCATCAATCAGCGCGCTTCGCACATTTCGTTTCCCGACCTGCTGGAGCGCCTCGGCATCATCAACGAGAACGATGAGGCCGCGATCACGGGCGAGATCGGACACATGTCGATCCATGTCGGTGGCCCGGTCGAGACGGGGCGCGGTTTCGTGCTGCACAGTGCCGACTACTTCGCCGAGGATTCGACGCTGCCGATCGAGGATGGCGTGTGTCTCACGGCAACGATCGACATCCTTAAAGCCATCGCGGCGGGCAATGGTCCCGACCGGGCGATCCTCGCGCTCGGCTATGCGGGATGGTCGCCCGGCCAGCTCGAAAGTGAGATTCAGGCGAACGGCTGGCTGAGCTGTCCGGCCGATCCCGACATCGTCTTCGATCCGAACCTCGAAGCGAAGTACGCCCGCGCCCTTGCCAAGATCGGCATAGACCCCTCTCATCTCGTCAGTGACGTCGGCCACGCCTGAGCGTGCCCAGTGACGTGCGTGGAGGCTGGCGCGGTCGCCATGCCCATGCCACGCCATCGCAGCGTGCCCCTTCACGTCCCTTCGAAGTTCGGTAGGAAGCGTGCGCTGTCATCCAGTGCGGCGCTTCCGGACGCAGCGCGTCAGATCGCGACGAGAGCGCTTCCGGAAAGCGGGCTCCGGTTTCCGATGAGAAGCAGGCTAAAAGCGTAGCGCCGTTTCCCAATTCTTTGAAAGCCGAGCGGCCTAGAGTGCTTCCGGAAAAGTGGGCACCGGT
Source organism: Hyphomicrobium sp. (assembly GCA_035687305.1). Taxonomy (GTDB): domain Bacteria; phylum Pseudomonadota; class Alphaproteobacteria; order Rhizobiales; family Hyphomicrobiaceae; genus Hyphomicrobium_A. Next base: position 2,126 of record DASRYA010000038.1, on the reverse strand, counting down.
TTTCCGATAAGAAGCACGACCAAGAGTGAGTGCTTCCGGAAAAGTGGGAACCGGTTTTCCGATAAGAAGCACGACCAAACAATGGTCTAGAGCATTTTCCCATCTAACGGAATCGGCGGGGATTCCCAAGATGGGCGAATACTGATTCAAGATGTGGGCTGGTGAAGGAGGCCAGCCCGCATGACAAAACCTCTTTCCAACGATCTGCGCGTGCGCCTCGTTGATTGCGTTGCGGCTGGCCAGAGCTGCCGCGCCGCGGCCGACCGGTTCGGGGTTGCCGCCTCGACAGCGGTCAAATGGGTGCGTCGTTGGCGCGACACGGGCGTCGTGGTGCCGCGCCGGCAAGGCGGGGACAGGCGCTCTGACCGGATCGAAAACCACGCCGCCGAGATTCTCGGGCTCATCGCCTCCAAGATCGACATCACGCTCGCTGAAATCGCCGAGCATCTGCAGCGTGCGCACGGTGCGCACTTTGCACCGAGCACGATCTGGCGCTTCCTTGATCGCCACGGGCAGACGTTCAAAAAAAACCGCGCACGCCAGCGAGCAAGAACGCTCGGACGTGGTGAGCGAAAGGCTCGCCTGGAGCGCCGCGCAGCCTAATCTCGACGCAGCCCGTCTCGTCTTCATCGACGAAACCGGAACTTCCACCAAGATGGCGCGGCTCTATGGGCGCTCGCAACGCGGCAGCCGCTGCGTCGCGGCAATCCCCCACGGCCACTGGAAGACGACGACCTTCGTTGGCGGGCTGAGGCTCGCCGGCATGACGGCCCCGATGACGCTCGATGGGCCTATGGATGGTCAAGCTTTCCTAGCCTACGTCGAGCAGGTACTGGTTCCGACGCTGCGGCCCGGCGATGTCGTGGTGCTCGACAACCTGCCGGCCCACAAGCCGGCGGCGGTTCGCGCGGCAGTCGAGGCAGCTGGAGCCGAACTGCGCTACCTGCCACCTTACTCACCCGACCTGAACCCGATCGAGATGGCCTTCTCGAAACTCAAGGCCCTGCTGAAGAAAGCAGCCGCTCGAACGGTCCCCGACCTCTGGAACGCCATTGCCGAAGCCCTACCGCGCCTCACCCCAGACGATTGCAGGAACTACTTCGCCGATGCCGGATATGAAGCCGTGTGATCAGAATCTGCTCTAGTTGGATCAGAGGGACGCTGAGAGACACAAAAACGCTTCGGGCGGTGCTCCTGTCCCGAAGCGTTATTTGCATTTGCGGCGCGACGTTCCCGCTGCCTGATCTGAGTTATCGCGCAGCGCCCGCAGCCGTCGCTTCCGGCACCTCGACGAGGCGGCCCGATTTCACATCGTAGATATAGCCTGAGATCGGAATGCTCCCCGGCACGAGGGGATGCTCGCGAATGCGCTTCACGTCCTCGGTGACGCTCCTCGCCTGATCCTTGATCGTGAGCCATTTGATGAAGCGGCCGTCGGGGTTGCCGCCGCCGTGCTTCGGGTTGGACCAGGTCGTGCCGTCGAACTCCGCTGTCTCGAGGTTGTCGTCCAGGAGGTCGCCCATGATCTCGTCGGTGAAAAGCTCCATGCCGCAGTCGGTGTGGTGGATGACAAACCATTCGAGCGTGCCGAGCAGCTTGTGCGAGATCACCAGCGAGCGGATCGCGTCGTCGGTGGCGCGGCCGCCCGCGTTGCGGATGACATGCGCATCGCCCTCCGACAGCCCTGCATATTTCGCCGGATCGAGCCGCGCATCCATGCAGGTGAGAATTGCGAAGCGCCGTGCGGGCGGCATGGCGAGCGAACCCTTGTCACCGAACGCGCCTGCATAATGGGCATTGGCGGCTTCGATCTCGCTGACGGTCTTGGATCGGGATTGCGTCATGGCTCATCCTCGCTGTTTGCGCTTAGACGGTATCGCTTCGCTATTGTTTAGCGAGCCGTGTCTGCGGCTGAAAACGATGGCCGTGTGTCCAGCTTAGACGTTTTCGTCAAATGGAGGAGGTATTGGCTTCGTTCAGCCGGGCGGAACCCCTTGCTCGCGCTGGCAGCAGCGGGGCGTGTCCTGAAGGTCAGCGGGCAAACGCCTCGAATGCGTCCAGCCCGTTTTTTCTGTCGTGCCTCTGCAACCCGATGTACATAGTATGCGGGGCTCCGGGCCCGAATC
>DASRYA010000037.1:0-19948 GCA_035687305.1 Hyphomicrobium sp. | reverse complement strand
GCCACGGGCCCCAAGGGGCCGCCAAAGCGCATGGGCGATAAGGGCAAGCTCCCGGCGACAGACAACATGACCGGCAGAGTGCCGGCCATGGAAGGCCCCGGCAGCGGAGATTGACGCCGACGTTTCCCCCCTTATTGACGCTACGCAGACGGCCGCCGCACGAAGCTAAAGCCGCTCCGTCCCGATCTGTCACGGCACGGAGCGGCTCTCGCGCAATCTGCGAGTTCTAGCCAGGCACGCCTGGCATTCTTCTGCGACGTCCTGCGATGCCTTTTGGTCGCCCCCGCCCCGGCGGGGCGTGGGGCTGGGCTGCTTTCACCCTCGAAATTGCCGCCTGTTCCCGGCCACAGCGGGGGGCCGAGCTGTTAGCCTCCACGTCCTTGGACAGAGGTCAAAAGCAAATGCGGAAACGGACAATCCTCGCGGCGGTAATCGCGCTGGCATCCTGCGGACCGGCGATGGCCGCCGACTATGACTGCAAGGATCAGAGCACGGCCACCGCACTGAAACAGATCGATATTTCCATCTCCAAGCGGGAAGCCGCGGTTGCAGAGATGAAGAAAGAGATGTCCGAGGCGGGCGGCTCGACGAAAGAGCACGACAAGGCCGTGAATACCTTCGAGGAAAAAGTGAAGCAGGCCAAGGATAAGCGCGCTGCCCTGCTGGCCGAATGCAAAGGTACCTAGCCCGCGACCCTGCTAGTCTGGCCTGAAGGCGGACATTTCGACGACGTTGCTCTCGGGGCCGTTGACTATCGAGAAGTGCGTCACCTTGTTGCTGTCGCAGATGTACACCCACTTGTGGTCGAAAAGCTCACCGTCACGGATATGGCCGAACACGGCGCCCTTGGCGCCCCGCCAGAACAGCACCGCTGGGCTGCGCTCGGCGTCGACCTTCTCCCAGTTGGGCTCGATGTACTCGTCGATCTGTTTCCAGTGAATCAAAGGCAATCTCCCGTAGGGCGGATACGTCCCCGCCTTATGGCGCCATTACGTTGAAAAGCGAAGCGAAACCGGACGCTGCGTCTCGCGTCCTGGGGACAGCCGCGCTCGAAGGGCGCCCGGCTATCTGCCGCGGCGAAAGATAGTTGAAACGCTCAGGTCGTTGGAATCTGCCCGCCCCCCATATGGCGCGGGGTTTCGCAGGCGCGGCGGAGGCATCGACTGGGCTGGTGAAGGGTGGTAAGGGGCTGCCTCGCAACCCTTTCGCGCCGCCTCATCCGCGTGCGCCCATGCTCAGGCGCCACAACCAGAATGTCCGACGACACTGCGCCATCACAGTCCGCGCCGGCCGCCGCCGCATCCGGCCAGGCGACGGCGCAGGCCGGTCCCGCCAGCAAGCTCGCCAGCGAAATACGCCGGCGGCGCACCTTCGCCATCATCGCTCACCCGGACGCCGGTAAGACGACCCTCACCGAGAAGCTGCTGCTCTTCGGCGGCGCCATCCAGCTCGCAGGCCAGGTGAAGGCGAAGAAGGACGGGCGCAACACGCGCTCGGACTGGATGGCCATCGAGAAAGCCCGCGGCATCTCCGTCGTCACCTCGGTGATGACGTTCGAGTACCGTGACACCATCTTCAACCTGCTCGACACTCCCGGTCACGAAGACTTCGCCGACCAGACCTATCGTACGCTCACCGCCGTCGACAGCGCCATCATGGTGATCGACGCTGCGAAGGGTATCGAATCCCGCACGCGCAAGCTGTTCGAGGTTTGCCGGCTGCGCGACATCCCGATCATCACTTTCATCAACAAGCTCGACCGCGAATCCCGCGAGCCGCTGGAGCTGATCGACGAGATCGAGCAGGTGCTGGCGCTCGACACCGCGCCCATGGTCTGGCCGATCGGCATGGGCCGTACGTTCCGCGGCACTTACGATCTGCAGAAGCCGCGCATTCGCCGCGTCGATGAAAATCCAGAAGGCGAGAACGTCTCGGGGCCGGAAGATCCGATCTTCGAAACACTGCTCGATCCAATCGATCTCGCCAAGTGGCGCGAGGATATCGAACTCGTCCGCGATGCCTGTGGAACCTTCGATCTCAAGGCTTTCCGAGAAGGCACGCTGACGCCGATCTACTTCGGCAGCGCGCTGCGCAATTTCGGCGTACGCGACATCCTCGATGCGCTCATCGCCTATGCGCCGCCCCCGCTCGACCGCCAGGCGGCCACGCGCACCATAGAGGCGACCGAGCCCGCGATGACCGGCGTCGTCTTCAAGATCCAGGCGAACATGGATCCCAATCACCGCGACCGCATGGCGTTCATGCGGCTCTGCTCCGGGCGCCTGACGCGCGGCATGAAGGTGAAGCACGTGCGTACCGAGAAGACGATGGCGCTGACGGCGCCGCAGTTCTTCTTTGCGCAGGACCGCTCGCTCGCGGAAGAAGCTTATGCGGGCGACGTCGTCGGCATCCCGAACCGGGGCACGCTGCGCATCGGCGACGCGCTGACCGAAGGCGAGGACGTGCAGTTCCTCGGCATCCCATCCTTCGCACCCGAGATCCTGCGCCGCATCCGTCTCGAGGATGCCATTCGCGCCAAGAAGCTGAAGGATGCGCTGAAGGAAATGGGCGAGGAAGGCGTCGTACAGCTATTCTCCCCGCTCGACGGCACCCAGCCCATCGTTGGTGTCATCGGCGCCCTGCAGCTCGACGTGCTCGGTGACCGCCTCACGCACGAATATGGCCTGCCCATCGGCTTCGAGACGGCGCCCTGCGATGTCGTACGCTGGATCGAGGCGCCCGATCGCGCCAAGCTCGACAAATTCATCGAGGCCAACCGCAGCGCCATCGCCACCGATTCCGATGGCGACTACGTCTACATGGCACCGTCGGAGTTCAGCCTGAACTGGGTGGCCGAGCGCAATCCCGACATCACTTTCAAGGACGTGAAAGCCGTTTCGGGCTAACGCGACCACGGCGCGCCAAAGCCGACATCAGACGCCCGGCAGCCTGGCATCCTTGCCCAGCGCGGCGATCGCGACATCGCCGTCAGTGATGTAGCGGTTGATATGCTCGCCGTCGATGCGGTCACCGGTGTTTTCCCAGGCGATGGGTCCAATGGTATCGGCTTCGCGCAGCACGCTGATGACGTAGTCGCGCTCGGCATTGGCATCCGCGTCCGTCGCATGCGTGATCTGGAACGTGAGTTTCGTCAGCCCGAAGCCCGTATCCTTCGTCGCCGCCCCGACCCACGGCACGCTCGCACCTTCCGGCGGGATATCGGTATTGAGCCAGAAGCTGGCGAGATCGAAATCCTGCGCCTGGCCGATACTGCGCGCCCAGAAGCGCACGTGATGACGCCGGCGCGGACTATCGTCGATGGCCTTTTGAAAGCCGATATCTTGGCCGCGGCCGAACAGAAAGAGCGTCGAGAACGGCGCCGTCGGATACGGCCGGTTGAATACGAACGCTTTTATCATGCGCCAGGAACTTGCCAGCGTGAGATTTTCTGCCTCCACCCAACCGATGGCGGCGAATGCGGCGCGCAGCTGCTCCCTGGTGCCGTAGAGCGCGAGGTTGACGGGATCGGCGGGCAAGCCATCCGCCGCGACGGTGAAACTCGGAACATGGCGAAGCTGCGAGAACTTGAGCCCCATGCGCACCGCATAGGGCAGGATAACGTATGCGCCGATCGCGTACGTTAGCGCGAGCGCCAGCGCCACCGGCATGCGCTGGTCCGCGAAATCGAAAATGACGAAAACGATGAGCCAGATGCTGAGCGCACCGATCGAAAAGATCGCGATGCGCTGCAAGGTTCGGATCAATAATCCCAAGGGTTGCCCAACTCCCTTCAGTGACCGCCGGTCCGCTGGACGAAACTCTCCGGTGTTCCGTCGCTAGGATCGACGAAGATGACGTCCTTGGGATCGCGCCGGGGCGTGTCGATGGAAAGGAATACCAGCGGCTCCTCGATGATCGTCGGCAGCGCGTGAACCGTGTTGCGCGTGAAGTGCAGGAGCTGACCCGGGCCGAACGCGGCTTCGCTTGACGGCTCTCCGATCCAGAACGTGCCGCGGCCGGAGAACACGTAGAGAAACTCATCGCACTGGGCATGGTAATGGGGCGGGGTCGGCCGATAGACGCGGAATACGCGCGCGCTCGCTGACGGGCGGTCCGTCAGGTAGCGGTCGACAAGCAGCGTCGCCGCGCTTTCCGGAAGCGTCGCCGCAATCTCGGCAATGTCGAAGATACCCGAGGCCGGGCCGCTATTCTCGATCATGACGTCCTCCCCCATCAGGCCTAGCATGCGTAACCGTAACGGCGCGTTAGCGATCGGCTTATCTTGCATCGGCACGCGAGGCGGCTTGCAGGGTTGCTCGCGGTCCATCGAGCTGCTGGTCGACCGGCGGGTAGGCCGCTATCCTTCGCACGCCTATCCTCTCTTCGGCACGTCCGGAGCGCCCGATGCCCGCAAACGTCCCCGCCAGTCCGCGCGTACCGTCTCCGCGCTTCAGCCTGCTGAAAGCAGAAGCGGTTGCGCTTGCTGGCATGCTCGGCGCAGCACTCACGGTCTTCTCCGAGCTCTCATCTACGATGACCGTCGCGCCGCCTCTGGGCTACGTCATCGAATACTGGCGCGCCATCACCGTGGGCATGTGGCAGCCGCTTCTGGATCTCATCGGCCTCGCCGTCGATCCGGGCCTCGCCGCGGCCGTCGCCGTCGCGTGGTTCATGGTGATGATCGCCATCGGCGGCCGCTTTGCGGCACGGGTTGCCGGGCAGCCCGTGCCAAACCTGCGCGATCGCAACTTTTGGAATGGTGAGAGCCAGCCCTGGTGGAGCCTCATCTCCCTCGGCGCCATCTGCTTTGCATTCCTCATCGGGCATTCCGATACAGAAGGCCATGGCCCCGTATCGTCGGACTCCGTCAGCCAGTGGTCGTTCGTCGGCATCGTCACCGCTGCCTATCTGTTCGGCGAATATCTCGGCGGGCAGGAGTTTCATCGCCGGCTCGCACGCGCCATCGTTCTCGTCGCGGTGTTGACGGGGCTGAATTTCCTTTTGCTGGCCCCGGCCGATGCCACGGCGTCATGAAGCGCGCAGCGATCCACATCGGTTGCGCCGGCTGGGCATTGCGCAAGGAAAACGCCGAGACGTTCCCACCGCCCGGCACCCACCTTGCCCGGTACGCAAAACGCTTCAACGCCGTCGAGATCAACTCGTCTTTCTACCGGCCACATCGGCACAGCACCTACGCCCGCTGGGCAGAAGCGGTCCCGCCAGGCTTCGCATTTGCGGTGAAGGTGCCGAAGGCCATCACCCACACGTCCCGGCTGCGCGAAAGCGAAGCTGCATTGCACGCATTTCTCGATGAGATCGCAGGGCTTGGAGGCAGGCTAGGCCCACTCCTGCTGCAATTGCCTCCCAGCCTAGCGCTGTCTGTGCCCGAAGCAGAGACGTTCTTCGCGCTGCTGCGCAGCCGCTTCCCGGGGCGTGCGGTGTGCGAGCCGCGTCACCGGAGCTGGTTTACGGCGGGCGGCGGGAACCTGCTCCGCACCTTCGACATCGCCCGCGTGGCGGCCGATCCCGCCGTCGTCCCAGCGGCTGGCGTGCCCGGCGGCGCCGATAGCCTCGTCTATTTCCGCATGCACGGCAGTCCGCGCATGTATTACTCGGCCTACGGCACCGAACGCCTCGAAGAGATTGCGCAAAAGCTGCGCAAGGCAGCTGCTGCCGGCATTCCGGCGTGGTGCATTTTCGACAACACCGCCGCCGGCGCGGCTATTCCCGATGCCCTCGAGCTGCAGGCGATGCTGCAGCGCTAGCTAGCCGTTGCGGTTCGGCGTGCCGAGAATGTGTGACTTCGGCGGCAGCATCACACTGTCGAAATTCTGCGTGAACATCCCCGCGGAAAAGAACGCGACCGCCCGCAGCGGCTCATTGCCGGTGTTTACAAGATCGTGCCGCACGTTCGTTGGTAGCACGAATACACTTCCTGGGCCGACGGGATATGAGCCATCGTCCATTTGCAGCTCGCCTTTACCGGCGACAATGTACTGCGTCTCCTCCGTGGCATCGGTATGCCATCCGAGATGGCCGCCGGGGGCAATCTCGTAGACGATGGTGGACGACTGCACCGCGTGGTTGCCGCCGCAGCTCGCAAACGAGGCGCGCCAGTCGATCGTCGGATCGTCGACACTGCTGACCTTTACGCGCTCCAGCTTTGCGGAATCGACCACGGGCACGTCATTGCCGCCGGGCTTCCGCGAAACGGGGCTCCTCTGCTGAAGATGCTCGCGATATGTCGGTTGAAGGGTCATGGCCCCACTCCTCTTTGTGAGGGCGCTTTACGCACCTGTGCATGCACATCATTCCGTATGCGCCGTTGTCGGCCGGTTGTAGGGTGCAACCGCATTAGGTTAGAAATGCACCTATCTCCGCTGCGCCTTGCATGGAATAACCCGCTTGACCGCCGAACACGGCGGCGCCACCGTCGCGGCTCGCTTCTGCATGGGGTTGAGATGGCCAAGCATGGAAAAATCCGCGCGGGCATGGGCGGTTGGACGTTCGAGCCCTGGCGCGGCACTTTCTATCCGGAAAAGCTCCCGCATGCGCAGGAATTGCGCTACGCCGCCGCGCACGTGCCGACCATCGAGGTCAACGGCACGTTCTACCGCACACAGACGCCCAAGACATTTGCAAAATGGGCCAGCGAGGCGCCCGAAGGCTTCATCTTCTCGCTCAAAGGTCCGCGCTATGCCGTCAATCGCCGTGAGCTGGCCGAAGCGGGCGACAGCATCCAGCGCTTCATCGATTCAGGGCCCCTGGAGCTGGGCGACAAGCTCGGACCGCTGCTCTGGCAGTTTGCGGCGACGAAAAAGTTCGATGCAGCAGACTTCGGCGCTTTCCTGGAACTGCTGCCCGAAAAGGTAGACGGGCGCAAATTGCGCCACGTCGTCGAGGTGCGCCACGAGAGCTTCTGCGTGCCGGAGTTCATCAAGCTGGCGCGCGACCGCAACGTGCCGATCGTCTTCGCCGAGCACGCCACCTATCCGGCGATCCCCGACATCACCGGCGAGTTCATCTACGCGCGGCTGCAGAAGGGCAAGGATACGGAAAAGGCAGGCTACGCCCCAAATGCGCTGGATGCCTGGGCCAAGCGCTTCGAAACCTGGGCTGCAGGCGGCGCGCCCGAGGATCTGCCGCCCATCGATCCCAAGCACCGTCCGGCCAAGAAACCGCGCGATGTGTTCGCCTACTTCATCCGCGAAGGAAAAGTGCGCGCGCCCCACGCGGCGATCGCGCTCATGCAGCGCATTCACGACTAGGCGAACCATAGGCCTCGCCGCCGCGTTTTGGCTTGGCGCACTTTAGTGCGCAGGCCGAACATGGAGGTCGCCATGGCCGCAACCAAACCCAAGGCGAAAACGCGGACAGCCGCGAAACGCAAGCCGTCGACGGCGCGCCGCACCGCGAAGAAAGCTACTTCCAGCGCACGCAAAACCACGCCGCGGAAGTGGTCGCAGGACGTCACCGAACACAGCGACGCGCTGACCCTCGAGCACGACGTCTTCAAACTGGACGACCCCAAGAAGATCGCCGCATCCCTGAAACGCTCGGCGGAACAGAGCCATCGCCGCAAGTCCGAGCCCTACCGCTCCGCGATGTCGATGCTGACATTTTACATCAATCGTGCCGGGAGCCAGCTTTCGCAGAAGCGCAAACGCGTGCTGGAGAATGCGAAGGAAGAACTCCGCAAGCTCTTCGGCAAGGATTGATGCGTGCTCTCCCGAAGCGGAAATATGCCGCGAAGCACGTCGTTGCGGCCAGCTCCACCGCCCGCAGATACAGCAAAGGTGCCAGACCTGTTCGGCCCGACACCTTTGGTTTTGTCAGAGCGAGACGTTAATCACAGACGTTCCAGGAACGGCACCGGGTCGACGGGCTTCGAACCTTGGCGCAGCTCGAAGTGCACTTGCGGCTGATCGACGGAACCCGTACGCCCGGCGGTGGCGATCACCTGGCCGCGCTGCACCTTGTCACCGCGCTTCACCATCAACTGGTCGTTGTGCGCGTAAGCCGTTACCCAGCCGTTGTCATGGCGCAGCAGGACGAGGTTACCATAGCCCTTCAGCTCGGCACCCGCGTAGGCCACGGTGCCGCTCTCTGCGGCGTGCACCGACGTGCCGAGCGGCACGGACAGATTGATGCCGTCGTTGTGCGTGCCGTCGGCGCGCTGGCCAAAGCCAGTGATGATGCGGCCGCTGACCGGCCAGCGGAGCTTGTCGGAACCGGACGACTGGCGTGGCGACTGTGGCGCACCGACAGCAACGCTATTGGTGTTCCGGGTCGCCACCTGCGTGTACTGCGTGCCACCACCGTTGCCATTGCCGTTGATGATTGTCGGCTGGCTGGACGCACCGTTCGACTGCGCAACCGCCTGCTGCGGTGCAGGCTGCTGCGGCGACGAATAGGACGGCGTCGAATACTGCTGGGGCTGCTGCGCCGGCGGCGTCACCACCACCTGCTGCATGGCGCCGTGCGAAGATCCGCCTGATCCATTCGGAACACGCAACACCGTGCCAGCTTTCACGCCGCGCGCATCGGTGATGCCGTTGGCGCGCTGCAACTCAGCGACGGGCACGCCAAAGTTGCGCGAGATCCCGTAAAGGGAATCGCCGGGCTGCACCGTGTAGGTGCCGGAGGAACGGCTGCCATAGTCGGCCGGCGGCGGGGCCGGAGGTTGAATGCTTGCGGTCTGCGTCGGCGGCTGGGCTCCGTAACGGTTCGAAGCGACGCCCTGCGGCAGGTAAAGACGCTGGCCGAGCGCCAAGTTCGTGCTCGTCAGGTTGTTGATCTGCATCAGCTCGGCGACGGAAACGTTGTAGCGGCGCGAAAGACCATACAGCGTATCGCCGGACTGCACTTCGATCGTATCGCCCGGGCTCGCGAGAGACGGGGTCGGCTGCGGATCATAGCGATTGGTGGAAGCGGTAGAGGCCGGCGCAACGGTGCCGTAGCGGCCGCTGTCGGTATAGGAATTATGGCCCGGCGAACGGCCGTAGCTGTTCGTGGAGCCGCCGCGGTCGCTATTCGAGGCGGAGCGGCCGTAATTGTTCGTATCGGAGCGCGGTGTCGCGGCCGCATAGTTGTCGCCGTAGCGGCCGCCGGAATAGGCGCCCGAGGACGGCGAGGCGTCGGGAAGGTTCTGCGTGGTGACGCTGCTCTCGCGATAGGTCCGCGGTGCGCTGTAACCGCCGCTGCCATAGCCGTCGTTGCCGAGGTAGCTCGGGTTGCTACGGCTGGACGCCGAGGCCGTCTGGCGAGGCGGGTCGTCGTTAAGGCTGAAGCTTGGGAAATCAAATCCCGAAACCGATGCGCTGCAGCCGCCGGCGAGAGCCGCCAGTAACACTGCTGCGGCGCGGCCCGCTGGCTGAAGGGCTATGGCTCCGCGAGATCTAAAACGCATAAAACGCATCATGATACGCACCTTTACTGCCAACCTTCCATTAATCCTTAAGAGGTTAATGGACGCTTAACGGCGGCAGCATGCGCCTTCTAAAACCGCAATTTCGGCGGGCGAACCGGAGCGAAAAATCGGCGCCCCGGCATCCCTGCCTTGTGAGAAAAGTTACGCAGCCATTGTGCTTTGTTAACGACGTCGCGGCGACGACATCGCGGCGGCGCGATGGCATTTGCTCACCTGCGCATGCTCACGGACAAGACCGCGAAGCCGTGCGGGGAGTAGTGGCAAGCGCTTGCATCGCTCAAAGCGTTTCGAGAATGTCGATGCCGGCTCGTCGTCAGAATATGCGACCAATCAACGACTAGAGCGTCCAGCGGATCGCAACGCACGCTGGAGTGCTTTCCGGAAAAGTGGGAACCGGGTTTTCGATGAGAAGCACGACCAAACAATCAGCTAGAGCCGTTCTGCGTTTCCACCCAAACCGGAACGGCTCTAGAGATCGCCGCCGCTTGCGCGCCGCCGATCGGTCTTTACGTCGAACGCGCGCTGCAGCGAGCGGCACGTTGCATCATGGGTGAGGTTGAGGCTCAGCGGCGTCACCGAGATGCGCCGCGCGTCGACGGCGGCAAGGTCGGTCCCCGGGACAAGCGTCGACGGCGGCCGCTGGAAGTTGAACCAGTAATACGGCATCCCCCACGGATCGCTGCGCTGGTCGATCTGCAGCGAAGCCTGGTCACGCCGGCCCTGCCGCGTCACCTCGATGCCGGTGACGGCCTCGGGCGGGCACGCGGGATAATTCACGTTGGTCACCACGCCCGGCTGCGCTTCGGTTTCCAAGAGGCGCGCGATGAGCCCCGGTCCGTGCGTGAGCGGGGTTTCCCAGTGGATCTTTCCTTCCTCCAGCGAGCCACCCACCTGGCTCATGGCGATGGAGCGGATGCCGAGAATGGCCCCCTCGCTCGCCGCGGCGATCGTGCCCGAATAGGTCACGTCCTCGGCAAGGTTCGAGCCGTGATTGACGCCCGACAGCACGAGATCCGGCGGATGATCGATGAGGAAATGGCGCACCGCCATCAATACGCAGTCGGTCGGCGTGCCGCGAAGTACGAACGTGCGCTCGCCGGTTTGGCGAACGCGCAGCGGCTCGTGCAAGGTCATCGAATGCGAGGCGCCCGACTGGTTCTTTTCGGGCGCCACGACCCACACGTCGGACGAGACCTGCTCGGCGATGCGCCGCAGCACATCGAGCCCCTCGGCCAGATAGCCATCATCGTTGGTAACGAGGATGCGCACGTCAGGCTACCTTCTCGATGCGCTCGAGGCCGCCCATGTACGGACGCAGCACCTCGGGGATGACGATCGAGCCGTCCGCCTGCTGGTAGTTCTCCATGACGGCAATGAGCGTACGCCCGACGGCAAGGCCCGAACCGTTGAGCGTGTGCACGAAGCGCGTGTCCTTCGCGCCCTTCGGGCGATAGCGCGCATTCATCCGCCGCGCCTGGAAGTCACCGCATACCGAGCACGAGGAAATCTCACGATAGGTGTTCTCGCCCGGCAGCCACACTTCGATGTCGTAGGTCTTGCGCGAGGCAAAGCCCATATCGCCTGTGCACAGCAGGATCGTGCGGAATGGAAGCCCGAGACGTTTCAGCACTTCCTCGGCGCAGGCGGTCATGCGCTCGTGCTCCGCGAGGCTCTCCTCCGGCGTCGTGATAGAAACGAGCTCCACCTTCGAGAACTGATGCTGGCGGATCATGCCGCGCGTATCGCGCCCCGCAGCGCCTGCCTCCGAGCGGAAGCATGGCGTATGCGCGGTGAGCCGCATCGGCAGTTTTTCTTCGTCGAGGATTCCCTCACGCACGAAGTTGGTCAGCGAAACTTCCGCGGTGGGGATCAGCCAGAAGCCGTTCTCCGTCCGGAACAGGTCCTCGGCAAACTTCGGCAGGTTGCCCGTGCCGTAGGCGGCATCGTCACGGACCAGGAGCGGCACGATGTTCTCGGTGTAGCCAAACTCGCCCGTGTGCAGGTCGAGCATGAATGCGCCCAGCGCTCGTTCCAGCCGCGCCAGCGCACCCTTCAGCACCACGAAACGCGCGCCGGAAATTTTTGCCGCGGTGGCAAAGTCCATGAGGCCAAGCGCCTCGCCAAGCTCGAAGTGCTGCTTGGGCGCGAAGTCGAACTTGGTCGGCGTGCCGACCTTGCGCACCTCGACGTTGTCTTTCTCGTCCTTGCCGAGCGGAACCTCATCGAGCGGCAGATTGGGAATGACCGACAGCGCATCGCGCAGCTTGGCGTCGAGCGCGCGCTCCTCGCCTTCGCCGGCCGCGAGCTGATCCTTGAGCGCCGCCACCTCGGCCATGAGCGCTTCCGCCGTGGCCTCGTCCTTGGCGGCCTTCGACTTGCCGATCTCCTTTGAAGCAGCGTTGCGGCGCGCCTGCGCTTCCTGCAGCTTCGTCACGTGCGCGCGCCGCGCCTCATCGAGAGCGATCAGATCGGCGGACTGCGGAGAGAGCCCACGCTTCTTCAAGCCAGCGTCAAACGCTTCCGGATTTTCTCTGATCCACTTGATGTCGAACACGTCGAGCCTCGAATTGCTGTGGTCACGCCGTCTTCACGTCATCCCGGCGGAGACTGGGATCCACGACACCTCGAAAAGCGGGTGTGGCGACTTGGCATGGATGCCGGCCTGCGCCGGCACGACGTGCACTCTTCGTCGACGATGGTCGGCGATTCGTTGGACGGTATAGTGGGCGCGCGGAGGATGGTCCAGACGCGATCAAACCGGGCCGGATGCCTGCTTGGCGGCCTGCTGGCGAGATACCCTCTCCACCGCCCAGATCGACAGCTCGTAAAGCGCAACCGTCGGCAGCATCATCGCGACCATGCTGAACGGATCGGGCGGAGACAGCACCGCCGCCACCGCCGTGATGCCGAGGATCGCATAGCGGCGCCCCTTCTTGAGGGCTTCAGCCGTGACGATCCCGGCCCGCGCCAGCAGCGTCAGCACCACGGGGAGCTGGAAGCAGATCCCGAACCCGATGATGAGGGTCATGATGAGCGCCAGGTATTCCGAGACGCGCGCCTGCAGATGAATCTCCACCGGGCCGCCGGTCTGCTGCATCGACAGGAAGAAGCGCATCGCCATCGGCATGACGAGGAAGTAGACGATCAGCGCGCCGAGCAGGAACAGCAGCGGCGTTGCGATGAGATACGGCAGAAACGCGCGGCGCTCGTTCTTATAGAGGCCGGGCGCGACGAACTTATAGACCTGGTTGGCGACGATGGGGAACGAGATGCAGGCCGCGCCGAACAGCGCGAGCTTCATCTGCGTGAACAGGAACTCCTGCGGCGCCGTATAGATCATCTCGATCGGCTCGGTGCCTCCGTGCGCCCACTGATAGGGCAGCACCAGCACGTTGTAGATCTGTTTGGCGAAGGCGAAGCAGATGACGAACGCGATGCCGAGGCCGATCATCGAATAGATCAGCCGCTGGCGCAGCTCGACGAGGTGATCCATCAGCGGCGCCTTGGAGGCGTCGATCTCCTCCTGGCCGGAGCGCTGCGGCTGCTGTGCGGGAATGCCGTTGGTCATGCGGCCCCCCTGTCCGGCCCGCCACTGTGATCGGGAATACTATCGGGAGCGCCGACGGTCTCGCCCTCCGGTGCGGCAACAGGATTGCCCGTCAG
The DNA here is from genome assembly GCA_035687305.1 of Hyphomicrobium sp. Taxonomy (GTDB): domain Bacteria; phylum Pseudomonadota; class Alphaproteobacteria; order Rhizobiales; family Hyphomicrobiaceae; genus Hyphomicrobium_A. The sequence goes on along the minus strand of DASRYA010000037.1, from coordinate 6,855 downwards.
TGCCGGCGTCGCCGTGCCGGACTTTGCTCTCGCCTCCGCAGCCGCGGCCTCGATCTGCGTATCGATGGCGCGGGACCCCGCCGACACCGTTTCGCGCACCTCGCGGGAAACATTGTCGAACTCGTTCTTCAACTGGTCGAGTTCGGCTTCCTTCAGGGCCTCGTCGAAATGCTGGCGAAACTCGGCCGCCTGCCGGCGCACGAAGCCGAGGTATTTGCCCACGGTGCGCAGGAGGATCGGCAGGTCTTTCGGACCAACAACTATCAGCGCCACGACGGCGAGGATCAGAAGCTTGCTGGAGGTGATGTCGAACATGCGTCGTTCCGATTGCCGACGCGCTCACGGCGCGGCGGTATGCCGGCGCCGCGGCATCATCGTACGGCCCGCTCAGCCGGTCTTGGTGGTGTTGCGCTCGGTGGACTTCAGCGGGCGCTGATCGATGACGCGCGGATCGGCCGGGCGCGCCTCGGCCTGCTGCTCGTCGTCGCCGTCGTCGGACAGGCCCTTCTTGAAGCTCTTAATGCCCTTGGCCATGTCGCCCATGATCGACGAAATGCGCCCGCTGCCGCCGAACACGAGCACAGCGACAAGTGCGAGGATGAGCAAATGCCAGCCACTGAGGCCCATCGTCGTCCGCTCCCTGACTTCACGCTGCGAAGGTCGCAACGCGACGTTGCTATTTGGCAACCTCTATCGCAGAAAGCCCAAAGTGCCGCAAGGCCGCCCGGGTCCAACTTCCTGACGCTAAGCATTACAAATACTTTACTTTTGGCTTTCCGCCGGAAATACCAGCACCCCCGCGAGGTCGATGAGAGCGCGCACATCCTGGCCGCGCTCGAAACCCGCATTTTCCCGTACGCGCACCTTCAGCGGCTGCTCGAAACCCTCGATGCCAACTTCGAGGCGCGCGACATCGCCGAGGAACTTCACGTCGAGCACGCGGCCCGGCAGCCCCTCTCCGTCCCTGGCAAGCCGAACCCCCCGCTCACGGATGCAAACGGTGGCTCGTGAGCCGGCGCCGAGCGCCGGCGCGAAAAGCCTGCCCGCGGGCGTATCGATGCCCTCCGGACCGACCCGGTAGCCGATCTCGTTGATCTCCGAGAAGAGGCGCGCGACGAAAAGGTCCGCGGGACGATGGTAAAGGTCTTCCGCGCTTCCCGCCTGTATGAGACGGCCCGCCCGCATCACGACGATGCGGTCGCCAATGCGCATGGCCTCTTCCGGATTGTGCGTGACGATCACGGACGTTGCCCGCGTCTCGCGCAGGAGCGACAGCGTCTCCTCCTGCATGGCTTCGCGCAGCTGCACGTCGAGACCGGAGAACGGCTCGTCCATCAGCATCACGGCGGGGCGCGGCACGAGCGCCCGGGCGAGCGCCACACGCTGCTGCTGGCCGCCGGAAAGGATGTGCGGGTACTGGTCGGCAACGTGCGCGAGCCCGACCCTCTTCAACGCTGCGATGGCCTCGCGCTTGGCCTCGGCCCTGGGCAGACCTTTGAGACCGAAGGCGACGTTGCCGAGGATCGTAAGATGCGGAAAAAGCGCAAAATCCTGGAACATCAGGCCGACGTTACGCCCTTCGGGCACAACAAACCGTGACGGCCCGGCAACCTCGTGTCCGTTAATGAGCACGCGGCCCGCTGACGGGCGCTCGATGCCCGCGGCGATGCGCAACAGCGTCGTCTTTCCGCAGCCCGAGGGCCCAAGCAGGCATACGATCTCGCCGGGCTCGATGTCGAGGTCGACCCCCGCAAGCGCGTGGGTCGTGCCGTAGACACGCTCGACGCTCTCGAAGGTAAGGCGCGCGGCAAACGTCGCGGCAGCGCGGCTCTTTCCGTCATGGCCGTTTACGGTGTCGATTGCAGCGGCGGACGCGGCGGGTGGAGCTGACGTCAGTTGCGACAACGGAAAAGCACCTGGTTACGCGGCGGGTCTGCTCACGGCTTATCGGGCTCCTCGCCCTCCGGCAAGTCAGCGGCGGCGGCGGCATCGGCGGCATCATCGCCGTCGGGCTCGTCTCCGTCCGCCTCTTCTTCATCCTCGGCGTCGATCGCATCGAGCGGCAGCTCGTCCGGCATCAGGGCGGCAACGTCCGTCGGCTCGGGAACCGCGAAATCGGGCGGCAGGTTGCCGTCGAGCAGGCCCGAGGCACGCAGCTCCGCAAGCCCGGGCAGGTCCTTAATGCTCTCGAGGCCGAAATGACTGAGGAAAGAGTCCGTGGTCCCATAGGTCACAGGACGGCCGGGCGCACGGCGGCGGCCGCGCAGGCGTACCCAGCCGGTCTCCAACAGGATGTCGATGGTGCCGGCCGAGGTCGTCACGCCGCGGATATCCTCGATTTCCGCGCGTGTCACCGGCTGATGGTAGGCGATGATCGACAGCGTCTCGAGCGCCGCCTTGGAGAGACGCCGTTCCTGCGTCGCATATCGCTCCAGCAGGTAGGATAGATCCTCGGCCGTGCGGAATGCCCACTTGCCGGCGACCTTTACGAGATTGACCCCGCGACCGGCGTAGAACGCGCGCAGCTCCTCGATAAGCGCATCAATGTCCTCGCCCTCGGGAAAGTGCGTGCCAAGATGCGCGACATCGAGCGGCTCGGAGGCGGCGAACAGCACGGCCTCGAGGATGCGCAGCTTGGCGCGATGATCGGCGAACGGTAGCGCAGCGACATTGCGCGGCAGCGTACCCGCGTGACCGGTCTCTTCGCCGGCGTCTTCGTGGACGCCGTCGCGAACAGCGTCATTGCTTTCCTGGCTCGACGGCACCAGGGTCAGACGTGGCGGCTCCATGCGCTTTTCTTTCGTCATTGGATGTCCGAAACGCACACGCTATTGCACCGATTATCCGACGAGCTGCCATTCGCCGTCGTTCGCCGCACCGCCTGCACGGCGTGAGCGCATATAGATGGGCGCGAACGGGCCCTCCTGGCGCAGCTCGATATGGCCTTCGCGCGCCATCTCGAGCGTCGCGCCAAAGGAACTCGCCATCACCGTTTTGCCGTTCTCGTGGCTCTTCGCGAGCTCCACCATGCAGCGCTCGAACGCGAGCCATTCGGAAGGCGACGGCGCCTCGCCGAGCATCCGTTCAAGGCGCACGCGCGCATCCTTGATCGACCAGACGGGGCGGACTTTCACCACGTGCCCCACCTTGATCGTGCGGCGGCGCTGATCGGCGTAGGCGTGCAGCAGGTCGTAGATCTTGGCGGTGAACTCGGTCTGGCGGATGGTTCGCATGCCTTCCGGCATACCGCGGCCGAATACGTCCTTTCCAAGACGCATGCGCGTCATGAGCTGCGCACCCACCTCGCGCATGGCTTCGAGCCGCATCAGGCGGAACGAGAGCCGCCGCGCCAGCTCCTCCGCGCTCGTCTCATCGCCCTGCTCCTTTTCGCGTGGCAGCAGCAGCCGCGATTTGAGGTAGGTCAGCCACGCCGCCATGACGAGGTAATCGGCGGCCAGTTCCAGCCGCAGCCTCTCTGCCTCGCCGATGAATCCGAGGTACTGATCGGCAAGGGCAAGCACCGAGATCTTCGAGAGATCGACCTTTTGCGTGCGGGCGAGCGCCAGCAGCAGATCGAGCGGACCCTCATAGCCCGCGACGTCGACGATGAGCGCCTCGTCACCGTCGAGGCGCGCCTCGACGGTGGGCTCGTCCCACGCCGTTTCCGTCTCGCCGGTTTCCTGCGGCTCCGCGTCCATATCTCTCGACTGCTATTCCGGGAGCGGAGCATAGCGCCCGCTCCATTGAATTCCGCAACATATAGGGTCGAGTTTAGACTGATTCAGCACCGCGGGCTGCAAACGCAAGGACCTTGGCCAGTTGCGCCTCGGCCGCACCGGAATCAAAGGGCTGAACCGATCGCGTTACCCGGACGGCTGCGTCAAAGCGCTCCCGCGCGCGCCCCACGAGCGGCCCGGCGCCCGCGGCCGCATCGACCATTTCCTCAAGGTTGCCATTACAGTGAAGGGCGAGGTCGGACCCCGCCGCCATCACCGCCGCTGCGCGCTCGCGCATGGGGCCGGAAAGCGCGTGCATGGAAAGGTCATCGCTCATCAGCAGGCCGTCGAAGCCGATGTCGCCGCGAATGATCTCCCGGATCACGGCCGGCGATGTGCTGGCGGGCGCGGAGGGATCGATGGCGGAGAACACCACATGGGCGCTCATCGCGGCGGGCAGCCGGTTCAGGGCGCGAAAGGGCGCAAAGTCACTCGCTTCCAGGTCTCCGCGCGGCGCGTCGACCACCGGCAGCGCGAGGTGGCTGTCTGCCGTGGCCCGTCCGTGGCCGGGGATGTGCTTGATGACAGGCAGCACGCCTCCGGCCATGAAGCCTTCCGCAACCGCCTCCGCCAACGCCACCACCTGGGCAACGGTGCGCCCATACGCGCGGTCGCCGATGATGTCGTGGGAGCCCTCCACCGGCACATCGAGAACCGGCGCGCAGTCGGTGTTGATGCCGAGATCCCTGAGGTCGGCGGCGAGCAGCCGCGCGGCCAGGAAGGCGCTGCTCAGTGCGGCCTCGCGATCCTCCCCGTAAAGACCGCCGTAAGCTGCCGCCGGGGGCAGCGCGCGCCCGAGGGGTGGGCGAAGACGCTGCACGCGCCCGCCTTCCTGATCGATCAGCACGAGGAGATCGTCGGCGCCGATAGCTTCACGCACGTCGGAGACGAGCGCGCGGATCTGCGCGTGATCGGCGAGGTTGCGGGCGAACAGGATGAAGCCGGCCGGCTGCGCGGAGCGCAAAAACGCAGCCTCGGCGCACGACAACTCGGTGCCCGCAGCGCCGACGATGAGAGCGGATCGCATCAGCTGACCGAAGCAGTTTCAGTTGAGCCCGAGTAGCACCGCGTGCCGCTCCGGTCGACCCTCCAGCGTGCGGGCTGCTTAGTAAGCGGTAACCCAGCAGTCCTTATAGCCGGACGCCTTGAGCTGAATGCATAGCTCGTTGGCCTGGGAACGGGAGCCCGGCGGGCCGACGAGCAAGCGATGGTAGGGGCCCTTCCCCGCCAGCACCGTCTCGCGCACGTCCGGCGTCTTGTTCGCCAGAACGGCACCGTACTGCTGCTGCATATCCGCGAATTTGCGCAGGGCATCGAGGCGGCTGGTGCCGGAGGCGGGCACCGAGCCGAGCACCACGACGTAGCCGTTGGCGCCCGAGGCGCTCGTCGCCCCCTCATTGCCTACCGGCGGAGCGGCGGTGACCTTTTGCTGCGGCTGCTTGCGGGGCGCTGCCGGCGGTGCTTCCTGGTCGATGCTCGCCGTCGTCGCGGGAATGACCTTCGTCGACTTGACGTTCACAGTCGGGCGCGGCGGCGTGTTGACCACCACCGGCTCCGGATCAGGCATGCGCCGCTGCGGGGGCGGGCCGCCGGAGCCCGATCCGAATGCGTCAACGACCATCAGGCCGGGAACGGAAACCGTCGGCTCCGAGGCGCCGCTGACCGGCTCGGCGTGCGGCGGCGCGATGGAGCCGTCGCGCCCGACGACCAGCGTCGTCACCTTCTTGGTGCCGTTGTCGGAGGCGGAATCGGACTCGTAAAGGCCGGAATCGGCGTGATGGCCGGAGCTGTCGTTCTCACCGAGACGGCCGAGAACCTTGCTGTCCGTGTGCGAGAACTGGCGGCCGCCCGGATCCGTCGGGCGCTCCTTCGCCGGCGAGCTGTCGCTGGCGATGACCGGGGGCGCCGTGTCGACGGGCGAGCCGAGCACGGCCTTGTATGCCTGCGCCAGGCCATAGCCGAGACCGATGGCGAGCACGACGGCGCCCGCGATGCGCATCGTCCAGCTCACGCGGCGCGGCTCTTCCATTTCGTAGGCGCCGGCCTCGTCCTGGTTGTAGGTCGGCTCGAGCGCGCCCGCATGCTGCTGATCGTAGTGGCCGTAGCCCTGCTCATCGAGCGCCGGATCGGCATAGCCGGCGGCGGGCATGGCCCAGTCCGCCTGCTCCAGCGGATCGGCGTACCCCTGGTTGCCGGGGGCGGAGAACGTCGGCTCGTGGGCGGCGTAGCCGTTGTCCAGGTCATGGCCGTAGTGGTCATGGACGGGCTGTGCCGGCGGCCACTGGTCGTAGCTCGGCGCATGGGGCTCACGCGTATCGAACTGCGGTCCAGGCTGCTGTGGCGCAGCCTGCGGCTGGCGATACCCGGCCGCCGGGAAGATCGGATTGTCGGCTGCGGGGGTGCCGTAGGCCTGGCGCTGAGGTGCCGCGGGCTGTTGTGCAGGCTGCTGCTGGCGCACGGGCGGAGCCGTCCGCGGTGCGGCCTGCTGCGGCGGTGCATATTGCGGCGGCTGCGTGCGCGGGAAATTTTCAAAGTCGTGTGTCGGCTGCGCGTTGCGCGCGCTGTCGAGGCTGCTCAATCCCTGCCGATTGACCGCTGGACGCTGCTGCTGAGAGGCAGGTGCCTGCGGCGCGGCCGGCGACGGACGGCCATACTGCGGGTGCTGGGGAGCGGCCGCGGGCTGCACGGGGGGTGCATATTGCGGCTGCGAAGGAGCCTGCTGACCCTGCGGATAATGGTAGCCCTGCTGGTTCCCGTAACCGGAGGCGGCGGGAGCCTGCTGTTCGGCGTATCCCTGCTGATGCGGATAGCCGGGCGCCGGCTGACCGGGCACAGCATATTGCTGCGGCGGCTGGGTCTGCGGGCGCTGAGCGGGTCTTCCGCCACTGCGGGAATCCGGCTCGCCCGCCGGGTGGCGCTGAGCCGGCCAACCACTGTTTGCGGCACCTTGGGAGCGAGACATCCTTGTGATCCCCTCGAAGCGGCTTGCTGAGCCTCTGCGTCGAATCGGAGTCTAGCGCATAGAATCCGGGGCCTCGACGCCAAGGACCGAAAGTCCCGAGGATATCACCTGCTGGAC
>DASRYA010000036.1:0-12160 GCA_035687305.1 Hyphomicrobium sp. | reverse complement strand
GTGTGCTCGCTATCGTGCTGGCGGGCGCTCTTGCAGCCGGCTGCGCGAACAATGAGAACCAGCCATCTTCGCAGCTCACCGGCCGTGACGGCTCGGTCGCGCCGGGCACGCATCGGGATTTCTCGGTCAACGTCGGCGATATCGTCTACTTCACCACGGACAGCACCGATCTGACACCGGAAGCAACCGCTACGCTGCAGAAGCAGGCGCAGTGGCTGCAGCATTATCCGCAGTACACCATCACCATCGAAGGCCACGCCGACGAGCGCGGCACGCGCGAGTACAACATCGCGCTCGGCGCCCGCCGCGCCACGACGGTGCGCAACTTCCTCGCGCAGAATGGAATCAACGGCGCGCGCATCCGCACCATCTCGTACGGTAAGGAGCGCCCGGTGGCGGTCTGCAACGACATCTCGTGCTGGTCGCAGAATCGTCGCGCCCAAACGGTGCTGAACTCGCGCACCGCCGGAAACTGACGGCGGTGCGGCGACGGCCGCACCGGCAAGTTTCGTTCAATAGACAGAGCCGTTGGAAATCCCGGAGCTTCTCCGGGATTTTTTATTTGCGCACCGTGTGGCGCGGCCGCGCGATCGGACGGGAAGTGGTGTGCATTGATGTGGCTGCCAGACCGATGGCGGCGGCTGCCGGTCGAATCATAAACGAGACCGTATCGACCGCGACGCTTGCCACCGCGATGCATGTGCCCGTCGGACGTTGACGGCGCGTGCCACCACCACGACCTGCCCGCTTGGAAACAGTGACCGATCCGGCTGATGCTTTTGCGGGTCATGCGGAGCCCCTGGATCGTGCCGGACACGGGCTGCGCCATTGCTCGATTCGCCAGCCGTGACGGGATGAGGGGGGCCGTGTGCTGGCATTGGCGCGCAGGGGCGTCGGTGTGTGTCCGCGGAGGACGGCATAGGACGAGGTAGAATCGCTTGCCTGTGCACGTGGATGTCGCGCCTGTGCACGTGGATCTCGTGCTTCGCGGAGCAGGCGGCCCGTGGCCATTTCTGACGGGGACAGATCGACAACGGTCGCAGCCGGTGCGCGTGCGGGCGCACTGAGCGATGCACCGGGTGCGCGTTACGCCCGGCGCGACACCCATGGCCGTGCGCAATGTCAGGGAGCGTCGCCTGTGGCGGGGGGCTCACCGGCGACGCAGCGTCCAGCGTTCACTCGGCAAAAAGGCGCTTGCGCCGCTCCGCGTGGCGCTTCCTGTTGCACCGCCGCCGCACATCCACAGCCACTCACGCGCGCCTGCAACACGGCAAACAATCGCCGCAAACGCTGGGCAATGATTTCCGCGATTTCAGCGGTTTGTCCGTAGGGAAATTTTTATGCCGAGGCTTCAGCGCAGGACGAGCAGCGCGGTTGTGCGCATCACGCTCAGCGCCGCTTGCGCCATCGTTGCGCTCACTGCCGGCGCGCACGGGATTGCGATCGCCGAACCTACATACAACCACGGCAGCGGACATGCGCACGGCGCGCGCGATAGCTATGGTCCTGAACAGCGCGCATCGGAGCTTTACGTCGACGGGCTCGAAAAGCTCGAGGCCGGCCACCCGGACTTTGCGCGTGCGACGTTCGAATCGGTGCTCAGCAAATATCCCGATACGCCTGCAGCGGAGCGCGCACGCCGCGCGCTCGAGGGCGCAGTGCCGAATGCCCGCCAAGCCGCCCCGGGCGAGCGTCCGCAACATCACGCGGATGCCGGCGGCACGCTTCCCGCGGCCGTCCCGGCGCCGGACACCACCGGCTCGCTCGCTGCGCCCGAGCCGATGCCTGCGCCTGCCGCGATCGAAACCGGCTTTCGCCGCGGTCCGACGTGGGATCTCGAGGTGAGGCGCAACGCATCCATTCAAGCGAAGCTGCGCGTCGAAGCGGGGGACCGCGTATTCTTCGCTCCGGGCAGCGCCGAACTCGGCACCCGTGCGCGGGTCGCGCTGGCGGCGCAGGCGCAGTGGCTGATTCGCTGGCGCGAGTTCGAAGCAGCCATCGAAGGCCATGCCGACGAGCCGGGAAGCGAGGAAGAGAACGTCTCCCTTTCCGTTCAGCGCGCGGAGGCCGTGCGCCAGCGGCTCATCGCCGAGGGCGTCGACCCGGCCCGGCTCGCCATCGTGCCCATGGGGCGCGCGGTTCGTCTGGCCACGTGCGCCGATGTCGATTGCCGGGCGCAGAACCGGCGCGCGGTGACGCTCGTCTTCGCCGGTGGCACGCACCATCGCCTGGGTCTGGTGACGGGTGGCTCGCGCACCGCAGGGCCGGACCCGAAGGTGTCGGTAAGCTTTCCGGAAACGGCTCCGGGTGGGGCGGTCTTCGCGCGGCCCGTCGGTGTGGCGCGTTGACAAGCCAGGCCTTAAGTGATGCCTAGATACCGGATGGAATTGCCGGGACCTGCCGCTGTGAGTGGCGGTAAGACCCTTTCGGTCAAAGGTTTTTCCGACTTACGCGACCCCTTGGACAGCTTAGGTAACGCAACGGCCATGCATCGCCCCCTGTTCCGCCTGATCGCGCCTGCCGTCATTGCGGGCGCATGCCTCACCGGTCTTTTTTCCGCGACGGGCGCCAGCGCCGAAGCTTTGCGGGTCGCCCAGGCAGCGCCTCCGGCCCAGGGTGGCCAGGCTAAAGCCAAGGCACCATCCGGCGGCGGCGAGGATGCCGCCCTGCGCCGGCGCGTGGAGCAGCTCGAAGAGCAGCTCGTCGACATGCAGGTCGTCATCGGCACTCTGGAATCGCTGGCCCGCGGCGGCGGCGCCGCTCCGTCTTCCGGTGGCGGAGGCTTTAGCGGCGGCGGTGCAGACAGCGTGCGCCTCGACGGCCTGGAAACGCAGCTGCGGGCTCTCTCGGCCCAGGTGCAGCAGTTGACCGATCAGATGCGCTCGCAGGGCGGCCAGCCGCGCCGCTCCGACGCCGGCCCTGCGCCGGACACCTTTGCGGCGCAGATGCCGCCGCCGGCTGACGTTGCTACGTTCGGCGCCGTCACAACCGCTACGACGGATACGGGCCGCTTCGGCTCGACGACGGTGACGGCGGGCAGCGGCGATGATTCCATCGGCGGGCTCATCGCCAACGATACCCATGGCGCTCCGGCGGGCGGCGCAGGCGCTGCGTCCGATCCGGCGCCGGAGATGGCGGCGCTCCCGCCGGCGTTCGGCGCTGCGACGGCGCCCAATGCCGCGGACCAGGGCAACGCCAAGCAGCTCTATGAGACCGCGTACGGCTATCTCATGCAACGCGACTACACGGCGGCACAGGGTGCGTTCGAAGATTTCCTTGCCCGCTATCCGCAGGATTCGCTCGCGGGCAACGCGCAGTATTGGCTTGGAGAAGCGCACTTCGTGCGTGGTGAGTTCAAGGCCGCGGCCAACGCGTTCCTCAAGGGCTACCAGAACTATGCCGGCAACGCGCGCGCGGCCGACAGTCTGTTGAAGCTCGCGATGTCGCTCGACCGGCTCGGCCAGAAGGATGCCGCGTGCTCCTCGTTCGGAGAGCTGGCGACGCGCTTTCCCAACGCGCCGGAGAACGTGAAGATGCGCGCCAAGTCGGAGCGCCAGCGCATTGGCTGCGGCTGACCGCAATCCGGCGACGGGCGCCTCGGGCGGATCGCCGGATCCGGTGCGCGAGGATGAGCTCGACGCGCTGTTCTCGCCGCTGGCGGATTTCCCCGTCGTCATTCTCGCCGTATCGGGTGGGGCCGACAGCACGGCGATGATGCATCTGGCATCTCGCTGGGCAGGGCGGAGGGCGCGCGAGGATGCGACGCCCGCCATCATGGTCGCGAGCGTCGATCACGGTCTTCGCGCCGGCTCCAATCGCGACGCGCAGTGGGTCATTGGGGAAGCCCGCAAGCTCGGCTTCGAGGCGCGGCTGCTGGAATGGTCCGGCGACAAGCCCGCAACCGGCATCCAGGATGCCGCCCGCACCGCGCGCTATCGCCTGCTGATGGATCTTGCACGCAGCCACGGCGCCGGGGGACGGGTGGCCGTCGTCACCGCGCACACCGAGGACGATCAGGCCGAGACGTTGCTCATGCGCCTTGCCCGCGGGAGCGGGCTCGACGGGCTCGCCGGCATGGCGCCCGCGCGTCCGCTCGACGATGACGGCAAGGTCGTGCTGCTGCGGCCGCTCCTTGGCGTTGCAGGCGCGCGGTTGCGGGCGACGCTTCGGGCTGCGGGCGTGCCGTGGATCGAGGATCCGAGCAACGAAGCGGATCGCTTCGAGCGCGTGCGCATCCGCAAGGCGGCGGGCGTGCTCTGCGATCTCGGTTTCGCCAATGACAAGCTCGCACTGAGCGCGCGCCGTCTCGCCCGCGCCCGGGATGCGATCGAATACGCGCTCGCCGGTCTCAAGGAGCGGGTGCACCTCGACCTGCACGGCGGCGCGTTCGCAAGCTTTATCCATCGGGAATGGTCCCTCGCGCCCGCGGAGTTGCGCTTGCGCCTCCTCGGCCGGCTCATCGCGTCCTACGGCGGCGAAGCGGACCCGGTGCGTCTGGCGCAACTCGAGGCGCTCGATGCGCGCATGCTGGAGACGGCGTTCGAGGGCGCGACGCTCGGCGGCGCCGTCGTCTCGCGGCATGGCGAGAATGTCCGCGTCTGGCGAGAGATGGGGCGGGGTGGACCCGAAAAGCTGAAGCTGCAACCGGGAGCCGTGGCGGTATGGGATGGGCGGTTCCATGTGCGAACGTCCTCCGAAGGGGGCATGCCGGTGGAGGTTCGCGCCCTCGGGCTCGTTGCTTTTTCTGAGCTACGTCAGCGGGCGGAGCACAGACATTGGCCAGATCCTGCCGTGCCTGCCGCCGCCGCCGCCAGCCTGCCTGCCTTCTGGCAGGGGGAAACGCTTCTCACCGTGCCTTATTTTGCGGGCTTTGACGGTGCGCCTTCCCGCTGGCAGGAGACTGCAGGGCTCTATTCGGCCGAATTTCTTGGCTAATGCTCTGATTTGGCGCATGCGCTGCGACGGTGCTCCGGTCGCACCCGGCGGGGCTCTGCGTTAAGCTCCTGGGGAGCGAAGGGCGTGTAACTTGGCAATGCCGAGGTGCAATCCTATGTTAACGGCCAGCGTTGTGCGATGCCCGGAATAGATCCGGTCGAAGGGGTTGGGCCGAGCCAAATGCGCGCTCCACAGGGAACGAGATGAACTCAAACTTTCAGAAGCTTGCCATCTGGGTCGCCATTCTTGTGCTCCTGGCGGCACTGTTCAATCTGTTCAACAACCCGACCCAGAGCCGGCGCGGCTCCGAGATCACGTACTCGGAATTCATAGCCGCGGTCGACAGCGGTAACGTTTCCGATGCCACGATCGCGGGCAACCGCATCTACGGCACGATGCGCGACGGCGGCTCGCCCTTCTCCACCTACGCTCCGCAGGATCCGACCCTCGTCGAGCGGCTGGAGAAGAAGGGCATCAAGTTCCGCGCCCGTCCGTCCGACGAGGACGTGCCCTCGATCATGGGCATGCTGCTCAACTGGTTCCCCATGCTGCTTCTCATCGCGGTGTGGATCTTCTTCATGCGCCAGATGCAGTCGGGCTCCGGCCGCGCGATGGGCTTCGGCAAGTCGCGCGCCAAGCTGCTCACCGAGCGCCACGGCCGCGTGACGTTCGAGGACGTCGCCGGTGTCGACGAGGCCAAGGACGATCTGCAGGAGATCGTGGAGTTCCTGCGCGATCCGCAGAAGTTCCAGCGCCTGGGCGGCCGCATCCCGCGCGGTGCGCTGCTGGTCGGTCCTCCGGGCACCGGTAAGACGCTGCTCGCCCGCGCCATCGCCGGTGAGGCAAACGTTCCGTTCTTCACCATTTCCGGCTCGGACTTCGTCGAGATGTTCGTGGGTGTCGGTGCGTCCCGCGTGCGTGACATGTTCGAGCAGGCGAAGAAGAACGCGCCCTGCATCATCTTCATCGACGAAATCGACGCCGTCGGCCGCCATCGCGGCGCCGGTCTCGGCGGCGGCAACGACGAACGTGAGCAGACGCTGAACCAGCTGCTGGTCGAGATGGACGGCTTCGAGGCGAACGAGGGCATCATCCTCATCGCGGCAACCAACCGTCCCGACGTGCTCGATCCGGCGTTGCTACGGCCCGGCCGCTTCGACCGTCAGATCACCGTGCCGAACCCGGACGTTGCGGGCCGCGAGAAGATCCTGCGCGTGCATATGCGCAAGGTCCCCGTGGCGCCGAACGTCGATGCCCGCGTGCTCGCTCGCGGCACGCCCGGGTTCTCGGGGGCCGATCTCGCCAACCTCGTCAACGAGGCCGCGCTGCTGGCAGCCCGCCGCAACAAGCGTCTCGTCACGCAGCAGGAGTTCGAGGATTCCAAGGACAAGGTCATGATGGGCGCAGAGCGTCGCTCCATGGCCATGACCGAGGAGGAGAAACTCGCCACCGCCTATCACGAGGCCGGTCACGCGCTCGTCTCGCTGAAGGTTCCGGGCGGGGATCCGCTGCACAAGGTGACGATCATTCCGCGCGGCCGTGCGCTGGGCGTCACCATGAACCTGCCGGAGCGCGACAAGCTCAGCTACTCCAAGCAGTGGTGCGAGGCGCGCATCGCCATGTCGTTCGGCGGCCGCTGCGCCGAGCAGGCGATCTACGGTAAGGACCACCTCAACACGGGTGCCTCCAGCGACATCATGCAGGCGACGGATCTCGCCCGGCGCATGGTGACCGAGTGGGGCATGAGCGAGAAGCTCGGGCCGCTGCGTTACAACGAAAACCAGCAGGAGGTCTTCCTCGGCCACGCCATCACGCAGCGCCAGAACATGTCCGAGGACACGGCGCGGCTGATCGATCAGGAGATCCGCCGCATCGTCACCGAGGGCGAGGACAAGGCGCGCGAAGTGATTGCCGCCCACCGCCACGAGCTCGAGGCCATCACGCAGGCGCTGATGGAATACGAGACCATCTCGGGTGACGAGGTGCAGGCGCTGCTGCGCGGCGAGAAGATCGTCCGCAAGCCGGACGACGATCTGCCGAAGGGTGAGGTGGGCTCGGCGGTTCCGACCGCAGGCGGCCGTTTCCGTCCCTCCGGCGGCATGGAGCCGGCTCCGTCGGCGTAAGCTCGGCGCGGACGACCTTTACCGAAGCGAAGCAAACACCTTAGATGCGGCCGCGGACATTCTCCGCGGCCGTTTCTTCTTTCGAGGGACTATCCAGCCCGCCATGCAGCGCGCCACCTATCTGGGGCCCATCGGCCTTTTCCCTGCTCCGGCCGAAACCGGCGAGGAAGTATTCGCCGGGCTGCCGCTCGCCGGTCAGCCGCTGCGCTTCACGACGGTGGAGATCAGCGCGCGCGAGAGCGGTGTCGTCACGCGGCGGATCGTAACTCTCAGCGATGCGGTGGAACGCGACTGGGGCCGTGCGGCGCTCAACGCCGCGCAGGATCTCGAGGCGATTACCGGGCCCCGGGCACGGCTTGCGGGCCTCGCGCTCGACCGGCCGCGCATCATGGGCATCATCAACGTCACGCCCGACAGCTTTTCCGACGGAGGGCTGCACGATCAGGCGGCCGCCGCCGTCGCGCACGGCCTGGACCTCGCCGAGCAGGGGGCCGATATTCTCGACATCGGCGGAGAATCGACGCGCCCCGGCGCCGACTACGTGCCGGTCGAAGAGGAGTTGAGGCGCGTTATCCCGGTGATCGAGGGCCTGCGGGCCAAGACCGACAAGCTCATCTCGATCGATACGCGCAAGGCCGAGGTGATGCGGCAGGCCGCCGCTGCCGGCGCCGACATCATCAACGATGTCTCCGCCCTGACGCACGATCCCGACGCCATGCGGATCGCGGCTGCGACGGAGCTTCCCGTCATCCTGATGCATGCCCAGGGCGACCCGCGCACGATGAACGATAATCCGCAGTACGATGACGTCGTGCTCGACGTGTTCGACTATCTGGAGCAGCGGATCGCTGCCTGCGAAGCGGCGGGCATTCCACGCACGCGGATCGTCGTCGATCCCGGTATCGGTTTCGGCAAGCATCTCCACCACAACGTGGCGGTGATGGCGCGCCTTTCGCTCTATCACGCGCTGGGCGTGCCGATCCTGCTCGGGGCCTCGCGCAAGAAGCTGATCGATCACATTTCCGATGTGCCCAATCCGCGCAACCGCCTGCCGGGGTCGATCGCGGCGGCGCTCGCGGGCGCAGCCCAGGGGGTGCAGATCGTACGCGTGCACGACGTGGCGGAAACGCGGCAGGCGCTCAACGTCTGGCGTGCCTCGCTGGCGGGTACGGACCGGGCGCTCGCGTGAGCCATGGCGCGCGGTGCGACGGGGGACACCCCCATGGTTTCGGCTTTTTAAGGAGCGGGATGTAACTTCGCCCAACAGGATTTGATTGGGCTCGGCAACCCGACGCACCGCAAAAATGCCGGGTGGGTGCCAGCGTGCTCGTAAGCGTGGATACGTGGGGGTAGTCTATGCAATCGAAGCCGCGGAATGGTAGGCAGAGGCCTCACAGCAAAGCCAAGGGGATATCTATGTCGCGCCGCTATTTCGGTACCGATGGTATTCGCGGTCTCGCCAACCGGGCGCCGATGACATCGGAAGTCGCGCTGAAAGTCGGGATGGCCGCCGGCAAGATATTCCAGACGCAGACCGACTACCGGCACCGTGTCGTGATCGGCAAGGATACCCGGCTCTCCGGCTACATGCTCGAGGCTGCGCTGATGTCAGGGTTCACCGCGGTCGGCATGGACGTGTTCCTGCTCGGCCCGATGCCGACGCCCGCCGTCGCCATGCTCACGCGTTCGCTGCGGGCCGATCTCGGCGTGATGATCTCCGCATCGCACAACCCCTATGACGACAACGGCATCAAGCTGTTCGACCCCGATGGCTACAAGCTCTCGGACGAAACGGAGCGCCGCATCGAGGAACTGATCGACGCCGACGCGGCCGAGCTTCTGGCGCCCGCCGACGCCATCGGCCGCGCCACGCGCGTGGAGAGCGCGCAGGAGCGCTATATCGAGTTCGCCAAGCGGACGCTGCCGAAGAACCTGCGCCTCGACGGGCTGCGCATCGTCATCGATTGCGCCAACGGAGCCGGCTACAAGGTGGCCCCGGAAGCGCTGTGGGAACTGGGCGCGGAGGTCATCAAGATCGGCGTCGAGCCGAACGGCCGCAACATCAACGGCAAGTGCGGATCGACGGCGCCGGAGGCGCTGATCAACAAGGTGCGCGAGGTGCGCGCCGACGTCGGGATCGCGCTCGACGGCGATGCGGACCGTGTCGTCATCGTCAACGAGAAAGGCAACATCGTCGACGGCGACCAGCTCATGGCGGTCATCGCCGACACCTGGTTCCGCTCCGGTAAGCTCACCGCTGGCGGCGTCGTCGCGACGGTGATGAGCAACCTCGGGCTGGAACGCTATCTCAAGAGCATCGGTCTCGACATGGTTCGCACGCCCGTGGGCGACCGCTACGTCGTCGATCACATGCGCAAGCACGGATACAACGTCGGCGGCGAGCAGTCGGGCCATATCGTGCTGTCGGACTTCGTGACGACGGGCGATGGACTTGTGACGGCGCTGCAGTTGCTCGCCGTCGTCGTCTCCACCGGCTCGACGGTGAGCGAGGTCACCAACCGTTTCGAGCCGCTCCCGCAGATCCTCAAGAACGTGCGCTACGAGAGCGGACGTCCGCTCGATGACATGCGCGTCGTCAAAGCCATCGACGCGGGCAAGGAGAAGCTCGGCACGGGCGGCCGCCTCGTCATTCGTCCCTCGGGGACGGAGCCCGTCATCCGCGTGATGGCGGAGGGGGATGACGAGCGTCTCGTCAATACGGTCGTCGGCGATATCGTCGAAGCCGTGCGGGCCGCGGCGGCAGCGGCCTGACGCGCACTCGAATCCGATCCACGCCATGAACGCGAATGCAGCGCGCGGAGCGCTGCTTTCGCGTGTGACGTTCGACAGCGCACAATGCATTAATAGGTCGTTAACGGATCGCCGGATGGTCCGCGTTTCAAAGCGGGACGCAAGTTAAGTGTCCTTTAAAGCTTCTCCTCCATAGTCGCTATCGGAGCACGTTTCGCGTTCGCGCACGAGGGCCGCCCCGTAGGCGGCACGACGAATTCGAAGGGGAAGTTTTATGAATACCAATCGCAGTTCCTACTTGGTAGGTGCCGCGCTCGGGTCGGCTATCGTGCTCGCCTTGTGCGCTCCTGCCCATGCAGCAGACATTTACAGCGGCGGCCTCAAGGGCGGCTATGACGTTCCGCCTCCGCCTCCGAGCGATCGCGGAATCTATTTCAAGGGTTATATCGGCCAGGCGAATCCGGATGTCGGCAACATCTGGACGGAAGACTACGCAACGAACACCTTCAGCGTGCACCATAAGGACATCAAGTCGAGCCCGCTCTACGGCCTCGGCGTGGGCTGGCAAGCGCGGCACTGGCTGCGCTTCGACCTGACCGGTGAATATCGCGGCGATGCGCTCTTCGTCGGGCACGACAGCTATCCCGGGTTCGGATTTCCTCCGGGAACCAACGAATACACCGCCGACATCAAGAGCTGGCTCGGTCTCGCCAACGCCTACATCGACATGGGCAACTGGTGCGGCTTCACGCCCTACATCGGCGCGGGCATCGGCTTTGCTTCGATCAACGTCTCCGGCATGAAGGACATCAACGTTCCAACCGGCGGCGCTGCGTTCGGTGGTGACAAGACGACCACCAACTTTGCCTGGGCGATCCATGGTGGCGTGAGCTACGACGTGACGCCGCAAATGGCGATCGATCTGTCGTATCGCTATACGGATCTTGGTAACGCCTCCAGCGGCGCCGTCTATACCTACCAGGGCGCGTACGCTCACAGCGGCGTGCACATCAAGGACATCACCTCGAACGATGTGCTCTTCGGCGTGCGCTACAAGCTGCAGCGCGAGCCCGTGACCTATCAGGCGATGAAGTAAACCTTCCGGCGCACATCCACCGGTGCGCCTTCCCCTAGCGTTGCGCCGGGCTCTTCACACAGGGCCCGGCGCGTACGGCCCGGCGTCGATCGCGGCCGCCCTGAAAGTCTCCAGTTCGATTTCCTGGTTTGCTTACGCGTAGCGGCGTTCCCGGTCGGAATGCTGCGCCTCAAAAGCAGAGTTGGGACGTCGGCGAGGCTTCAAGGCCAGCCAGCCGTCAAGCAAGGATCGATGCACATGAACCGCGCCCTGAAAAAGATTTCGCTCGCCCTCGCTCTCGGTGCCGGCATGATTGCCCCGATGGCGACGCAGGCGCTGGCCGATGGCGACCCCTACTACTCGAATGGCATCAATCCTTCCGGCGTGCGCACCCCCATCCCTGCGCCGATCCCCGTTCCGGTCGAGGAAGCGGAGTGGTATTTCCGCGGTGACTTCGCGGCCGGGTTCGGCGGTTCTCCTTCGGTGAACGTGCTCGGCGCCAACTTCATCGAGCAGACGTTCGGGTCCACGGCACGCTCGGAAAACTTCGAGCCTTCGTTCACGGGCGGCGTCGGCGTCGGCTATATCTGGGCGCCGTACTTCCGCACCGATCTGACGGTCGATATCCACTCGGTCATGAACACCGAGCAGGCTGCAGCCAATGCGGTTGCCTCGGGGGTCGACAAGACGAAATTCATGTCGACGATCCTGCTGCTCAACGCCTACTACGATATTCGCACCGGATCGCCGTGGACGCCCTACGTCGGTGGCGGCCTGGGCTTCGCCGTCAATCAGCTGACGCGCAACGTCGACTATACGGGCCCCCTCGGCACGGTTTCCGCGGGCGGACGCTCCACCGACGTGCAATTCGCGGCCGCGGCAATGGTCGGCGTCTCATACGACTTCTCGTCGTTCTTCGCCGTCGACGTCGGCTATCGCTATCTCTACATCGGCGGCTCGAGCGTGGGCCTCTCGCCTGCTTATCCCTCGACCACTGAAATCGGTAGTCTCAACGAGCATCAGATCCGCGCCGGTCTCCGGTTCTACGTCAATTGATCCGGCGCTGAGTTCGCGCGTAGCAAGGGGCGGCCGCGTGCCGCCCCTTTGCATTTGACGATGCCGTTGACGGGGGGAGTGTCAGCTTCTAGAGCGGTCCCGTAGCGCCGTCGCGCGTGGCGCGATTTTCGAAATATCGTGCTTCTTGCCGGAAGATCGACATGAGCAGCCCAGCAAAGCCGGCGCAGCGGCCCGCCAATCCAAATTTCTCCAGCGGCCC
>DASRYA010000035.1:0-12198 GCA_035687305.1 Hyphomicrobium sp. | reverse complement strand
CGAAACTGGCGGCAACGGCGGGGCGGGCCTTGCCGCTCCCGGCGGCCTTGGAGGCCAGACGCCGGGCGCCGATGGCGCAGACGGGAGCGGCAGTCTATCCACCGGCGGCGGCGGGGGCGGCGCGCATGGCGGCGTCTTCGGCTGTCCTCCCGACTGTGTTGTCTCCGGCCCGATAAGCGGTGGCCACGGCGGGGCTGGCGGCGATAGCACAAGTGGCACCAACGGTGGCGGCGGCGGTGCCGGTGGCTGGGGCGCGGTCGTCACGGGGAACGGGCAGGCGGTCACGGTCACGGGATCCATCAGCGGCGGCGATGGCGGCCGCGGCGGAGACGGCGGCTTCGGGGGCGGAGGCGGATCGGGCGGTCACGGGCTTTATTTTACCGGGACGGGCAATGACATCGACGTCGGCGGCATCGTCACCGCGGGAGGCGGTGGTGACGGCCTCGGAGGCGGAGCGGGTGGCAACGGTGGCATCGGCCTGTATGCCGGAACCGGAAACACCGTCACCATCGGCGGCTTCGTAGCTGGCGGTGGTGGCGCCAGTGCCGGGCCGGGACAGGGAGGCGCCGGTCTCGTCGCGTCCGATGTCAGCGTCACCGTGCTGACGGGCGGCGCGGTGTGGGGAGGTTTCAGCGGCGATGGCGTGCAGGCCAATGCGATCACGTTCACCGGCGGCTCCAATACGCTGACCATCCACACCGGCGCATCATTAAGCGGCACCGTCGCAGGTGATGGCGACGACACGCTCGTGCTCGCAGGCACGGCGGACGGCAGCCTCAATTACAGCTCGCAGTTCACCGGCTTTGGGGTGCTGGGTAAAATTGACTCCAGCACCTGGACACTGACCGGCAACAATTTTACCGGCGCTGCGTTGGTGGTAGGGGGGCGGCTCAACGTCGAGGGCCAGATCGGCGCCGCAGGCGCAGTCCATGTCGTTGGTGCTGACGGGACACTTGGCGGCGGCGGGACCATTCTCGGCGGCCTAGCGGTTCTAGGTGGCACCCTGGCGCCGGGTGGAGCCCTCAATCAGCTCACGATCACGGGGACTGTGGGCCTGGGACCCAATACCACCTTTCAGGTGGGCGTGAATGCTGCTGGCCAGAACGATCGCTTGATGGCGCAGGGTATCACGGCGATCGATTCCAGCGCCGTCGTCGATGTGCTGGCGCAGCCGGGCAAGTACATGCCTTCGACGCAGTACACCATCCTCAACAGCACGGGGGGCGTCACGGGACAGTTCGATCCCAACGCCACCACCAACATGGCATTCCTGTCGCCGTCGCTGTCGTATGACGCCAACAACGTCTACCTGACGCTGGTGAACACGGCCGCGTTCCTCGACGCCGCACAAACCTACAATGAGCGCGCGGTTGCCGGCGCCCTCGACACGCTCGACTTCAACGATCCGCTCTATCAGGCCGTGATCGGGCAGACGGCGGACGGCGCACGGCAGGCATTCAACGCGTTGTCTGGCGAGATCTATGCCTCGACGCAGGGCGTGCTCGTCGATCAGGCACGGTTCGCGCGCCGGTCCATCCTCGACCGGCTGCTGCAGTCGTCCTATGCGCAGGGTTCAGGTGGGCAGCAGGTGGCGCTCGGCGCCAGCGGACCGACGACGTTCGCCCTTGCCGCTGCGCCGCTGGACGGCCGCATGGCGCTCGGCATGGGTGACGGCAGCGGATCGTATGCGTCCGCCTCCGCGGTTCCGGCCTACGGCGACGGCCTGGTGTTCTGGACGCAAGGCTTCGGTTCGTGGGGCAGCTACGACGGCAACGGCAATGCGGCGACGGTCGACCGCAGCCTCGGCGGCTTCGTCTCCGGCGTCGACACGGACCTCGGCGGCAACTGGCGGGCGGGCGCCGCCCTCGGCTACACGCGCTCCGATCTCGCCCTCGCCGCGCGCCGCTCTTCCTCCGATGTCGATAGCTATATGCTCGCCGCCTATGCCGGCGGCCCGGTCGGCTCGTTCGCGCTACGTGCCGGCGGCACCTGGTCGTGGAACGATATCGAGGCGCGGCGCGCGGTGGTGTTCCCGGGCTTCGCATCGCTGCAGGAGGCCAGCTACGACGGCGACGTCGGCCAGCTCTTCGCCGAGCTGGCGCATCCGTTCCGCTCGGGCAGCACCGCCGTTGAGCCGTTCGCGGGGCTCGCCTGGGTGCACCTCAGCACCGACGGCTTCACGGAGGCGGGTGGCGCCGCCGCGCTTGCCGTGCGGGGCAGCAACCAGGATGTGGGCTATTCCACGCTCGGTCTGCGCGCGGCGACGACGGTATCGCTCGGCAGCGTGCTGGTGACGCCGCGGGCTTCCGCGGCCTGGCAATACGCGTTCGGCGATACGACGCCCGACCTGGCGCTGGCCTTCGCCAGCTCCGGCGCCGGCTTCGGCATCCTCGGCGTGCCCCTGGCGCGCTCAAGTGCGTTGCTGGAAGCCGGCCTCGACCTGCAGCTCAGCGATGACGCCCGCCTCGGCGTGTCCTACGTCGGCCAGCTCGCCGGAGACCTCATCGACAACGGCGTACAGGGCACCGTGCTCGTCCGCTTCTGAGGAAAGAAAAAGGGCGCCGATTTTCGGCACCCGATGTGTTCTGTCCGTTGCTGGCAGTGATCGTCAGCTGAGCTCGCGGATCTTGAATTTGAGACCGCCCTTCGGCGTCAGCGTCACGGTGGCGTTGATGCCCGCCGGATCGTTGCCGACATACTCGGGACGGAAGCGGCGCAGCAGCAGCGAGAGGGCGAGCGTGTTCTCGACCTGGCTCATCGCGCCGCCGATGCACGAACGCTTGCCGCCGCCGAACGGCAGGTAGGAATACTTGACCTGCTTCTTGGCGGCGCCCGCCATCCAGCGCTCGGGGCGGAACTCCTCCGGCGCGTCCCAGAAGCGCGGGTTATGGTGCGCGCCATAGGCGAACAGCACCACGCGGTCGCCGGGGCGAATCTCCTTGCCGCCGATCACGTCGTGCTCGTTCGCGACGCGGATGAGACCCCAGATCGGCGGATAGACCCGCATCGTCTCCTGGATGACGGCGCGCGTGTAGGCGAGGGCCGAATAGTCGGCCGCGGTTGGCTCGCGGTCGCCATAGACGGCCTCGCCTTCCTTGCGGATGCGCTCGGCGGCCTCGGGATTGCGGGCGGTTTCATAAAGAGCCCAGGCCAGTGTAAGCGCGGTGGTCTCGGTGCCGGCCCACAGATACTGCTTCAGCTCGTCGACGGCCTGCTGGGCGTCGAACTCCGGCATGTCCGGATCGGCGACCGCCGCCTGGATCATCTTGAGGAGCGTACGCTCGCGCTCCTCGCGCGGATCGGCGCTAAGGACGGCGGGGGGCACGCTCGCCCACACTTCCATGGCCTTTGCCGCATCTTCCCCGGTGATCTCGAAGATCTCGCCGGCCTGCTTCTTGAGGCGGATCTCCTTGTGATTCATCACGTCGGTGTAGGTCTTCACGCACTTGAAGACGAAGTGCGGATTGAAGGGCATGTCGCGGTCGAACAGCGCCTTGCAGATCATGTCCGCGGCCAGCGTCCACGTCTGCTCGACCATCTCGATCGTTTCGCCCGACTTCGCCACCTTGGACCACATGTCCATCTTGGTGCGGATGGCCGCCAGGAAGTACGGGATGTACTCCGCGAACATATCGGGGTGGAACGCGGGCTGCTGCGGCATGCGGATCTTCTGCCAGAGCACGCCGTCGTTCGTGATCATCGACTTGCCGAAGATCGGCTTCAGGCCGTCGAAATATTTTATGTAGGCATCAACTTTTGTCACAAGCACATGCTTGAAGTGCTCGGGCTCCGACAACAGCACGATGCGCTGGTTGGCGAGGTTGATGGGGATGACCGGGCCGTAGCGCTCCGCCATCTCCATGAGCAGATGCATGGGGTTTTCGCGCCCGCCCTTCAGCAGGGGGGTCAGCTTGAACCAGATGCTCGATTCCTCGCCGAGCCCTTGAGCGTGAGCTGGCGCCTCCACATCCGTGCTGGGTGTGGGCTGTTTTGCCGTTGCGGTCATGACGTCTCTCCCGGCGAGAAGGCCGTTCAAACGCACTTCTATGCCTAATCCAGCCAACGGGTTGTAAACTGGGCTGCGGAACGGACCCGCATGGACATCCTGCTCGGACGAGCAGACCTCCCCCCAAGGCTGCCGAATGACTAGCACTCGCTACGCGCAAGTGTCCATGCGACCACGCGTTTCCGCTTCACTTTGGCACCGCGGCGCTGATCTGGAGCAACGGCCCGAGCGTCACTTTAGAGGTGGCCAATACAACGGTTTTGCTTGGTTAACCGGGACTTGCACGATTTTGACCCGCTCGCCGTCGATGGCTGCCTTGCCCGAGGCGAGGAGGGAAAGTGCATGAGGATAGAGAAGGTGCTCGGCCTCCAGCACACGCGCGGCGAGCAATTCCGGCGTGTCGCCGCACAGAACGGGAACGGCGGCCTGGGCGATGATCGGCCCGGCATCGAGCTCCGGGCGAACGATATGCACCGTGCAGCCGGCGAGCTTGACCCCCGCGGCGAGGGCCCGCGCATGCGTATCGAGGCCCTTGAATGAGGGCAGCAGCGAGGGGTGGATGTTCAGCATCCGGTCGCGCCAGCGCTCCACGAAGCCGGCTGTCATCTTCCGCATGAAGCCCGCGCAAGCGACGATCTCGACGCCCGCAGCATGCAGCGCTGCATCGAGCTGCTCTTCGAAGGCTTCCCGCGTGGCGAATGCTTTGTGATCGATGGCCTGTGTCGCGATGCCCGCCGCTGCAGCGCGCGCAAGTCCCTCCGCCGCGGGGCGATTGGAGAGCACGCAGACGATCTCGGCGGGATAGTCGGGCTCACGCGCGGCGGAGATGAGCGATGCCATGTTGGAGCCCCGCCCGGAGATGAGAATGCCGATTCGCTTTTTCGCTGCCATGGCGTTCCCTTAGAGTGCTTCCGGAAAAGTGGGAACCGGTTTTCCGATAAGAAGCACGGCCAAGAGTGAGTGCTTCCGGAAAAGTGGGAACCGGTTTTCCGATAAGAAGCACGACCAAACAATGGTCTAGAGCCATTCTGCGTTTCTACCTAAACCGGAACGGCGCAGCGCATCCGCTGCAAAGGGATTTGCATTCTCCAGCGGCAAAGCTCGGTGGCCGCATGCGGCAAATTTGGTTAAGGTTCGCGCATCATCGGCATCACAGCACACGGAGGCGACGACCATGTCCGGATGCACCGATCCTCGACACGCCCATCACGAGCATCAGCACGGGCCCGGCTGCGGACACACCGCCGTCCGCCACGGTGACCACGTCGATTACCTGCACGATGGGCACTTGCACCATCCCCACGGCGACCACGTGCATGAGCACGTGATCGAAGTGTCCGATCGCAACCCCGATCGCTGCACGCCCGAGCACCGCTGCGCCGGCCATGAGCCAGGGCACGTGCATGGTCCGGGCTGCGGACACGAAGCGGTGCCGCATGGCGACCACATCGACTATCTCGTCGACGGCCACCTGCACCATCCGCACGGCGACCATTGCGACGACCACGGCCCCCTGGAAAAGGCCTGAGGCGCACAATCTATCGCGGTCCAGTGGACTCCATGCGGGCGCCCGTGAAGGCGCGCGACGCGCTGTGCGCGTGAGTGAAGGGCAGCGGCGTCGCTGCCCTGGATAGGCGGTTATGCGTAGCTGAGCGCGCCGGTGTACTGCACGACCCAGGCATTGCCGCGGCCCTTCGCTTCGGAGCGCTCTCCGCCCGGCGGCACGATCTCGCCGATGACGTACGGCGCCTCGCCCGCCTCCTGCAGCGCGCGAAGAACCGCATCGGTCTCGCCCGCCGTGACGACGAGCACCATGCCGATGCCGCAGTTGAACGTCTTCAGCATCTCGGCGTCCGAGAGGCGTCCCGTTTCCGCCAGCCACCCGAACACCGGCACGGCTGGAATGGCCGACAGATCGATGCGTGCGGCGACGCTTTCCGGCAGCACGCGCGGCACGTTTTCCGAAAGGCCCCCGCCCGTGATGTGCGCGAGGGCCTTCACCGCGCCTTCCGTGCCGCCAGTCGCTTCGATGGCGGCGAGCACCGGCTTCACGTAGATCCGCGTCGGCGCGAGCAATTCCGTGGCGAGGTTGCTGGACGGCGCGAACGGGGCCGGCGCATCCCAGCCGAGGCCGCTTTC
This sequence comes from Hyphomicrobium sp., assembly GCA_035687305.1. GTDB lineage: Bacteria > Pseudomonadota > Alphaproteobacteria > Rhizobiales > Hyphomicrobiaceae > Hyphomicrobium_A. Next base: position 6,053 of record DASRYA010000035.1, on the reverse strand, counting down.
CTTGACGAGGCGGCGCACCAGCGAATAGCCGTTGGAGTGCACTCCCGAGGAGGCGAGCCCGATCAGCACGTCGCCGACGGCAATGTCGCTCCGCGGCAGCAATTGGCCGCGCTCCGCCGCGCCGACGGCAAATCCGGCGAGATCATAGTCGCCCGCCTGATACATGCCCGGCATCTCGGCCGTCTCGCCGCCGATGAGCGCGCAGCCGGCTTGCTTGCACCCCTCCGCGATGCCCGCCACGACCGTGCTGGCCGTTTCGACATCGAGCTTCCCGCACGCGAAATAGTCGAGGAAAAACAAAGGCTCTGCGCCCTGCACGACAAGGTCGTTGACGCACATGGCGACGAGGTCGATGCCGATCGTGGCATGCCGCCCCGTGTCGATGGCGATCTTGAGCTTGGTGCCGACGCCGTCCGTGGCCGAAACCAGCACGGGGTCGCGGAAACCCGCCCCCTTGAGGTCGAATAGCCCGCCGAAACCGCCGAGGTCCGTGTCCGACCCGGCGCGCCGGGTCGCCCGGGCGAGCGGCTTGATCAGCTCGACCAGCCGGTTTCCCGCGTCGATGTCGACGCCGGCGTCGCGATAGGTGATGGCCGGGTTGCGTTCCCGATCAGGCTCTGTCATGTGACCTTGGAACCCAACTTCTGCCTGTTTGCCTGCGAAAGATGCCGCGTCCCTAGCAGCTTCTGCGGGTCATGGGCAACTCGCGGCATATCGAACCCTCGGCGAATACCGGGGAAACCGAGGAGGAGAAGTGCGTGCGGCCGGTTCGACGCGACTTTGTTAGCGTTTTTCTATTGCTGGCGCTTCTGGCCTCCGGCGTCGTCACCGCCGCCGCCGACGACGAGGTATTCACCGTCGGTAACTATCCGGTGGACGCGCAGGACGCCAACGCCGTCGCCGCCAAGCGCAAGGCTATGGCGGACGGCCAGGAGGCAGCGTTTCGCTCGCTTCTGAAGCGTCTCGTGCCGGTCACCAGATATGAGCGCCTGAAACGGCTTTCGAGTCTCAAAGCGTCCGACTTCCTCGAAGGCGTGTCGGTGCGTTCCGAGCGCAACTCCACCACGCGCTATATCGCCAGCCTCGACTTCTCCTTCCGGCCCGACACCGTGCGCACCGTCCTGCAGCGGGAGGGGATCGCCTTCGTCGAGGATCAGGCCCGCGAGATCATGGTCGTGCCGGTCGTCCGCAATACCGATGGATCGGTCGATGGCGGAGCCGCTTCCCGCGCCTGGTCCGACGCCTGGAAGAGCCTCGACCTCGACCATTCGCTGACGCCGTTCACGCTCGAGGCGCTCAAGCCTGCGATTACGCCCGACGCGCTGAAGAAGGCCGTCGACGGCAGCGGAGGGGCCGAGCGTGTCATCGCGGGGGCGTACGGCTCGCCCTATGTCCTCCTGGCCATCGCCGATCCCGACCCGGCCGCGAAGCGGCTGGTGGTGACGTTATCGGGCATCGACGCTGTCGGCGGCGTTGGCCTGAAGCGCAGCTACCGCATCTATGACGGCGACACCGCCTATGCGATGGAACTCGCCGCCGTCGTCGGGCTCGGCGTACTGGAGGGGCGCTGGAAGGCGAAGAAAATCCCGCCCGTCGCCGGGTCGAACTATGCGCCGGCCTATGCCACCACGTCGTCCGGCCTTGGAACGCAGATCTCGATGCGCGCCCATTACAACAGCCTCGCCGAATGGAGCGAAATGCGCCGCCAGCTCCTCAACCTGCCCGGCGTCGAGGATCTCCATATCGATGCAGAATCCGCCAGGGGGGCAGATCTGAGCCTGAGCTTCCCGGGCGGCGCCCCCGAGCTTGCCTCGGCGCTTTCGGCGCGCGGTCTTTCCCTCGAGAACGGCCCCGATCGCCTCATCCTCCGCTCATCATTTTAGGCGCAAGATCGCGGGCAAGCGGCTAAGCAAAGCCAAGATGGCCGCATGCCGCGAGCTGGCCGGACAGGTAACGACGAGTAACGGCGAGCTGCCCGGCACCGGCGGCCCGGCGAGGAGTAGGGACCCACGTGGAGCGGTTGAACCTTCCTAACCTGATTACGCTGTTGCGGGTGATCCTGGTCCCCGTTGTTTTCTGGCTGCTCATCACCGACCAGACCCAGCTCGCTTTTGTGCTTTTCATCGTCGCGGGCATCTCCGACGCGGTCGACGGGTATCTTGCGAAAACTTTCGGCTGGCAGACGGAGCTCGGCGCCTATCTCGATCCGTTGGCCGACAAGCTGCTGATCGTAAGCATTTTTCTCGCCCTCGGCGTCGATGGAAAGCTGCCCCTGTGGCTGGTGGTGGCCGTGGTCTCGCGCGACATCCTCATCGTCATCGCGGTCATCCTGTCGTGGCTGCTGAGCAACCCGGTGCGTATCCATCCGCTCATCGTGTCGAAGGCCAACACCGTGGCGCAGATCGTCCTCGCCGGCACCGTCCTTGCGGACGAGGGCTTCGGCCTCGGGCTCGGATGGGCGCGGTTCGTCCTCGTCTGGCTGACGGGCGCGCTCACCGTCGCATCCCTGGCTGCCTATTTGCACAGTTGGCTGTTACACATGTCCGGGTATGAATCGCCGGGCGGGCGCCACTGAGCCGACGTAGCATCGTCCGTGCGTAGCAACGATGGCCGGGGGCCCAAACGATGCGCGTCGAACGTCAGGTTCTGTTCTGGCTGACAGCCGCGATCGTGCTCGTGCTGCTGGTCGCACTGCTGCGCGGCATCATCCTGCCCTTCGTCGCCGGCATCGTCATCGCCTACTTTCTCAATCCAGCCGCCGACCGTCTCACCAATTGGGGGCTGCCGCGCGGGCTCGCAGCGGTGCTCATCGTCGCCGCGTTCGGCAGTCTCATCGCCTTGGCGCTGATTTTCCTCGTGCCGCTGCTCGTCAACCAGGCGCAGCAGTTCGCCGTCGCGCTTCCCGACGAGATCGCCCGCCTGCGCGCCCTCATCGACAACTGGGCGCGCGAGCAGTTCGGTGCGCACTACCCGGATTTCGAAGCGGGCGTCGACCGCACCGCCGGGGCGCTCGGCGACAACATATCGAGCTTCGCCGGCTTCATCGCGGGCTCGCTGTGGAGCCAGGGCCGCGCGCTGTTCGATTTCCTGTCGCTCCTGCTCGTGACGCCCCTCGTCGTGTTCTACGTGCTGATCGACTGGCACCCGATGCTGGCCAAGATCGATTCCTGGCTGCCGCGTGCGCATGCGCCGACGATCCGCCGTCTCGCCAGCGAGGTGAACGACGCCGTCTCGGCCTTCATCCGCGGCCAGGGAACGGTATGCCTCGTCCTCGCCCTCTACTATGCGGTGGCCCTGGCGACGATGGGATTGCGCTATGGGCTGCTCGTTGGCCTCGCGACGGGGCTCATGAGCTTCGTGCCCTTCGTCGGCTGGGCCCTCGGCCTCATCACGGCGACGACGATTGCGGTGGTGCAGTTCTGGCCGGATATGATGCCTATCCTCACCGTGGTCGCCATCTTCGGCGTGGCGCAGGTGCTGGACGCCGGCTTCCTGTCACCGAACATCGTCGGGTCGAAAATCGGCTTGCACCCCGTGTGGCTGATCTTTGCGCTCTTCGTGTTCAGCTATCTGTTCGGTTTCGTCGGTGTGCTGGTGGCTGTGCCCATCGCCGCGGCGATCGGCGTTCTCGTGCGCTTCGCGCTGAAGATCTATCTCGCAAGTCCCGTCTACAGTGGCATCGAGCCAGCCGCGGGCGGGGGCACGGGTGCGCGGTTGCCGGCGGCGCCGGCATCTGCACAGCCAGTATCTGCACAGCCCGTTATGTCGACGAAACCAGTTTCGCCGTAATCATCCGCAATCACACGCCGGCATGACCATCGCCTCTCCGCATCAGCTCGTTCTCGATCTCGCCCATCGCCAGGCGTTGGGGGCCGAGGATTTTCTTGTCAGCCGTTCCAACGACGCCGCCGTCGAGATGATCGACCGCTGGCCCGATTGGCCGCATCCCGCTTCGATCGTCGTCGGACCGCAGGGGGCGGGCAAGAGCCATCTCGCCAACGTGTGGCGGCTGCGCTCCGGCGCTTCGGTCATCACCGCCGCTGCACTCGATGACGCCGCCGTCGCGGCGCTCGCCGATGGCGGAGCGATCGTGGTGGAAGACCTCGACCGCGGGATCGCCGATGAAAAAGCGCTGTTCCACCTCTTGAACCGCGCCCGCGAGAGCAAGCTCGCGGTGCTCATCACATCGCGCATACCTCCCGGCGAGCAGGAGTTTCGCGTGCCGGATCTGCGCTCGCGTCTGCGCGCGATGCCGATGGCCGAGCTGCAACCGCCCGACGAGGCATTGCTGAAAGCGGTTCTTGTGAAGCTGTTCGCCGATCGCCAGCTCAACGTCGAGCCGTCCGTTATCGATTACCTCAGCCTGCGTATGGAACGCTCGATGGCGGCCGCCAGCCAGATTGTCGCGGCGGCGGATCGACTGGCGTTGTCGAAACACCGTAAGGTAACGCGGCCGTTGGTCGCTGAGGTGCTCGCGAGCCTCGAAGAGACCCGTGAATAATTAGGTTTCGCACGGGCTTCGTGTCTTACATGTCATATTTGTGACCTACGGTATCGCCGCCCGGTGGGCGGGTTGGCGGTCGGGGATGGCGAGATGGCGAGTGCGAGGAACAAGGTGCCGGAGAAGGCAGTCGTAAGAAACGAAGCGGTCACGCCGCCGCCCGAGGGGCCGGACCGCTTCTATAATCGCGAGCTGTCCTGGCTTCAGTTCAACCGCCGTGTGCTGGAGGAAGCGCAAAACGAGCGCCATCCGCTGCTGGAGCGCCTGCGCTTTCTTTCGATCTCCGCATCAAATCTCGACGAATTTTACATGGTGCGCGTTGCCGGCATTTATGGCCAGGTCGCTGCGCGCGTGCAGACCCTTTCGCAGGACGGCCTGACGCCGTCGCAGCAGCTGCGCACCATCAACCGCTTCGCCGCCGGTCTCGTCGCCGACAAGCAGGCATGCTGGCGCGCGCTGAAAGAGGAGATGGCTGAGGCGGGGATTCAGATTTTGGGTCCCGACGATCTGAAGCCCAGCGACAGGGGTTGGCTGCAACGCCTCTTCCTCACGCACATGTTCCCGATCCTCACGCCGATCGCGGTGGATCCTGCGCACCCGTTCCCGTTCATCCTCAACAGAGGCCTCACCGTCGCCGTCGAGATGCAGCGCGAGAGCGATCAGAAGGCGATGAACGGGCTCATCCCCATTCCGGGCCAGCTCGAGCGCTTCATCCGCCTCGGCGCGCACGATCCCGAGGACAAGGAGCTGCGCTTCATCCGCCTCGAGACGCTGATCGGCCTTTTCATCTCCGAGCTGTTCCCCGGCTTCCTGATCAAAAGCCAGGGTGCGTTCCGTGTGCTGCGTGACAGCGACATCGAGATCCAGGAAGAAGCCGAGGATCTGGTGCGCTCGTTCGAATCGGCGCTGAAGCGCCGCCGCCGCGGCCACGTCATCCGCCTCGAGCTCGAAGCGTCGATGCCGAACCGGCTGAAGAAGTTCGTCATCGAGGAGCTGGAGGTCGGTGAAGATTCCGTCTTCATAAAGGACGGCCTGCTCGCGCTCGCCGATACCGCGCAGCTCATCGTGTCCGACCGCCCCGATCTGCTATTCAAACCCTTCAACAGCCGCTTTCCCGAGCGCATCCGCGAGTTCAACGGCGATTGCTTCGCCGCCATCCGCAAGAAGGACCTCGTCGTCCACCATCCGTACGAATCTTTCGACGTTGTGGTGCAGTTCCTGCGCCAGGCGGTGGCCGATCCGAACGTCATGGCCATCAAGTGGACCCTCTACCGCACCTCGCGCGACAGCCCCATCGTGCAGGCGCTCAAGGAGGCGGTCGAGGCCGGCAAGTCGGTCACCGCCGTGGTGGAGCTGAAGGCGCGCTTCGATGAAGCCGCCAACATCCGCTGGGCGCGCGATCTGGAAAACGCGGGCGTGCATGTGGTGTATGGCTTCATCGAGCTGAAGACGCACGCCAAGCTCGGCATGATCGTGCGCCGCGAAGGCACCGAGCTGACGAGCTACTGCCACATCGGCACAGGCAACTATCACCCGCAGACCGCGCGCGTTT
>DASRYA010000034.1:0-8241 GCA_035687305.1 Hyphomicrobium sp. | reverse complement strand
TGTCGACGGCGGCGAAGCGGGCGTAGTTGGCGTTGACGAACAGCGCGCCGTTGTCGTCGCCGTCGTCGGGATCGTTATCCTGGTCGAGGACGGCGACGAGGTTGCCGACGTTGAGCAGGCCCCATCCGAATACCGGATCGATACCCGGGTCGCCGATGTCGGTCGCGGTGCGCAGCACGAGGGCCGCAAGTTGCGAGCCGTGCGCGTTGGGGAACATCTCCTTGGCGAGCGCCACCGCGCCCGTCACATGTGGCGCCGCCATCGACGTGCCGCTCATCAGGCCGTACGTGCTGCCGGGGAGTGTCGAATAGATGTCCGTTCCCGGAGCGGCGATGCAGAAATTGGCCGTGACACCGCAGTTGTTGTAACCGGAGGACTGCAGACTTTGATTGACCGAAGTGACGACGATCCAACCCGGGACCAGCTGGGGAAAGAGATACGGGAGGCCGGCATAAAGATCCGGATTGGCCAATCCGGCATTGCCCGCAGCCCAGACCTGGACAGCGCCCGACTGCAGGGTGCTATGGAGAGCCTCGATGAGCGGGGCGCCTATCCTCGAAAGCGCGTCGGCTTGAGTTTGTGTGCTCACATCGACCTCGTGGGTAAGGCCCCACGAGTTGTTGAAAACCTTGATCCCTGCCGAGACGGCGTTGAGATAGGCAACCGCGAGATCGTCATCGGCGGCGAAGGCCCAGATTGGCGCGAGGGTCACGCCGGGTGCGACGCCCTCCATGCCAAAACCGTTGCGCCCCGCGCCGATGATCCCGGCGACGTGCGTGCCATGGCTGTCGGGCCCCAGGTTACTGGGATTGAATTCGAAGGAGCCGACGCGGCCGGCGAACTCTGGATGGTCCTTCTGGAAAATGCCGTCGACGACGCCGACGGTGACACCCGCGCCGGTGATGCCTCGCTCCAGCGCGTACTGCGCGCCGATGGCCGCCAGTCCCCATTGAGCATCGAACTCGGCATCCACCACTGTCTGTGCTTGCGCGGACGTCCACGTAAGACCGGAGAGCAGGAGAGATGCCAGGACGCTCCGATCGGTTTTGAACGTCGGCATGTGCGAGAAGGCCCTCCAATGGCGCGAAAGTGAATATGGGTCAATTTCGCTAGCTGATTCGTTGGGGGCTAAAAATAGGCGGCAGCGCCTGGATGGGTGCCCAGCGTTGCATGCGGGAGCATCGGCCCGGACTTGGCCGGCGATTTCCCTCGGGCATGGACCGCATTTGCCATCGGGATGTCACCGAAGGATGACCCCATCCATTTGCCGAGCTGCTAAAAAAGGGCAGAGGATCGCAGGGGGACGCCATGTCGAACTTACCGAAGGTCGTCACGATCATCGCCTTGGGCGTCGTCGGCGCTCTCTCGGCAGGCTATTACACGCTGACGGGCACGAAGGGGCCCGGCGGGCGGATCGTGCTGGCGACCGGCGGCCTCGCCCACTACCAGGAGCTGGGCGCGGCCTATCAGAAAACGCTCGCCCCGTTCGGCGCAACCGTCGAGCTGCAGCCCGGCGTTGAGGGCTTCCGGACCCTGCGCGGGCTGGTCTCCGATCCTCCCCAATTTGATGCCGCCTTCGTCAAGGGCGGGCTCGTCGGCAGCATGCAGGGGCGGCTTGCGCGCTCCAAAGCGCAGGAATGGCAGAGCAAGGAACTCGGCAAGCTGCGCTCGCTGGGACGTCTCTTCTACGAGCCCATCTGGGTCTTCGTGCGCTCGGACTTTTCCGGCGTCAGCCTGCGCGATCTCAAGGGCAAGCACGTCCTCACCGGAACGCGCGAGAGCGGCACCCGGCGCATCGCTTCGCAGCTTCTGCGCGCCAACGGTGTCGAGGCGACACGGAATTCTCCGCTGCTCATCGCCGAGGATCTTTCGCCCGACGGCGCCCAGCTGCTTTCCGGCAAGGCGGATGCGGCCTTCCTGATCCTTCCCGCAGATTCCGAGACGATCCAGAAGCTGCTGCACGTGCAGGGCATCCGGCTGATGAACTTTGCCCTCGAGGCCGACGCCTACGCCAACCGCTTTCCCGCGCTCGCCAAGGTGAGGCTCGACCGCGGCGCGGTGGAGTTCGAGCCGTTGACGCCGCCCGACGACATCACCCTATTGGCGACGAGCACCGCGCTCGTGGTGCGCGCCGACCTAGAGCCGTCGCTCATCAATCTCCTGTCGCACGCCGTTCTCAACAACCCGCGCTCGGCCTTCGACAAGGCGGGCGATCCGGTGCTGTTCCATCGGCCGGGCATGTTCCCGAACGTTTCCGATCCTGAGTACCAGGTGCCGCATGAGACGCGGCTGATCTACAAGACGGGTGAGCTGCCGGTTGCGCTGCGAAGCATCGCACCGGCTGTGAAGGAGGCGGGCCTACCGTTCTCTGTGACGGCGTTCGTCGCCGACCACGGGGCGCAGACGGTGCTGCTGCTCATTCCCTCGCTGGTCATCCTGCTGCCGCTGCTCCGCATTCTGCCGAGCGTCTATTCGTGGACCATCCGGCGGCGGCTGCTCTACTGGTATCGCCAGCTCAAAGCACTGGAGAAGAACCTCGACCAGCCCGCATCCGCCGTGGAGCTGACGGGCTATCAGGCGGACATCGAGCGCATCGATGCCGGCGTGCGGCGTATCCGCTATCCGCTCAATTTCTCGGACCAGTTCTATCATCTGCGCCTGCACATCAATCTGGTGCGCCAGCGCTTGCAGCAGACGCCGCGGGTGATGCGGATCGCGGCCGAATAGGAAGCACGGAGCCGCATCGCCGCTTGCCGCTGACCGCGCTACTCGGCGGGCCCGGCGCTGTCCTGTGCCGGCGCAGCGTCGCCCATAAGAGCGTCCTTGCCCCAGGGGCCGAAATGCCCGAATTGCAGCGCGAGCGTCGGCAGCACCAAAAGGTTGAGCGCCATCGAGCTCACGAGCCCGCCGACGATGACCAGCGCCATGGGGCCTTCGATTTCGCGCCCCGGCTCGTTCATGCCGACCGCGAGCGGCAGCAGGCCGAGCGCGGTCACGATGGATGTCATTAGAATGGGGGCGAGGCGGTCACCCGCGCCGGTGATCGCCGTCTCCGGTCCCCACTGCGCGCCCTCGTGGGTAACGATGTGCTCGTAGTGCGAGACCATCATGATCGAGTTGCGCAGCGTGATGCCGAACAGCGTTACGAAGCCCACCATCGAGCCGATGGTCATCGTTCCTCCGGTGGCGAAGACCGCAAGCACACCGCCAACGAGCGCAAACGGCATGTTGGCGAGAACCAGCAGCACGTTGCGCGTGCTGCCGGTGACGATGGCGAGCAGGATGAGAATGCCGAGCCCGGCGATGGCCGCGTTCATCATCAGGTCGCGCTGGGCCGCGGCTTGCGCCTGGGCGGAGCCGGCGAACTCGATATGCACGCCCGCGGGAAGCTGCAGCCGGCGGTGCAGCGTTTCCTCGGCTTCCTCGACGAAGGATGTCACGTCGCGGCCGATGACGTTCGCTGTCACCACCTGCAGGCGCTGTCCGCCGAGGTGATCGACCTGATAGCGCCCCGCGATCTGGAACACGTCGGCGATCTGCTTCAGGTGCACGAAGTTACCGTTGCGCGTACGGATGGGCAGCTCGGCGACGTTGCCCACGTTCTCGCGCGTCTCCCGGTCGAGAATAGCGATCACGTTGAATACGCGGCTACCCTCGTAGGCCTGGCCGACGATGTCGCCCTGGTAGGCGGTGCGCAGCACGTTCAGCACTTCGACGGTGTCGAGGCCCCACCGTTCGAGGTCCGCCCTGCGCGGCCGTATGGTGAGTTGCGGCAGGCCGGGCGGTGACTGGAGCTGCACCTCGTTCGCGCCCCGGATGGTGTTGAGCTCCTGGGCGACCTGCTGTGCGGTCTCGTCGAGGACATTGAGATCGTTGCCATAGATGTTGACGATCACGGCTGCGGTATAGCCGGAAAGAGATTCCTCCACGCGCTCGGTGAGGAACGGCTTCAAGGCGAAATTGACCCCCGCAAAGCCGGCCAGAACCTTGCGCATCTCGACCTGCGCCTCTTCGGATTCTTCGCCCGACAGCCCCGGCTGAAGATCGACCTCGAACTCGCTGTAGTTGCTGCCCCACGTGTCGTCGGCCTGCTCGGCGCGGCCGATGCGCTGGGAGACGATGCGCACGAACGGCAGCTTCAGGAGCGCTTCGGTGACGCGCGCGCCGATGCGCTCGGATTCCGCGATGGACGTGCCGGGCACCGCCGCCATGTGCAGCGTGAAGTGGCCTTCCTTCAGCTCGGGTAAAAAACCGCCGCCGAAAAACGGAATGGCCGAGCAACCTGCCAGCGTTACGAGGACCGCGGCGGATAGGGTGAGACGCGGATGAAAAATGATGGTGCGCAAGACGCGTTCGTAGCGGCGGCGCAGCCAGCGCGTGACCGGCGGGTCATCGGATCGATGGTCGTCTGTTGCCGGCGCCTTCGGAAACAGCAGCATGCAGAGGGCGGGCGTCACCGTCATCGCGACGGCGAGGGAAGCGAGGATGGCAAGCACGTATGCAAGGCCGAGCGGCGCGAAGAAGCGGCCCGCGAGGCCGGGCAGCATCACGACCGGCAGGAACACGAGGATCACCGCGAAGGTCGCGTAGACCACGGAGCCGCGCACTTCCAGCGAGGCGTTGAGGATCACGTCGCCGATGGGCAGCGGATGGTCGCTGCGCCGGTTCTCGCGTAGCCGGCGCGCGATGTTCTCCACGTCGATGACCGCATCGTCCACCACCTCGCCGATGGCGATGGCAAGACCGCCGAGCGTCATCGCGTTGAGGGTTACCCCGAGCGCGTTGAGAACGACGACCGCTGCGAGAAGCGACAGGGGAATGGCGACGGAGGAGATCGTCGCGGTGCGCAGATCGTAGAGGAACAGGAACAGCACCACGATCACGAGCACGCCGCCCAGGATGAGCGAATACTGCACGTTGCGGGTCGATATGGCGATGAAGTCGGCCGGGCGAAAAAGGTCGGCGCGCATTTCGACGCCTTCCTTCTCGATCGAGGGGCGCAGGCTGTCGAGCACGCGTTCCACGCCCTCGGTGACGTCGATGGTGTTGGCCCCGAGCTGCCCGGAGACGAGGAGCACCACGCCGGGCTCACCCATGATCGTGGCGCCACCGATGGGGGGCTCGGGCGCGTTGAGCACGTTGGCAACGTCCTTCAGGAGCACGCTCGCGCCGTTGACGCTGGTGACGACCGTGCGGCCCAGCTCCGCGGGATCGATGGACTGGCCTTCCGACTGGAAGACGATGCGCTGGTTTGCCGTCTCGATGAAGCCGGCACCGGTAATGGCGGTCGCGCGGCGCGCCGCCTCCAGCACGTCGTTGATGGAGAGGTTGAAGCGCAACAGATCGTCGGGGCGGATCTGCACCTGTAACGAGCGCACGTCGCGGCCGAACACGGCGACCTTCGCGACGCCGGGCACCGCGAGCAGGCGCTGGCGCAGCGTCCAGTCGGCGAGGGTGCGCACATCCATCAGCGAACGGGTCTTGGACGTCAGGCCGATCACCAGCACCGTGCTCGACGAGGAGGTCAGCGGCGTGATCGTCGGCGGCGGAATGTTCTGTGGCAGGCGCTGGGCGGCCTCCGCCAGCCGCTCCGACACCACCTGCCGGTCGCGGTAGATGTCGCTGCCCGCCTTGAAGATGATGGTGATGACCGACAGCCCCTGGATCGAAACCGAGCGGAGCTGCTCGACGCCCGGCACCCCGTTGACCGCGTTCTCGATGGGTTGCGTGACGAGCACCTCGACCTGCTCGGCGGTCAGCCCCGGCGCCTCGGCCTGAATGCCGACCTGCGGTGGCGCGAACTCGGGGAAGACGTCGTATTTCGCGTGCATCAGCGAAAGGGCGCCGTAGCCCAGCATCAGGAATGCGAGCGCGACGACGATGCCCCGGAAGCGGACGGCGAAGCGGATGATGGCGGCCTGCAGGCCGCGGTGCTGGTCAGGCGTCTGGCTGGGGAGCGGCATCAGTCGTCATCGCCGACTTGGATCTGCGATCGGAATTCTTCCGACAGCAGCATCTGAGCGCCGGTCGTGACGATCTGGGTATCGGCCCCGAACAGGGTGGCCGGCACGACGAAACCGGCGTCCTTCTCCGCCGGCATGTCCGTCGGGATCTCCATGCGGCTGAACGTGTCTTCGCTCAGCCGGCGATAGACCCACGCCCGGCCGGCCCACCACACGACGGAGGAGGACGGGATGATGACGCCGTCCACCGGCTCACCGCTGGCGAGGAATGCGCGCACGTTCATCCCGGGCAGAACCCCGGAATTGGCCGGGGCGGCATAGAAATAGCTGACGCCCTGGATACGCGGATCGGCGCGCGTCGCAGGCGAGATGTAGCGCACCTCCGCCCTCTCCGAGCTGCCGCCCACCTCGACCGACGCGACGGCGGGGATGTCCTCGATGTGGACGCCCGGCGGGAGCGTGATCTGCAACAGGAACTCGACCCGCTCGATGAGCCGCGTGATGAGCCCTCCGTCGACCACCATCGCGTTGCCGATCACGGGGCCCCATTCCTGCATGGCGGTGGCCCGTAAGGTCTTCACCAGCGACTGCGCTGCATCGATCGCCGCCCGGTCCGCGGCGACGGCCGCCTCCGTCGCCTGCACCTGGACGAGATTGCCAAAATCTTTGGCGTAGAGTGCCTTAGCGCGCGTGAAGGCGGGCAGGGAGGCGGCAAGTCGCGCCCGCGCGGTGTTGAGCTGCGAAACGGCGGTGACGTAGTTCGTGTTGAGCGTCGTGAGTGCAGTGAGGTCCAGCACGCTGCCGTAAGCGCGCACCTGATCCTGATACTTGGCGGCACGCAGGGCGGCCATTTGCAGGCCGATGGCCTCGCGAGCTTTCTCATCGAGCGTGAGGACGGGTTCGCCCCGCTCGGGAAGGGTTACCCGCAGCGGCGGCTTGATCGGCTCATCAAGCTCGGTCTCGTGAGCGGCGTCCTCACGCCCCTCCACGAACCCCGCGATGACCAGGGCTGCGATGCCTGCAAGCAAAGCAGCGCCGGTCAGGGCGACCAGCAACCTGCGGCCCCAACGAATTGCCTTCATGCCACGCTCTACTGAGCCACCATCTTCGGGTGGCCGGATTTTTCTTTTTCAGTTTCTGTAACTAAGGACAGATCGCAGCGCCGATGCAAGAAGACTCCGCAGCCTACACCCGGCAGACGGCAACGGGCCGTTGCAATCCGGTTTAGGTTTACGCGGCTGACAGCAGGCTGACACGACGCGCCGGGGCGTCGCCCGTCCTACCTTAAATTGCCTCCGGTGGTGTCTGCGCCACACCGATGCCATCCGCGGCCGGCTTGTTTCCGGCATCTGCGGTGGGCGCTTCGGCAACATCCCTTTTTTCATCGCGCGCGGGAACGCATCGGCCGCCTGTCCGTTGTGGTGCAGGGTGAGTAGGCGCCACGCGCGCGCCCGGCCGTGTCGCCGCTCTGGGAGGGGCCTGATGGACGACGAGTTGCTCGCTGAACACGAGGACGCATATCCGCAGCAGGGGCCACCTGCGGCGGCAAACGGCGTTGGAGCGGGCGAAATTCGCGAGCTGCTCGCAACCCTGGTGGCCATGCGCGCGGGCGATTTCTCCGTGCGTCTGCCGGGGGACTGGCAGGGCCTGTGGGGCAAGGTCGCCGACACGTTCAACGATATCGTCGCCGCCAACGAGCGTATGTCGCAGCAACTCGATCAGGTCGGGCAGATGGTCGGCCGGGAAGGCAAGACCAAGCAGCGGCTGCGGATGGGCACGGCAGCCGGCGCCTGGGGCGGGATGGAGTCGTCCATCAACCAGCTCATCGACGACCTGCTCTGGCCCACCAGCGAGTTCACCCGCACCATCAGCGCCGTCGCCCAGGGCGACCTCCTGCAGACCATGCGCCTCGATGTGGACGGCCGCCCGCTGCAGGGCGAGTTCCTGCGATCCGCGACCATCGTTAACGCGATGATCAAGCAGCTGTCCGTGTTCACGTCCGAGGTGACGCGCGTCGCGCGCGAGGTCGGCACCGACGGCAAGCTCGGCGGCCAGGCGCAGGTGAGCGAGGTGACCGGCGTCTGGAAGGACCTCACAGAGAGCGTTAACTCGATGGCGTCGAACCTCACCGCCCAGGTGCGCAACATCGCCGACGTGACGATCGCGGTGGCCAACGGTGACCTTTCCAAGAAGATCACCGTCGACATGCGCGGCGAGATCCTGCAGCTCAAGGAAGCCATCAATACGATGGTGGATCAGCTGCGCTCGTTCGCCGCCG
>DASRYA010000033.1:0-4713 GCA_035687305.1 Hyphomicrobium sp. | reverse complement strand
TCACCAGAACGTCGGTGCCGGCGCGGCCGCCCTTCGACTGTAGCGAAAGCCGCTGGTGCACGCCGAAGCGGTGCTGCTCGTCGATGACGGCAAATGCGAGATCGCGGAAATGCACGTCGGCCTGAAACAGCGCATGCGTGCCTATGATGATGTCGATCTCGCCCGCGGCGAGCCGATCCAGCACGGCGGCGCGCGCCCGACCCTTCTCGCGGCCGGTGAGCAAGCCGATGCGCAGTCCGGCCCGCTCGGCGAGCGGCGCGATGGTTTCCAGATGCTGGCGCGCGAGCACCTCGGTGGGCGCCATGAGCGCCGCCTGTGCGCCGGCTTCGACCGCAATCGCCATCGCGAGCAACGCGACCACCGTCTTGCCCGAGCCGACATCGCCTTGCAGCAAGCGCAGCATCCGGCGGGGTGCGGCCATGTCGGCTTCGATCTCGCGCAGTGCGCCCCGTTGCGAGTTCGTCAGCGTGAAGGGAAGCGCATCGGCGATGCGCGCGCGCACGCGTCCATTCCCCTTCACGCTACGGCCGGGGCGCGTTTTGAAGTTCTGCCGCACCAGCGCAAGTGCGAGCTGTCCGGCGAGCAGCTCATCGTATGCGAGGCGCTGGCAGGGTGCGCCCGATGGCGCGACATCGCCAGCGTCGGTCGGCCGATGGATGCGGGTCAGCGCTTCACCGAAGGCAGGCCAGCCGCGCGAGACCGTCCATGTCGGCTCCTGCCATTCGGGAACGGGTCGCAGCCGCTCCACCGCCTGGCGTGCCGCCTTCTGCATGATCTTTCCGGAAAGGCCGGCGGTGAGCGGATAGACGGGCTCCAGCATCGGCAAATCCCCGCGCGCCTCCGGCGGCACGATGTAATCGGGGTGAGACATTTGCAGCTTTTCGCCGTACTTCTCGACGCGGCCGGAAACATAGCGCTCCTCGCCCGTGGGGAGCTGGCGCTCGATGAATTTGCGCTCGGCGTGGAAAAACACGAGGTCGAGCTTGCCGGTGTCGTCCTCGACCCGGACCTTATAGGGTGCGCGGTTGTTGCTGCGGGGGGGCGCAGAGTGTTTCAGCACGCGTACTTTCAGCGTTGCGATGCTGCCCGGCACCGCTTCGGCGATGGAGGGTTCGGCCCGCCTGTCGATCACGCCGGTGGGCAGGTGCCACAGCAGATCGAGCACCCGCGGTTCGGTAATGCCGGCGGGCAGGTTGACGCACTTCCGCATGAGCAGAATAAGCCGCGGCCCGATGCCCGACAGGGACTGGAGCGAGGCGAAGAGAGGCGTCAACGCGTTGGGCCGCATGGCGTGCTGGGCCTTCACAGAGTTTTGGACGGAGGGGTGAAAGCGTCGCGGCGCATCAAGGGGCTCACCGTCCCGTCCGCCCTTTGCGCGATGGAAAACGGGCGTTATATCAACGTCCGGCGCCGCAAGAGGGTGGCGGCGGGCCTGCGCGGCGTCAAGCCTTGCGCGGCGGTTATCCAAGAAAGCAGTAGATCATGCACGACGATCTGGAGATGCGGCGCAGGCGGGCCGGCTACCGCGCATCCCATCGGGGCACCAAGGAAATGGACATCATCCTCGGCCGCTACGCCGAGGCGCACCTTCCGGGCATGGGCGCGGATGGCCTCGACCTTTTCGAGCGCTTTCTGGCGCTGCCCGATCCGGTGCTGACGCTGTGGTTTTCCCAGGGCGCCACGGATGCAGAAGCGGGTGAGCTGGCGCCGCTCGTGGCAGCGCTGCGCGCCCATCACGGATTGACGCCCGTTGCGGCCGACGCGGGCCTGGAGACGAGATGACGACCGCCGCATCAAAGAGCGATCACGCCGCCAAGACTATCGCCGGTGTGCCGGAAGGGCTCGACGCGCTCGTGCTCGCTCAGCTCGTCAACGAGGCGGCGGCGGAGCAGGCCCCGGGCGTGCTTCTGCACATCGCGCGCGACGATCGCCGCGTCGAAGCGCTGGAGCAGGGGCTGGCGTTCTTCGCACCGCACGTGCGCGTGCTCTCGTTTCCCGCCTGGGATACGGTTCCCTACGATCGCATCGGCCCGCAGGCGGACATCGTCTCGCAGCGCATGGCGACGCTTGCCAAGCTCGCGCTGGCGAGCCGCAAGCATCCGACCGTAATCCTCACGACCGTCAACGCCATTCTGCAGCGGGTGCCGGCGCGCAGCTTCATGAAGCGCACAGTCAAAGCGCTTGCGCCGGGTCAGCGCACGGATATGGCGCGGCTCACGCAGCGGCTTGCACTGATGGGCTATACGCGGTCCGGCACCGTCATGGACGCCGGCGAATACGCGGTGCGCGGTGGCATCCTCGATATTTTCCCGCCTGGGCGCAGCCAGCCGGTTCGGCTCGATTTCTTCGGCGACACGCTGGAGAGCATCAAGTCCTTCGACGTGCAGACGCAGCGTACGGCGAAGGCGGTGCAGAAATTTGCGCTGATGCCGGTGAGCGAAGTAGCTTTCGGTGCCGATGCCGAGCGTCTGTTTCGCACGCGCTACGTCGAGCTTTTCGGCGGCGCTACGGGCGATGATCCGCTCTACGAGGCGGTCAGCTCCGGGCATCGCTACCCGGGCCAGGAACATTGGCTGCCGCTGTTCCACGAGGAGCTGGAGACGCTGTTCGACTACGTACCCGGGGTTCCGGTGAGCCTCGACCACCGCGTCGATGAATCTACCAAGAGCCGCCTCGATCAGATCGCGGAGCACGATGAATCCCGCCTGGAGGCGCTGGAGGAGGCGAAGTTCGGCGGTCCGCCCTATAAGCCGGTGCCGCCCGACCGCATGTTCCTCGACCGCGCGGGCCTCGATGCCGCTCTCTCCGCGCGCCGTTCCTATCACCTTACGCCGTTCGAGGAAGCGGATGCACCGAACGTGCGCTCCTGGCGCGGCCGGGGCGGGCGCACGTTCGCGGCCGAGCGCGCGCAGACCGACATCAACGTATTCGATGCCGTTATCGGCCATATCCGCCGGCTGCAGGGCGAGCAGCGCCGCGTCATCCTGACGACGTGGACGCCCGGCGCGCGCGAACGTCTGGCGACGCTCCTCGCCGACCACGGCCTCACCGACGTGAAGCGCGTCGAATCCTATGCGGAAGCGCTGGCGCTGCCGGGCGCGGCGGTGAGCATCGGCGTGCTGGGCATGGAGCAGGGGTTCGAGACGCCGGAGCTCGCGGTCATCGGCGAGCAGGACATCCTGGGCGACCGGCTCGTGCGCCCGCGTCGCAAGAAACGCTCGGCGGTGGATGTCCTCACCGAGGCGACCAGCCTTTCCGTGGGCGACCTCGTCGTCCATTCCGATCACGGCATAGGCCGCTTCGCGGGCCTCAAAACCATCACCGTGCTGGGCGCGCCGCACGATTGCGTCGAGCTGCACTACGCGGGCGGCGACAAGCTCTTCCTGCCGGTCGAGAATATCGAGCTGCTGTCGCGCTATGGCGCCGACGAATCCGATGCCCAGCTCGACAAGCTCGGCGGCGTTGCCTGGCAGTCGCGCAAAGCGAAGCTGAAGAAGCGCCTGCGCGAGATCGCGTCCGAGCTGATCAAGATCGCCGCGATGCGCCAGCTCAAGGAAGCACCATCCGTCTCGGTTTCGGAAGGCGTTTACGACGAGTTTGTCGCCCGTTTCCCGTATGAGGAAACCGAGGACCAGGAGACGAGCATCGAGGCAGTGCTCGGCGATCTCGCCGCCGGGCGTCCGATGGATCGCCTCGTGTGCGGCGACGTCGGCTTCGGCAAAACGGAAGTTGCGTTACGTGCGGCCTTCGCAGGCGCGATGAACGGTCTGCAGGTGGCCGTGGTGGTGCCGACGACGCTGCTTTCGCGCCAGCACTTCAAGACCTTCACCGAACGCTTTCGCGGCCTGCCCGTAAAGATCGCGCAGGCCTCGCGCCTTGTCGGCACGAAGGAGCTGGCCGAGGTCAAGGAAGGGCTCAAGAACGGCACCATCGATATCGTGGTCGGCACGCACGCGCTGCTCGGCAAGTCGATCGAGTTCAAGCGCCTCGGCCTTCTCATCATCGACGAGGAGCAGCACTTCGGTGTCGGGCACAAGGAGCGGCTGAAGAAGCTGAAGGAGGACGTGCACGTCCTCACGCTGTCCGCCACCCCCATCCCGCGTACGCTGCAATTGGCGCTCACGGGCGTGCGCGAGCTGTCGCTCATCACGACGCCGCCGGTCGACCGGCTCGCGGTACGCACCTATATCTCGCCGTTCGATCCGATGATCATTCGCGACGCGCTGCGCCGCGAGCGCTATCGCGGCGGCCAGAGCTTCTACGTGGCGCCGCGCATTTCCGACCTCGACGACATCGCCGAGTTCCTGCGCGAGGCGGTGCCGGAGCTCACGTTCGCGCGTGCCACCGGACAGCTCACGCCGGGCGAGCTGGAAGACGTGATGACCGCCTTCTACGATGGCAAATACGATGTGCTGCTTTCGACGGCCATCGTGGAATCGGGCCTCGACCTGCCGAACGCCAACACGCTCATCGTGCACCGCGCCGACATGTTCGGCCTTGCGCAGCTCTATCAGTTGCGCGGCCGCGTCGGGCGCTCCAAAACCCGCGCGTACGCTTACTTTACGACGCCCGTCGGCAAGGCATTGACCGAGGCGGCGGACCGGCGCCTCAAGGTGCTGCAGTCGCTCGATACGCTCGGCGCCGGGTTCTCGCTCGCCTCGCACGATCTCGACATTCGCGGCGCGGGCAATCTTCTCGGTGAGGAGCAGTCTG
>DASRYA010000032.1:0-11900 GCA_035687305.1 Hyphomicrobium sp. | reverse complement strand
GCGCGGCGATCAGCTCGCCGGTCGTCTCGACGGAGATGTAAACGCCGCCCGTCGTCTCGGCGAGACAGCGCGATTGCAGATAGCCGGCGGTGGTCGCCAGCTCCCGCATCCGGTAACCGATGACGTGGACGGTGATCCCTTCGCCCTCCGCCCGAAGCGCTTTGGCCATCGCGCAGGGATCGCCGCCGCAGGTCTCCTCTCCATCGGTCAGCAGCACGACAATGCCGCGACGCTCGGGGAAGCGCAGAACGCGTGCGGCTTCGCGCACCGCTTCCGTCAGCGGCGTGCGGCCCGCCGGGATCAGCCTGTCGATCGCGGCCATGATCCGTTCGGGGGAGTTGCGGGCCGGCGGCAACAGCAGCTCGATGTTGTTGCACTGGTCCGATGGTCCCGGCCCGTAGTCGATGACGCCGACCCGGCGCATGGACGTGATGGAGGGAAGCACCTTCGCCAGCGCCTCTTTCACCTTGTCGATGCGCGGGGTGGGCGGTGTGTTGAAATCCGTGCCCGACATGGAGCCCGATGCATCGAAGACGATCATCGCATCGTCACGGCAGCTGGGCGGCGTCGTCTGCGCGGCGGCCACCGGCGTGAACGTCAGCACGGCCTCGGCGAGACCTGCGAATAAAAATAGCGCGCGTCCGTCCATGCTCTGCATATCCGCTGGCAAACACCGGCGATATTAAAGCACGAACGGACGCGCGCATCATGCATTAGGAAGCGAGCGCGCTGAGCTCGTCGAACTCCGTATCCGACAGCGTGATGTTCACGGCTTCCACGTTCTGCTCCAGATGCTTCACCTTGCTCGTTCCCGGGATGGGCAGCATGACGGGGCTGCGCCGCAGCAGCCATGCGAGCGCGATCTGGCTCGGGCTCGCCCCATGGCGCTGCGCAATGGCGTCCAGCGGCGATCCGGGACGGGCAAGGTCGCCCGCCGCCAGCGGGAACCAGGGAATGAAACCGATGTTATGGGCGGTGCAGTAGTCGACGACGGCATCGCTGGCGCGGTTGGTGAGATTGAAGAGGTTCTGCACCGTCGCGACCTTGAAGAATTTCTGCGCCGCCTCGATCTCCTCCACCTTCACCTCGCTGAGACCGACGTGGCGGATCAGCCCTTCCTTCTGCATGGCGGCAATGGCACCGAACTGCTCGTCGTGCGGCACCGCGGGATCGATGCGGTGAAGCTGCCAGAGGTCGATCCGCTCCAAGCCGAGACGTCGGAGGCTGATAAACACCTGCTGGCGCAGGTAGTCGGGGCGGCCGCATGGATTCCACTGGTCGGGACCGGGGCGGATCAGTCCGCCCTTGGTCGCGATGACGAGACCGCGATAGGGATAGAGCGCTTCGCGGAGCAGCCGCTCGCTGATCTCAGGACCGTAGCTGTCGGCGGTATCGATCAGATTGATGCCGAGCTCGGGCACGCGCCGCAGCGTACGCAGCGATTCCTCGCGATCTTCAGGTTCGCCCCATACGCCTTTGCCCGTTACGCGCATGGCACCGAATCCCAGGCGGTGCACCGCCAAGTCTCCACCGATTTTGAATGTACCGGACTTCTCTGCGTTCGCCGTTGTCATCGTGCAGCTCCTTGGAGGGGAAGGTGGGAATCGGATGGAAGAGAAAGCGCGAATGCGCACCGAACAGATAGGTGCGATGCGGCAGCGAAACAGCATCGGTTCCGTGGCGCGACAGTTTCTCGCGACGGGACTCTTTGGTTTATGGATTGCGTATTTTCCGCGGAACTATGCCCGCGCAGTGCCGTTGCCCCAACGTAAAGGAGGACAGATCGATGAAGAGTACAGCTATCTTCGCTGCCTTCGCCGCAGGCGCACTGATGTTTGCCGCTCCGCAGGCAGCAAATGCAACTCCGCAGCCGAGTGGCGCGAAACACTTGCAGACAAGCAATGTTTCGAAAGCTGGCTACCGCCATCACCGCCCCCGGTGGCGGCACCGCCACTATCGCAGCCCGCGCTATTACAGGCATGGGTATTACGGGCACAGGCATGGACACCGCTACTATCGCCGTCCAGGCGTCGGTGTCTACCTCGGCTTCTGATCCGTGCCGATGAACAAAGCCCCGGCCTTGCGCCGGGGCTTTTTCATTTCCGGTCTCGGCGTCACAGAGACCCGCCGCCGATGTCCGCATGAAATCGGATCTGCCGGTTTCGCGTACCCTACAACTTGTCGAGAATTATTCCGCCCACGTTTCATACATGGCATCGACTACGGCCTATATCCCTCGCTCGCGGCGCTGCGCACGCCCGAAGGCGCGCACACCGCATAGCCTTCAACACGCGAGGAGATTTCCATGGCGGACAAATCCAGCTTCACCCCAGAGGAATGGAAGGCCATTCTCGCCAGCCCGATGCTGGCCGGTCTTGCTGTAACGCTCGCCGAGCCCAGCGGGCTTTGGGGCACGCTGAAGGAAAGCATGGCGAGCGCGCAGGCGCTGCTGGCGGCCGGCAATGATCCGAAAGCCAGCCCGCTGATGAAGGCGCTGCTGGCGGATATGGAGACATCCGACGGCCGCACGGTTGCGCGCGAGGAGATCAAGATCGACCTCACCGGCAAATCGACCGCCGAGCTGAAGGATCAAGTGATGGCCAAGCTCGCCAAGGTGGGCGAAATCCTCGATGCCAAGGCACCGGGTGAAGCCGCCGCGTTCAAGACCTGGCTCAAGTACGTCGCCGATCAGGTGGCCGAGGCGGCGTCCGAGGGCGGTGTGCTCGGCTTCGGCGGCAAGCAGGTCACGGACGCGGAGAGAGCGACGGTTTCCGAGGTCGGCAAAGCGCTGAAAGTCGCGTGAGGCCACCGCTCGATAAGAGGCCCACAGAGACGTGGCGCGGCAAGGCCGCTGCGCCACTCCTTCCATCGGGGCTGCCCGGACGGGTGTGTGCGATTCCAATCGCCGGGTAGGGCCGCGGCCCGTGTGCCGTTAGCCGCCAACGGGCCGGTAGGTCACCGGGCGCGGGCGGCTCGGCGTCACGGCGAGCGCTGCATGCTCGGCGCAGTACGGGTTGCCGTCCTGCTTGTGCGCGCCGCAGAAGTGGAAGCCGGGCCGCTGCGGATCGCCGATGGGCCAGCGGCACTCGTTCGGCTGGAGGTTGGCCAGGGTCTTCGGAACCGCTGGCCGTGTTGCCGTATCGTTTTTCATCTTGCTTACCTTTCAACGCTCGTATTGGCCGACGTCGCGCGGGCCGCGCCGTTCGGGCTGTGCGCCGGTCGTTATTGTGTCCGCACGCATGACGCCTGCATCAAACGGGCGCCGCGTGGATCGACGAGATCGGCTATGCGGGACCGGTGCTATCGGCGGACGAGTTGTTTCTTGCGCGGCTTCGGAAGCAGTCCTTCCCGTTGCGCCTGTTTGCGCGCGGCCTTCTTTGCCCTGCGTACCGCTTCCGCCTTCTCGCGCACTTTGCGCTCGGAGGGCTTCTCGAAGGCGCGGCGAAGCTTCATTTCGCGAAACACGCCTTCGCGCTGCAGCTTCTTCTTCAGGACCCTCATGGCCTGTTCGACGTTGTTTTCACGGACGAGGACTTGCAGCGCGATCTCCTTTTCGATGTCGGTCGATGTGGCGAGCCAAGCGCCCGCATGAATGGGTCGTTGTTCGGTCGAAGCGGCGCGGCGCCTGGAGCAGGGCGAAACGCAGTGCCGCGTACGTGCGGCCTTCGCCTACGGGCGGCCTTCGCCTACGGGCGCGTTGATTCTGCCGAGGCTTCAGCGGATGTACGCGATATAGGAAAGGCTGTGCCGATGCAGCGGAAGGAATGCACGGGCCTTCGAATAAGGCTGTATCAGCTTTGGCCGCGCGGGCAAACCGCTGCGGCGTGCTCACCGACCCATTTAGGGTACCAAAATCAGTGTTCTAGGGCAAATTAGGCGATCAAAGTGTCGCTCTGCGCGCCAAGGTCACGTCCCCGCTGCCGGATAGGGGGGCGGAGCGCCAGCGCGGAGGCTTGAAAAACCGCAGGCGAAACAAGGGTATCGGCGCTTGTCAGCTGGCGGAACACCATCGGGGGAGCGGTGAGCTGCGTCCCGAGAACGAGGTGACGCAGGCGGAAAATTGCGATGTTGCCGCGGCCTGAAGGCGAGGTGGCTTAGCGCTGCGCGCTTCCGGCCTGGCTGCCGGTGCGAGGGGCGCTGAGGATCGCGAGGCGCCGGAGGAAGCTGTCGCGCGTCAAGCAATTGTAATGAAAATGTAAGGAGAGGCGCGGGCGCGGTTGCCCCTCGCTCGAATAGAATAGCGCCGATGCGCGGCCCCGTGGCGGCCGCCAGCGCCGACGGCACCTTCGCGCGCCGTACCGCGAAAAAAACACAACGATAATCAGTCACGGCTGGAAACGTCGAAGGGAATAGTGCGTGCCTGATAGCATTGGGCCCCGCGGCAGACTCGCGAGCAGGAGCACCGTTGCTCTCATCCCCGCGCTGGCAGTGCTCGCGGCATCTTTCCTGGTCTCCGATGCGCCGACCGCAGCGGATCAAGGCGTATCGCTGAGCCCGGTCGCGCAGCTCGGGGCGCAGCTCTTCGTCGACCCCAATCTTTCGCGCAACCGCACGCAGTCCTGCGCGACGTGTCATAGCCCCGACCACGCCTTCACCGATCCTCGCCCCACTGCCGTTGGGCGCGCGGTATCGGCGGGCGACACCGCCGGCGCTCTCGGCGACCGCAATACGCCGACGCTGATGTACGCGAGCATGACGCCGCCGTTCACCAGGCATCCCGACGGCAAAGCCACGGGCGGCCTGTTCTGGGATGGACGCGCGGACACCCTCGAAGAGCAGGCAAAGGGTCCGCTTCTCAATCCGGTCGAGATGAACATGCCGGACAGCGCGGCAGTCGCGGCGCGAATTGCCGAGAACGCCGCGTATGTCGAGAGCTTCCGGCGGCTCTTTGGCGAGGACGTGTTCGCCAGCCCGGACAGAACGCTCCGCGCCGTAACCGACGCGCTCGCGGCGTATCAGCGTACGCCCGAATTCGCCCCCTTCGATTCCAAGTATGACCGCGTGATGCGCGGCGAAGAAAAGTTCACGGTGCAGGAGGAGTTCGGCCGGCAGGTGTTCCTCACCTGGAACTGTCAGCTCTGCCATCGCCCGCTACGCAACGGAGGCAGCTTCCAGACCGAGCTCTTCACGAGCTTCGAATATCACAACATCGGTTTGCCGGTGCACGCGGCCGTGCGCGCCTCGAGCGGCATGGGGGACGGCTATGTCGATCGCGGCCTGGGCAACGCGCAACCCGGCAATCCGGAGTGGTCGGGCCTCTTCAAGGTGGCCACGTTGCGGAACGTCGCCGTAACCGGCCCCTACATGCACAACGGCGTCTTCAAGGAGCTGAGAACGGCGATCGAGTTTTACAATAAGTACACGAGCCGCAGTCCGGCGGCGCAGATCAATCGCGAGACCGGCGAGAAGTGGGGCGATCCCGAGGTGCCTGAAAACATCTCGCTGACACAGCTCAAGTCCGGCTTGGTGTTGAACGATGCCCGGATCGAAGCGCTCGAGGCGTTCCTGAAGACGCTGACAGATCGCCGTTACGAACACCTGCTGGAAAAGTAGTGGTCGGATTCGTCACCGCGAGACCATGCTCCATGCGGCTCCCCGCGACCCGCATGGCATGTGCCTCGCCTCTCGAAGAAATCCGCGCGTCCGCGCGACCTCGAAATATGGAGAGCTCAAATGCGTATGTTCATGATGGTGCTGGCGGCCGCTGGCGTGACGCTGGGAACCGGCGCGGTGGCGCAGGACGTGGAAAGCGGGAAGGCCGTCTTCAGGAAGTGCGCCGCGTGCCATGACCACGAGAAGGGCGTCAATAAGCTGGGCCCGACGCTGAAAGGCGTCTTCGGACGGAAGGCCGGTACTGTCGAAGGCTTCAAGTATTCGCCCAAGATGCAGGAGTCAGGGCTAGTTTGGGACGAAGCCAATCTCACCGAATTTCTCCACGATCCGAAAAAGAAAGTGCCGGGAACGCGGATGATTTTTCCCGGCATCAAGGACGATGCGGAGATCGAGAATCTGATCGCGTACCTCAAGTCGGATCAATGATCGCTGACGCGGCCGTTGCGCGGGGCCTCAAGCGGGGCGATCAATCGAGCTAATTCTCGGAGGTCGCTCGAAGCTTGGCGGGGTTTGTCTGCGGACGCATCGCGACGTAGCTTTGATCGTTTGCAGGCGATCGGCTGAACGGTTCGACGCGCACAGCCCGATGAATCTGGGCTTCGATGGCGGCCCGGTAATGGTCGAGCTTGCGCGCGGATCCACCCTTTCGCACGCGATCCGCGTAAACCGGGATCGGCAACTCATAACCGATCGGTCGCGAAGGCCGTCCGCCACGCTCGAGCCAGAACGCGTCATAGTCGCTTTGTAGTTTTGCTCCCCAATCGGCATTGACGACGTGCGTGGCATTCGAGACCGCAAAGATGCGCTCTGCTCCCACAGCGGCGGCGATGGCCTGAGCGGCCACCAGGACGGCGTCCTTCGGCCTGAGACCTGAGAGTTGCCGCGTAGCTCGGACTATCATTCGCTTATCTTGCTTTGCGGCGAGGCCCTGCAATCCGCCGATGATCATCGTCACGCCGTGTGCGTAGGTTGCGAACAGAAACGCCAACCTGGCGAGCGTGGCGTCATCAGCGTCGACCATGGCAACGGTAATTTCGCCCTCGTGCTTTTGTCCGCAGAAATTGGCCGCCCTCAAAAGCAAGGAAAAATTTCCTTTGGCGGTAGCGATCGTAGCCAAGCGGACGCTCCTTCCACCGCAAAGGGCGGAGTGGATTTCGCCGGGCAGCAACAAGCGCGCCAACCGATAGTGACCTTCGAGAAGATCGACCTGCTCGGTGAGCCTCAGGCCAATTCGGCTGTAATTCCGCAACGGCTTTCTCAGGACGGAGAACCCGGGCGCTGCGACACCGATGGACGCAAAATGGCCGGAGATGAATTTGAGCCAACGCGCCACGTTGCGCAGATCTTGCAATGACCGGAAGAGGAAAAGAAATGCCATCCCGATCCCGTGGCGTGTAGCTATGCCGGGCACAAAGGATGCGACGACACGTATGGTTTGGAACGTTGTGCCGCTCACGTCGTGGGAGCCCTGTATCGCGGGTAAGAACAGGCGCTCCCACTCGTCTAACAGGGCGCCGGATCACGGACCGGCACGTCGATATAGGTTCCAACTTACAACAGCCTTACAGCACTCGGCTTGCACTTAGACCGAAGTCGCGATGCCCGCTTCAGGACGAAATTCACGGGCATCGTCAGGGACAGCGAGCGAATGCGCTCGCCACAGGCTTGGCTCAAAATTCAATCCCGCTATCCACTCGCAACCAAGAGGGTCAGATGCTGCACCGTCGATCGCCAATCATCGTCGCCTGCTTCGCGACAGTGTCTGCACTCATCGCCGCGGCGCCGGCGGCACGTGCCGAGGCGGTTCCCGACGCGGCGCAAAGCGCGCGCCTCGATACGGCAACGGTCCGGAAGGTGATCGGCGACATCGCCACCGAGCTGCGCGAGGGATACGTCTTTCCGGAAAAGGGAGTGCAGGCGGCGGATGCGCTGGAGAAGGCGTTGGCGGCGAATGCGTATGCGCACACAGCCGATCCCGCTCAGTTCGCGCGTCAATTGACCGAACAACTCCAGGCGATCACCAGCGACAGCCATATGCGGGTGATCTTCGGCTCGCCGTTCTCCAGCCAGCCTGCGCCCGCCACGCAGCACGATGCCGGCTTCGAGGTGAAACACCTTGAGGGCAACATCGGATACGTTCACCTGGCGCGCTTTGCTCCGCCTGAGATCTTCAATGCGGCGGCCGACGACGCCATGCGCGCCCTGGCGGATACAGCGGCGCTCATCGTTGACATGCGGGATAACGACGGCGGCCATCCGGGGTCCGTTGCCTATCTCGCCAGCTTCTTCCTCGATCCCGCCGAGCGCGTTCACATCAACGACCTCGTATGGCGCAATCGCGGAACCTCAACGTTCAGGACGGAATCGTTCTGGAGCTCGCCCACACCGGTGAGCTATGCCGAGAAGCCCGTCTATGTGCTGGTCGGCCCGAAAACCTATTCGGCGGGTGAGGAGTTCGCCTACGACCTGCAAGTGCTGGCGCGCGCGACCGTGGTCGGCGAGAAAACACGCGGAGGCGCAAACCCGGGCGGTCTCAACGATCTCGGATCCGACCTCTTCGTCGTGGTGCCGACCGGCAGGGCTGAAAATCCCATCACGCACAGCAACTGGGGCGGCGCGGGGGTGCGGCCCGACGTTCAGGCGACGTCCGAGGAGGCGCAACAGATCGCCATGGCTCTCGCGAAAGGCGTGCCGACGACGCAGGTGACGAGATAGGGGAGTCCTGGCGCAACAACGCTACGCCGATGGCGCAAGGGCTCCGGCTCTTGTGCCATCGCGCTCAGGTCAAAGGTGCTTGCCGTAGAACGCCACGAGCTTCTCGACCGCTTTGGCGATGGGACCCGGCTGGTCGTAAAGGTCGTCGTACGTGGCTCCCTCGACGACGAACAGATCCTTTTCGCTGCGAACGCGCCTGTGGAGCTCCTGCCCGTCCGTCATCGAGCCGAACGCGCCCGGCACCGAGCCTGTGATGATCTGGATCGGCTGCGTGAGCAGCTCCTCCACCAGATGGAAGGCATCGAAGGCGATGCCGCTGCCGATGCTGGTGAAGCGGAGCTTGTTGGGGGCGCACGGAAGATGTTGATATCGCTAGACTAGAGAATGATTTCCTCGGCCAATAAAAAAACCCGCTCGGTGGCGAGGCTCTCAGTCCTCTGGTTTCTGCTCTCGCCGTCTTGCCAGTTCTTCTTCGGCATCAGCGATGGCCTCGTCGAGCTGTGGCGAGGGATACTTGTTGCGCTCCTTGCGCAGACCGTCGAGATGCTCGCGCCATTCAGCATCGGGCGCGAGCGGCGAGGGTGGGTCAATCAAATGGAAGTTGCGAGACATCGTTGATTATCCGCTCGATCTGGCGTGGCTACGACTGTCCCGGTATTCCAGCGCCAGTGCCTTGAATGTGGCATCGCTGCCGAACCGCAGCGAGTTAGAAACAGGCTGCTTTGTGGGGAAAATGATGCCGGGGACGGACCGAACTGTCGCGAACCTGGGGCTGGCGGAAGGGGTGGGATTCGAACCCACGGTACGGTTGCCCGCACGGCGGTTTTCAAGACCGCTGCCTTAAACCACTCGGCCACCCTTCCGGACCGCGGGACCCTATAGGCGCATGCGCCCTGCCTCAAGCCGGTTCCCTCCTTTACCCATTCTCAAGCGCCCCTTGCCATTGTGGCAACGTGCGTGCGCTCTTGCGCCGCGCAGGGGGTGGGACAGGCGCCGCATCGCGCGGCGAAGAGTGTGAGTATGCGTACCGGGCCAGCCACCATCGCGGCCATTACCGGCATCCTGGCGCGACCTCGCCGGCATGGGGAACAGCCAGGCGGGCCACGGGCAAACGGCGCCCGCCGCTCGGTTCTGCCCGTCGCAAGGGGCGTGGCGGCAACCGCCGCCCTCATTCTGACGGCCTGTTCCGGGGGTGGCGGCGTCGATTCCGGCCTCGGCGTCACAGCGAGCCCCCGCGTCGTCCATTACGGTTCGATCCCGAAAGGCGGTGGCGTCTACAAGGTTGGCCGCCCCTACAAGGTCGGCGGCCGCTGGTACCATCCGCACGAGGACCCGAGCTACGATCGCACCGGCATCGCCTCCTGGTACGGCACCCAGTTCCACGGCCGGAAAACGTCGAACGGTGAAATCTACGACATGAACGCGCTGACGGCGGGCCATCCCACCCTGCCGATGCCATCGTATGCCTATGTCACCAATCTGCAGAACGGCCGTACCATCCTCGTGCGCATCAACGACCGCGGTCCCTACGCCAAGGACCGCTTGATCGACCTCTCGTACCGCTCGGCCCACGTGCTCGGTTTCCACCGGGCGGGGCTGGCGCGCGTGCGTGTGCGTTACGCGGGAAGGGCGCCTCTCAATGGCGACGACATCGCGGAGCGGCGCCATCTCGCGTCCCAGGGATGGGCCGGAGGCGGAGCGCTGGCGCGCGTGGATACCGGTGCGATCACGACGGCGTCGATCGGCGCCGCGGCGAGGGTTGCGCAATCCGCGCCGTCGTGGTCCTTCGCGCAGCACCGCCGCATGGGGGCTGGCGCACGGCCGTCAGCGCTCGGCGCTTCCCCGGCGGCCGTATATGTGCGCGTTGGCCCGTTCGAGACGCGCTCGGAGGGCGAGCGGCTGCTGCACATTCTGGGATCGCCCGATGACGGAACGATAGAGGCCTCCGGCGGAAGCGCCGCGCAACGGTTCAACGTGCGTTTCGGGCCCTATGCCGATTCGGACGCCGCGACGGCGATGGCCCGCATTGCGGAGGCGGGTTTCGCCCCGCAAGCAAGCTCACGGGCGACTATCGAAGGCGATATAGGGCCATGGTGAGCCCGCGGCGTTGACAGGGGCGTTGCACAGACGGGATAGTCACGATGCGTTGTTCCATGGCATGGGGGTCAACCGCGCAAATGCCTCTCTTCTTCCGCCGGCGTCGCCGCAGCCGCCCCCTGTGGCCGCTGCTGATTCTGCTGGCATGCGCCGTCTCGCTACTGCCGCAACATGCGGCTGCCCAGGGCTTCACGACGCGCGCGAAGGCGGCTGTTCTGCTCGATGCCGATACGGGCGCGATCTACTATCAGTTCAACGCCGATCAGCCGCTGCCGCCGGCGTCCATCTCCAAGCTGGTGACGGCCGCCGTGGTCTTTCGCGCGCTGAAGGAAGGGCGGCTGAAGCTCACCGACGAATTCACGATGAGCGAGCATGCCTGGCGTACGGGCGGGGCGCCTTCGCGCACATCGTCGATGTTCGTGCCCATCAACACCACCGCGACCATCGATGAGCTGCTGAAGGGCTTGATCATCCAGTCGGGCAACGATGCTGCGATCTGTCTTGCGGAAGGCCTCGGCGGAAGCGAGGCGCAGTTCGCGAAGCGCATGACGGTCGAGGCGCGCAACATCGGCCTCAGTAAATCGACCTTTGCCAATCCCAGCGGGCTCTACGATCCAGAGCAGCTGATGACCGCGCGCGAGATTGCAATCCTCGCCCGCCACATCATCAAGGAATACCCCGAGTACTATCCGATCTTCTCCCAGCGCCTGTTCGAGTACCGCAAGCACAAGTTCTACAACCGCAACCCGCTCCTGCCGCTCGACATCGGCGCCGACGGCCTGAAGACGGGCTTCGTGAAGGAGTCCGGCTACAACCTCGTCGGCTCGGCGGTGCAGGGCGGCAAGCGGCTGATCGTCGTCGTCTTGGGCTTGGCAACGGAAGCCGAGCGCACCTCCGAGGCGCGGCGCCTGCTCGACTGGGGCTATCGCAGCTTCGCGCCGGCCAAGCTCTTCGACGCGGGGGAGATCGTCGGCAGCGCGCGCGTGTGGGGCGGAGAGGCCTTCTTCGTGCCGCTCACCGGCAAGGGGCCCGTGACCGTGATCCTGCCGCGCGTGCCCGAGAATCCGCGCCTCAAGGCCGAGATCGTCTACGACGGGCCGCTGAAGCCGCCGGTGCGCAAGGGCGACAAGGTGGCGGTGCTACGCATCACGACGCAATCGAACTCGGTGAACGAGATCCCGCTCTATGCGGCGCAGGATGTCGAGCCCGGGGGATTGATGCGCCGGGGCCTCGATTCGCTGGCACACATGGCGATGAGCCTGGTGCGCCTCTAGGTAGCGCGCCGCAGGCCGACGTGTTACCGACGCGGGTGGTTGCTGCGGTCGCGAGGCGTTATCTGTGCTCGGCAAGTTCATCACCTTCGAGGGCGGAGAAGGCTCCGGCAAGTCGACCCAGGCGCGATTGCTGTCGGAGGCGCTGCATCGCGCGGGGATCGACACGCTCGTGACACGCGAGCCGGGCGGATCGCCCTTCGC
>DASRYA010000031.1:0-11955 GCA_035687305.1 Hyphomicrobium sp. | reverse complement strand
GGCCCGCAATGGCGGGGCGCAGATGGGCGGTGAGTGAACGCATGAATGGAGCCTTCGCAAGTTTTGGGGGGCCAGTGCCGTCTTTCGACGGCACGCACACTATCACGCACGCGCATGTCCGAAAGACGGCACCAGGATGATCGAGCAACTGCCGCTGCCGTAGAGCGGCACCACCGCGTCAGGCACACCGACAGCCCGTGAAAATGCGTTCCGTCAGTAGATGCGAATGTGCAACGGTCTATCGGTTCGCGATGGGAAAAGCGAAGGCAAACAGAGCTGCAAATGCGTTTGTTATAACGGCTTTTCGGGAGCGGCGACCGGCCGATCGGAAAGCCTCATAATATGTTGACTGTCGTCGTAAGGTATACATAATGACAGCCGAGGTTGCTGTTTCCATGTGCTGATTGCAGCACCAAATGGGCAGCCTCGTATGAAATTGCTTGCGCCCGTTGGCGCAGAGTTTCTCGTTGTTTGGGGGGGTCCAAGTAGTGTGTAAGCGTAGCGTACCCGTGGGCGAGTTGCCCAGCGGGAGTGTAACTGATCGTGCCGCGTTGCCGGCAGATCGTTTGCCATTTTCCCGCATTTCCGTCGGCATCGCCACGCTCGTCGCCGCAGGCACAGCGGGCTTTGGCGCCCAGGCGCAGGAGCAGGAGCCGGGAGCGCAACAACAGCAGCTGCCGCCGCTCGAGGTCACCTCAGAAAAACCGGCTGCCAAAAAGGCAAAGGCGAAAAAGAAGGCCGCTTCCAGCAGCGCCGTTTCGCCTGCACCCCAGGGTCCGTCGGAGCCCGCAGCCGCTGCGGCGGTAGTCGCCGATCCTACAGCTTCCTTTACCCCGGCGAGCGGCAACACCAACCAGTCCGGCACTGGCCTCGGACGCCTGCCGGGCACGCTCCAGGACACGCCGCAGACGGTCAACGTCATCCCGCAGAAGCTCATCAAAGAGCAGAAGATCACCACCGTCGATCAGGCGCTACGCAGCGTTCCGGGCGTCACCGTCGCCATCGGTGAAGGCGGCGGCGGCATGAACGGAGACCAGTTCCGCATCCGCGGCTTGCAGGCCAAGGGCGACCTCTATGTCGATGGTCTGCGCGACTTCGGCGTCTACGTGCGCGACAGCTTCGCGTATGAGCAGGTGCAGGTGATCAAAGGCCCCTCGTCCGAAAGCTTCGGCATGGGCACCACCGGCGGCGTCATCAACCTGCAGCAGAAGACCGCGCACCTCGGCGATTCTCAGGAATACGAGGTCACCGTCGGCAACGGGCCGTACTATCGCAGCACGATCGACATCAACAAGCAGATCAACGCGACGACCGCTGCCCGCGCCGTTGGCATGTGGCACAATCAGGATGTCGTCGGCCGCGACCATGTCTACTCCGACCGCTGGGGCTTCCTCGGCTCTCTCGGCTTCGGACTTGGCACCGACACGACGCTGACGCTCAACTATCTGCATCAGGATGGCGAGCGCCGCCCCGACATGGGCGTTCCGATTGCCACGCCGCCTGCAGCCCTCGGCGGCGGTTTCGGCCGTCCCGTGACCGAAGTTCCGGGTGTGTCGCGCAAGAACTACTACGGCAAGTATACCGATCTCGACGACTCGACGGCGGACATCCTCACCGCGCGCCTGAGCAGCAAGGTTGCCCCCGGCATCACGTTCTACAACGACAGCCGGATCGCCTTCTATGACCGGTACTTTGCCCAGACGGTCGTCAACTGTAACAACACGAATGCCTCCGCCTTCGCGCCCGCACAGACGTGCGCGACAGACCTGTTCGACAACAATCCGAACACGGTGCCGATCTATGGCTTCGGTGGTCCGGCCGGTTTCGAGCAACAGACTTGGGGCGCGCAGAACGTCAGCACGCTCGTGGCGAAGTTCAAGACGGGCTGGATGCGACACGAGGCGGTGGCCGGTGTCGATCTGTTCTTCCAGAACGATCGCCGTACGGGCCTGTCCAACAGCCTCGCCAATGCGGCGACGGCGGCCAACCCGTATCAGAACGGCAATCCGCCGACGAACCCGCCGTTGAAAGAACGCGGGTCCGTCTACGATCCGAACTTCTCCACCGCGAACATCGTTTCGAAGAACTACAATTCGCGCAAGAAGGGCGAGGCGTACAACGCGGGCGTATTCGTCAGCGACCGCGCGTGGCTGACGGAGCAGTTCTCCATTCTTGGCGGTGTGCGTTGGGATTATTACCACGCCTCCTATCGGGCGACGAACACCACCGGTGCGTGGAACGCCGCCAACAGCATCGACGAGGATGCCGTCACCCGCTTCTGGAGCCCCAAGGCCAGCGCCATCTGGGAGCCGTCGAAGAACGAGACCTACTACGTCTCATGGGCCCGTTCGTTCTCGCCGCCGGGTCAGTTCGTCGGCAACGACAACAATTCCATCACCGATGTGTGCTCGACGTGCCCCGGCTATCAGATCCCCGATCCGGAAGAGAACGAGATGTGGGAGGCCGGTGCAAAGCTGTCGCTGTTCGACCAGAGGCTTGGTCTGACGGGTGCGGTCTTCCGGGTCGACAAGAGCAACCAGTCCTACGATGACGGCACCGGTAACGTCGTGCAGACGGGTGATGCCATTCGCGTCCAGGGCGTGGAACTCGGAATGTCGGGAACGCTCACCGACTTCTGGACCGCGCAGATCGCCTACGCCTACCTCGACGGCGAGGTTCGCAGCGGCGCCAACAGAGGCAAAGAGGCTCCATTCATCGCGCACAACAACGTGACGGTGTGGACCACCTTCGAGATCTCCAAGCTGATGCCGCTCGGACCGGGCAAGGCGCAGGTTGGCGGCGGCATCACCTACTCGAGCGACTATTTCACGAACACGACAAACACGTCCGTGATCCCATCCAACTTCTCGTTTGATGCCATGGCGTCGTACGAGCTCGACGGGTGGCGCGCTGCGGTCAACGGCTACAACCTCACCGACGAGCTGAACTACGACGCGGGATTTGGCAATCGCGCGGTGGTCAGTGCCGGCCGAACGGTGTTGTTCACGCTGGGCAAGAAGTTCTGAGAGGCACACCACTCCCGTCCCAGAACCCAAAACTTGGCAGGAGGGCTCGCCCTCCTGCCCCTTTCATTTTCAGGAGGAGAAGACGAACGAGCATGCTGGTAGCGATTCCGAACCTTCTGACACCGGAAGAAGTACGCGAGGTGCGTGGCATCCTCGAATCGTCCCCGTGGGTCGACGGCAAGACGACTGCCGGCCAGCAGGCATCCGTTGCCAAAAACAATCTGCAGATCCCCGAGGGCTCGCCGGCCTCCGTTCAGGCGGGTGACATCATTCTGCGGGCGCTCGGCCGCCATCCGATCTTCCATTCCGCCGCGCTGCCGCTGCGGGTTCTGCCGCCGATGTTCAACCGGTACGACGTCGGCATGAAATTCGATGCGCACGTCGACGGCGCCATCCGTACCATCCCCGGCGCGAACATGCGCATGCGCGCGGACGTCTCCTCGACGCTGTTTCTCACGCCCCCGGAGGAATACGATGGCGGCGAGCTCATCATCTCCGACACCTACGGTGAGCAGCGCGTGAAGCTGCCCGCGGGCCACATCGTCGTTTATCCGTCGACGAGCCTCCACAGCGTGACGCCGATCACGCGCGGCAGCCGCTGGTCTTCGTTCTTCTGGACGCAGTCCATGGTGCGTGACGATGGACAGCGCGCCATGTTGTATGATCTCGACGTTGCGATCCGCGAAATTCGCAGCCACCTTTCCGACGATACCCAGGCGGTGGTGGCACTGACCAGCCACTATCACAACCTTCTGCGCCGCTGGGCGGAGCTATAGTCCGATGACGGCGCGGCACATCTATCTTCCGATCCTCTACCCCCAGACGCAGGAGGAGTTTAACCAGCGCCTGGCGGAATCTCCGGAATATGCTGCGCGGTGGGCGCGTGAGGGTGCGGTCGAGGGGCGACCGGAAGCGCAGCTCGCCTGGGGCTACATGCTGCTCAACGGACATGGCACGGCGCGCGATCCCGAGGCCGCCTATCGCTGGTTCGGTCACGCCGCCCGTTTCGGAGCGCCTGAAGCGCTGAACATGGTCGGCCGCTGCCTCGAGCGGGGCTGGGGCGTGCCGCCCAACGCCGCAGCAGCGGTGGAGTGGTATCGGCGCGCCGCCGACAAGGGCCATAGCTGGGCGCAATACAACCTCGGCTGCCAATATCTGCACGGCAACGGCGTTGCGCAGGATTACCGAAGCGCGCTATCGCTCTTCGTCCGCTCCGCGCGGCAGGGTAACGAGAAGTCCATGAACAAGCTCGGCCGCTTCCGCGAGGAAGGCTGGCATTGCCGCGCGAGGCTCGATGCGGCCCGCCGCTGGTATGAGCGCGCGGCGGTGCGCGGCTGTTTCCGGGGTCAGTTCCATCTGGCGCGGCTGCTCGCCGACAGCAACGACATCGACGGCGCCGTGCGCTGGTTCAGCGCCTCGTGCAACAACGCACCGCTGCCGTTCTGCGGCGAGGTGGGCATGATGCTCGCCCCGCATCCCGATGCGCGCCTCGCCAGCATCGGCCGCGAAGCGCTGGCGCGCGCCAATCAACTCGTTCCCGCATCCGCAGGGGCACTGGCGGCCACTGCCCTCATCCGCCCTGGTACGTGATGTCCACTCCGGGACTGCGCGCGTTTTGGCTGAAGCATCTGCACCGCTGGCATTGGATCAGCGCGGCAATGAGCCTCGTCGGCATGGTGCTGTTCGCTGCAACCGGCATCACGCTCAATCACGCCGGCGCGATAGAGGCGTCACCACGGGTGACGAGCCGTACCGCCGAGCTCCCCGAGAACCTGCTGGCAGCGCTCAATGCCGCGCAACAGTCGGCTGTCATACCGGAAGAAGTGCTGCAATGGATCGCGACGCATATCGGCGTCTCCATTGGCGGCAACAAGGTCGAATGGCAGAAGGACGAGGTCTATGTTTCGTTGCCGCGCCCCGGCGGGGATGCCTGGCTGACGATCGATTCCAAGAGCGGCGATATCGAGTACGAGCTGACCGATCGCGGCTGGATCTCCTATCTCAACGATCTCCACAAGGGGCGTAACACCGGAATGTGGTGGAGCCTCTTTATCGACGCCTTCGCCGCAGTGTGTCTCATTTTCTGCACTACTGGATTTTTCCTACTGCAGCTCCATTCCGGGCGACGGCCGGCGACATGGCCGCTCGTTGGCTTCGGTGTTGTCGTTCCGATCGCGTTGCTTCTGCTCTTCGTGCACTAACAGAGGTCATCTGATGCGCAAGCTCGTTACCGTCGGCCTTTCCGGCATCATTGCCGGCCCTGTCCTCACCGGGGCATCGCTCGCCGCCGACATGAAGGTCACCATCGAGGTGCCCAAACTCGACGTCGCGGAATACCACCGCCCCTACGTCGCCGCCTGGATCGAGAACGCCGACGGCGGCGTCGCCGCCAACCTGAGCGTTTGGTACGAATTCAAGAAAGAAAACCACAAGGGCAACAAATGGCTCAAGGACATGCGCCAATGGTGGCGTCGGGCCGGTCGCGAGCTGGACATGCCCGTCGACGGTCTTTCGAGCGCCACGCGCCCCGCCGGGAAGCACCCCATCGACTTTTCCTCCTCCGCACCGCCGCTCGCGGAGCTTAAGCCGGGCGAATATGAGCTCGTCGTCGAAGCCGCGCGCGAGGTCGGCGGCCGCGAGCTGGTGCGCATTCCGTTCAAATGGCCCGCCGCCGAGGCATTTTCGGGCTCCGCCCAGGGCAAGGACGAACTCGGTGTCGTCGCCCTCGAGATCAAACCCTAGTCAACAGGATCGCCGTCCATGAAAACCTCTCTCAAATGGCTGGTCGTGCCGTTCTGCGTTTCACTCGCGATGCCCGCATCGGCGCACCGCGCCTGGCTGCTTCCTTCCGCCACCGTGCTGTCCGATACGGGCTCATGGATCACCGTCGATGCGGCAGTCTCCGATTCCCTGTTCTACTTCGAGCACGTTCCGATGCGCCTCACCGGCGTCGGTGCGGAGCCCGCGGGGCGCGAGCGCGGAGCGAAAGGCGCTCCCGCTGCAACGGGCGCGACCAAGCGGGAAGCCCGCGCTGCGCAACAGCCGGGTGCGGCAGGTGCTCCCGGCGGCGATGCCCGGCGCCGTCCACCGAGCCAGCAGCTCACGATCTTTGCACCCGATGGATCGAACATTGCGCCGCAGAACGGGGCAATCGGCAAGTTCCGCAGCACGTTCGACATTCCGCTCGAGAAGGCCGGCACCTATAAGCTCGCCGTGGTCGGCGGCGGACTGACCGCCTCCTACACGCTGAAGGGCGAGAAGAAGCGCTGGCGCGGCACGGCTGAAACTTTCAAGACCGAAATCCCCGCCGATGCGGAGGATGTGAAGGTTACCGAGCAGCAGCGCCGGCTCGAGACATTCGTCACTGCCGGCAAGCCGTCGAAGGATGTCCTCAAGCCGACGGGCAAAGGTCTGGAGCTCGATCCGGTTACGCATCCCAACGATCTCTTTGCCGGCGAGGCTGCAAAGTTCCGCCTTCTGATCGATGGCAAACCCGCGGCCGGTGCACGGCTCACCGTCGTTCCGGGCGGCATCCGTTACCGCGACTCGATCAACGAGATGAACGCGACGAGCGACGCCGACGGATTCGTCTCCGTCACGTGGCCGGAGGCAGGCATGTACTGGATGGAGGCGGTGGTCGAGGACGACAACGCCCAGATGCCCAACGCCAAGCGGCGCGCCACCTATGCGGCAACGCTCGAGGTGATGAAGCCTTGATGCGCGGTGAGACTTTGCCCCGGCGCGTCGCCGTTCCGCTGCACGTTTCGCAGCGGTCGACAACGCCGCGTGCCGGGGCGTCTCTGCACGTCTTGAATGGGCAGACGATGGGCACGCGGTGGAGCGTCAAGCTCGCCGTCGCGCCCGGTGCGTCGATCGACGGGCTCCGCTCCGCTATCGAGCGAAGTCTCGACGGTATCATCGCCGAGATGAGCACCTTCGAGCCGGACTCCGCTATCTGCCGCTTCAATCGGGCTCCGGCGGGAACATGGCATCGCCTGCCGGAGGATTTCTTCTTCGTCCTCGACTATGCGCTGAAGGTCGCGCGCGACAGCGATGGTGCGTATGACCCCACCGTCGGGCATCTCGTCGGCCTTTGGGGTTTCGGCGCCTTGGGCGCGGAGCGCCGGGTTCCGTGCGAGGAGGATATCGCGGACGTGCGTGCGCGCTGCGGCTGGTCCATCGTCGCGCTCGATCGTACGCAGCGCAGCGCCCGGCAGCCGGGCGGACTTCATCTCGACCTTTCCTCGGTTGCCAAGGGGTTCGCCGTCGATCGCGTCGCCGACACCGTGGCCAGCGCCGGTTTTTCCGACTTCCTCGTCGAGATTGGCGGCGAGTTACGCGGCCATGGCGTGAAACCGGATGGCCTGCCATGGTGGGTCGCGCTGGAGCGCGCACCGCCCCCGGCGGATGGTGTCGCGACTGTTTCCGACATCGTCGTTGCTCTCAATGGCCTCGCCGTCGCGACGTCGGGAAGCGCCGAGCACTTCTTCGAGGCGGGCGGACAAAGGTATGCGCACACGATCGATCCGCGCTCCGGCAAACCGGTCGCGCACGATCTCGTCTCGGTGAGTGTGCTGCACGCCAAGTGCATGCACGCGGACGCGCTCGCAACTGCGCTGATGGTTCTGGGCCCCGATGACGGCATGGCGCACGCGATGCGCCTG
The DNA here is from genome assembly GCA_035687305.1 of Hyphomicrobium sp. Lineage (GTDB taxonomy): Bacteria > Pseudomonadota > Alphaproteobacteria > Rhizobiales > Hyphomicrobiaceae > Hyphomicrobium_A. The sequence goes on along the minus strand of DASRYA010000031.1, from coordinate 4,265 downwards.
GGACTTGCCGCGCGGTTCGTGAGCGCCGGACCTGAAGGCGTGCGCGAGCGCCTGACGCCACGCTTCGCCGCGATGCTCGCGTGACGCGCACGGTGATAGGAATGCGCAGAGCACTTTTCGTCCTGGTTACGATGTGCGCGGGTGTGGCCCCCGCTGCGGCGGCCGACGCCGCCGCTGATACGCTCACCACCGATCCGAAACGTCTCATCGCGACGGCGGCGATGGTGACCGCCTACCTCGTTTTCTGCGCCGTCATCGCGGTCCGCCATGCCGTGCGCCATAGGATGCCCGCCAGCGCTCCGGGAGGCGACCGCGGCGCGCCGGCCGTGCTCGTCGCCTACGCGAGCCAGACCGGCACGGCCGAAGAACTCGCCAAGAGCACGTTCCGCGCGCTCGAAGCCGCGCATGTGCCGTCCCGGATCGTCTCCTTCGCGCACCTCGACGCGGCAACGCTCGCGCAGGCGCAGACCGCGCTCTTGATCGTATCGACGACGGGCGAAGGTGATCCGCCGGACTCGGCGGCACGCTTCGTACGCACGGCGATGGGCTCGTCCCAGGCCGCACCGGGGCTGCGCTATGGCGTGCTCGCCCTGGGCGACCGCACCTATACGCAGTTCTGCGCCTTCGGCGATGCCGTACATGCTTCTCTGTCGGCGTGGGGCGCGGCGCCCCTGTTCGATGCGATCCGCGTCGACAACGAGGATCCGGCATCGCTGGACCTGTGGTGGCAACAGCTCCAGGCGCTGGCGGGTGCCCCGCTCCGCACCGATCCATCGGCAGCGCCCGTGACGAGCACGTGGACGCTCGCTGCCCGCACGCTCGCCAATCCCGACGACGCGGAGCACCCGGCCTACTACATCGCATTACAGCCGAGCGGCGAGTTGCCGGAATGGTCGGCAGGCGACATCGCCGTCATCCGCCCGCGGAACGATCCGGCAGACGTGACATCGCTGCTGGCACGTCTCGATCTCGATGGCGAAATGCAGCTCGATGGTCCGGCCGGCCGGCAATCGCTGGCGCGCCATCTCGCAGGAAGCGTCCTGCCGAGGACATCCGACGAGCTTGCTGGGCTCGTCCGCCAGTCGCCGCAGTTGCTGGTTCAGGGGCTGCAACCGCTTCCGGTACGCGAATACTCCATCGCTTCGCTACCGGAGGATGGCCGCATCGAGCTGCTCGTGCGGCAGATGCGACTTGCCGACGGCCGCCTCGGGCTCGGATCGGGCTGGCTCACATCGCATGCTGCCCTTTGCGGCCCGATCGAGCTGAGCGTGCGCGCCAACACCGGCTTTCATCCACCCGACCCGCAGCGGCCATTGATCCTCATCGGCAATGGCACGGGCATGGCGGGCCTGCGCGCGCACCTCAAAGCCAGGGTGAAAGCGAATGTCGGCAAGAACTGGCTGATCTTCGGCGAGCGCAGCGCGCAAAAGAGCTTTTTCTATCGCGACGAGATCGACGCATGGCATCGCAGAGGCATTCTCGAGCGCGCCGACTTCGCCTTCTCGCGCGATCGGGCGGAACGAACCTATGTGCAGGATTGTGTGCGCTCGCGCGCCGATGACATCCGCGCATGGATCGAGGCTGGTGCAGCGATTTACGTATGCGGCAGCCTGCGCGGCATGTCGACGTCCGTCACTAAGGCGCTCGGCGATATCCTCGGCGAGGATAACGTGGCGGAGATGATCGAGACCGGGATGTATAAGCGGGACGTCTACTAGCGGCGGCGAGCGCGGCGCCAGTCGCTGCGGCAGGCGTGCCGGAAACGGGCGAAGCAGCGGACGGATGCCAGCTACTTCTTGGCGATGGTGGCGATCCCATCGACCTCGGGCTCGGCGACGTAACCCTCGTCCGGTGTGAAGAATTTGATCCGCAGCTTGCGGGTGGCGTCGGCGAAGCCGATGGTCCAGCCCTCGTAGAGCCGCCAAGCGGTAATGTCGCCCATCACCGGGAAGGTCTTGGCGCAGTCCTGCGCGATCTCGATCTCGTTGCCGCCGATGGTCGGATCCTTTTTCAGCGTCACTTCGCAGCGCTTTGCGCCGTTCGCGTCGCTCACCACCCATGTGCCGTACATGTCGTCGAGCAGCTCCGGGCTGACGGTGCTCGTGTCCATCAATTTCAGCTCCTGCGCCGCGAGCGGCGGGGCGAGGGAAAGCAGAAGCGCGGTGAGGGAGAAGCGGAGAACGGCGGGCATCGCTGGCTCGGCTATTTTGGGATCCACAAACGGTCGGTGTTCGAACTATGCGATGCCGGGCATTCTGTCTATTGGCGGATGGCAACGCCTTGAGCGTCCATGGCATTTCCTTGGCCAACCATGCACGCCTCTCCGAGCCGGGGCGTTTCTCCAGCGTTAAAAGCCTCGCATTATTTGAAATCGGATGGCGCCCGACGAGGCGGCTCAGCCCCCCGCAGGCCGAGCGCCGCAGTTCCTCAACGCACGATGCGAAGGCGGAACCGCATATCGTTGCACCGGTCTTCATAGGCCGATTGGGCCGCCTGACTTGTCTGTTGCGGCACTGGGTCGGGCGTGATCCACGCAGCGGCGACGCCCACGAATATACGCAAAAGAACGTCCATTGCCTCGCCTCCCTTGTCAGCCAGCCGCACAATGCCATTTGCGCACCCGGTTCGCGAAAGCGGACTGCTGTTCCAATTCTCCGCGTCCTAAGCAACCCGCAAATCTAACATGCCACCTTGGAACGCGCACAGTCCGGTGGGATTGGTGCGCGTCCCGTGCTGTCCGCGTCGTGCTCGCTAGCGCATGATCGCTTTTCTTCGAATCGCGATGCGGCGCTCGTCTTTTGACTAGACCGATGATTCACGCTTCGGACTGGTAGGGTCCGAAGCGATCATGGTCTGGTTTGATTAGACCGATGATTCACGCTTCGGACCGATAGGGTCCGAAGCGATCATGGTCTAGCGGATCGGCGGGGGCTCGTCCCGCGCGTCCGCGCAGCGCACACCGTTCCAATATCCGTACATGCCGCAGTCATCGCCGCTGCGGGCCGTCCATCCATAGACGCGGGGCGCCGGGACCTCCGGAGCCGGGAGAGCATCATCGACGATCGCACCCTCCACGATAACCGGGCCGTCAATGACAGGGCCTTCATCCACGAGCACCGCACCGTCCTCGACGATGACTTCCTGGGCCGACGCCGGTATCGCAACCGCCACGACCGCCGCGCCAGCCGCCGTTGCCGCCAGCGCCGATTTCACCCAAGTGTGCATGGTACACCTCCGTTATGTGCCCATCCGCCGTCTGGGGAACCGCCCCTACACCGATTGGTTCCTCCCTCAAAATCCGGAATTGAAGCGAGATTTTCTTAAAATGATGGACGAATTCCCGGGATTTGAACGGGGTTCGCATATTGCGCGCGCACAGCGGCTTTCAGCGCCCGTGGGAGTTGAACGGGCCGTTAGACGCCCGCTACGCATAAAGGGAAGTTTTTTGACGGTGACGTTGCAAAGCGGCTGGGAGCTGTCGGCCCAGCGTCAGCGTATCAGCGGCAACGGTCAGCAGTCGTGGGCGTTCGCTTCGACGATGGAAACGCCCTCGCCCGCGTGCACCGACTTCAGCCGGCTGACGTCATCGAGCGCCATCGCCCAGATGTTGCAGGGGCTCGCCATGCGGATCTCTCCGCGGCGCGATACGGGCGTCGGCCCGAACCCGATTGCGATCGCGTCGCCGTCGGGCCAGAAGGCGATCTCGCCCGCGCTGACGACATCGCGCGCCTCGGGCTCGCGGTCGGAGCTCACCGGCGAATTGAAGTAGATCTCGCGGCCCCACATTTTTGCTTCGGCGTGGATTGGCAGCGCCGCCCAAATACGTTCCGCGGTCGGCGTCTCCAAGAGCCGGGCACGAATAGTCACCTTCCCCGCACGGATCACTACCACGCGCATCCCGCGACTCCCATACGGCCGGTCTTTCCGCCGACCCGCGGCCCACTCTGTCATTGTGGCGCGACCGCATCAATACCCCTGTAGACACACCACACAGCCCACACCCGAGGCAAGGCATGGGCGACCCGCTCCGCGACCGGGGCGATCGGCGAGCTATCCTATTCGTGGGAAAAGGAAACTGCGAGGAGAGCGCGCGGCTCAGCGCCGGTTGGCGCAGAGCCGCTGTATCATCTACGCCACGCGCCGATGATCGACGCAGCGCGTCCGGCGTCAGGCCGGCGGCGGGCCGAAAACCAGCACGGCGTTGAGGCCGCCGAAGGCGAAGGAGTTCGACATCGCGTAGGTGACGTCGAGCTTGCGGCCCGCAT
>DASRYA010000030.1:0-18264 GCA_035687305.1 Hyphomicrobium sp. | reverse complement strand
TCTGGAGCACCTCGAGGTGCTTGATGTAGTTGTCGGAGAACGTCATCCAGAAGCGGATCTGCTTCAGCCCCTTGATGTTCTCAACGAGGCTTTCCTCCTCCTCGTGATAGATGAGGTAGGATTTGCGCGGACCGACCTCCGGGTAGTCGATCATGGCCGAGATGGACAGCGGGTCGATGTCGATCCACTTACCATCCTTCCAGTACTTGCCGCGCTGCGTCACCTCGCGAAGGTTGATCTCCGGATTGAAGTTCGTCGCGAACGCCTTGCCGTGGCTGCCGTCGTTGCAGTCGATGATGTCGATCGTCTCTATGGTGTCGAACAGAAACTCCTGCGCGTAGGCGCAGTAGATGTTCGACTGCCCGGGATCGAAGCCGCAGCCGAGGATCGCCATGATGCCCTTCTCGGCATAGCGGTCCTGATATTTCCACTGCCAGGAGTATTCGAACTTGGCGACGTCGCGCGGCTCGTAGTTGGCCGTATCCATATAGTGCACGCCCGCTTCGAGGCAGGCATCCATGATCGGCAGGTCCTGGTAGGGGAGGGCCATGTTGATGACGAGGTCGGGCTTGACCCGGTTGATCAGCGCCACCGTCTCGGCGACGTTGTCGGCATCCACCTGGCTGATCTCGATGGGCGTCACGCAGCGTTTGGCCACGGCCTCGCAACTCGACAGGCGGCGCGATGCCAAGTGTATCCGCTTGAAGACGTCGCGGTTCATCGCGCACTTCTGTGCGGTGACAGACCCAGCGGCGCCGGCGCCGATGATGAGCACACCTTCCAATTCGCATCTCCCGCAAGCAAACAGGACCCTCGGGCATTGCTCCTCAGCGATGCCCCGCAGGCCTGTCGGATTAGTGTAGTCGCACCGCGAGCACAATACCTCCCGGACCAACCGGTTTTGTGACAAAAGCGTTGCAGCGCAGGATGGGGTTCCGCCCGGGAGCCACCGTGCCCCCTCCAGCTCTCCCCGCGCTTTCGGACCTCGGCGGCGGGGAGCCGGCTGCCTAGGTGCCTGGCGCCGTCACCGGCTCGACCAGACCTTGACGCATGCACAGGTAGACAAGCTCGATATCGGAGCGCACGCGGAGCTTCGATTTTATCTCATAGTGGTAATTCGCCACCGTCTTCGGGCTGAGGTTGAAGGCCAGGGCGATCTCGTCTGTCGATTTTGCGTCGAGGATCATGCGCAGGATCTCGAATTCCCGCGGCGAAAGCTCCTCCACGGGCGAGGCATCGCTGCACAGGCGGCTCGTGGCGATCGCCTCATTGATCTCGGCGCAAAGCGCCGGACGTCCGGCAAACACGGTGCGGATGGCGCTGACGAGCACGTCGGGTGGGCTGCTTTTGGTGACATATCCCTGCGCCCCGGCGCGGAATGCCTGCTGGGCATAGGTTGCGCTGGCGTGCATCGTGAATATGAGCACGCGTGCGCTCCGATCCAATTGGCGCAATTGGCGGACGAGGTCGATGCCGCCGCGACCGGGCATGGAAATGTCGACGACGGCGACGTGAGGCTTGTTCTCCTTGAAAGCCCGATAGCCGGAAGGCGCGTCGCCAGCCTCTGCCACGACATCGATATCGGGATGCATCTCTATCAGCCGCCGGTAGCCCTGCCGTACGACGGCGTGGTCATCGACGAGCAACACGCGGATTGCCGTTCCCATCAGGCGCCTCGCTGCAGTGTGGGGAACTCTACCTCCAACCCGAATCCGCCGCGAGCCAGGGGGCCGGCGGAGAAGCTTCCACTCAGTGCCATGACGCGCTCCTGCATGCCGATCAGTCCTGCGCCCGCGGGCGGTGTTGACCCGTCGGGCGCGCTCGTGCCGGCGCCATCGTCGATGACCGACAGGCGGATCGTCTCGCGGTCGCCATCGGAGCCCCGGCTAAGCAGCACCTGCACGGTGCGCGCGTTGGCGTGCTTGGCGGCGTTCGTGAGCGCCTCCTGGACGATCCGGTAAACGTGCGCGCTCGTCTCGGCCTGCAGGTGCTCCACCGTTTCGGACGCCTCGATCCTATACGCTGTACGCCCACCGGAATTTTTGTTGTGCTGCGCCACGAGGGCTTCGAGGCTCTGGACCAGACCGAGGTCATCAATCTCCTGCGGCCGCAGATACGTGAGCGTCCGGCGTAACGTCAGCATCGAGTCGGATGTCATCCTCTCCAGCTCGCGCGCTTCCTCGGCAAGGGCCGGTGCCTCACGCTGGACTCGCGTTCGCAGGTATGCCGCATGGGCGTTGAGAGCGCTCAGATTCTGGGCGATCTCGTCGTGCAATTCGCGGGCGATGTGCCGTCGCTCCTGTTCCTGGGCGTCCACGAGCTTGCGCGCAAGTTCTGTGCGCTCGGCCGTTGCTGTGCTCAGGTCGTGTACGAGCGCATTGAAAACCTGGCTGATACGGTTGAGCTCGGCGAGACGGAACCGTGGCAGGCGGCAGGTCAGATCACCGCGTGCCAGGCGGTTTAAGCCGGCGAGGATCTGCGTCGTCGGCAGCAGCGCGCGGTCGATGACAAAGTAGGTGACGAGGCAAAGTATGGTGACCAACCCGGCGGCGAAGCTAAGCAGCGGTGTTATCGCCATCCATGCAGCGCTGGCCGTTGCGACCGTATCGTAATGGGCGACGACCGTACCGTAGGTGATGCCGCGGTAGGAGATCGGTCGCGATGCCGTGAGCCGGTCATTGATAAACGCGCGGTAGGGCCACACGAACCACCGCGGAGCGCCCATGGCCTCTGCATTGAGGCCGGCGCAATTCAGTCGCTTGGTCGCGCCATCCTGGCCGAGCAGCTCGACGCATTGTCCCGGCTGAAGCACGAGGCTGGTGACGAGATCCCAATCGGGAAAGTTAGAGGGGATATCCGTAGAGCGGCCGATGCGTGACAGCTGGAGGTCGAGCTGACGGCCCACGAGCTCTGCCAGCTCGGCGTTGCGGTGCTGTGTCTTCAACGCGGCCTGGTAGGTGGCGAGCGCTGCGCCGGCGGCAAAGCACGCGACCGCAACGGCCGCGATCCGTCTCAATAGCAGCCATTTGAGATCCATGCGTCCTCGCATCGGCCTTTTCGGCAGGCTAGGGCGCGGCGCCGATGCTGTGAAGGGGACGCGGGATCGTCAGGAAATTTGCCCAAGGACCGGCAGGGGAAACGCCGTTGTGGCTTTCGGTGCGAAATCAGATGCTTTCGACGAGCAGGGAAATCGCTCGAGGCATTTCAGCATGGTTCGAAAGCGGCACACGGGGAGCATCCAACATGGCCGGTTGTCGGCGGAGACAGATATCTTTCGGCGCGGGACATGGCGCTGGAACGCGATCCTTCCGCTGCTGCTTTTGGCGAGCAGCGCGGCCGCCATGGTCACGCTGGCGCATGCGATGAGCCGCTTCGCCGGCGCCGGAAACAACGTCGACGCGCTATTTCGTGACGCCGATCCGGCAGCGATTTTTTGCACGCGCGAGAATGTGGAACGGACGCACGAGCCTTCCCGCGCCGCTCGCTGAATTCCAACCGTTCAACTCGTTCGGGCATGCCACACTCAGATCAGGAGAAGAAAATGAAACGCATGGTTCTCGTTGCAGCTTTATTGGCGTTCGCAGGCTCGGCGTTCGCTCACGATGGCGCTAGCAATGGAATGAAGGAGCTGGCGCCTGATGAGATCGTATTCCGCGATGACCCCGCCTTTCCGAACGGAGGCCAGACTGCGCTGCTGCATGGGGATCCCGATAAGCCGGGACTTTTCATTTTACGTATCAAGTTTCCGCCCAACTATGTCGTCCCGCCTCATACGCATCCGGGCTTTGAGACCGTCACCGTGCTGAGTGGCACGATGGGAAGCGGCATGGGCGAGAAAGCGGACCTGACGAAGGGCAAGATGCTGAAGGCGGGCGGGATGCTTGCGCTGCCTGCCAACCATGCGCACTACGTCTGGACGACAGATGAGGAAACGATCATCCAGGTCGCGGCCGTAGGTCCGTTCGATCTCATCTATATCAATCCAGAAGACGATCCGCGCAGGAAGAAGTAGCGGCGGCTCACGACTGACGTGTTGCAGCGTGCGCGGGCGGCTCCATGCAACCGGCGGATCGCGTGCCGATCCTCCGGGAGCCGCTTCGCGCAACGCGTTTTCTGATGTCGCTTCAGCGGCTCAGATAAAACGTTTGCCCATGGTATCGCGCGAGTTTGCAGACGCTTCTGGGAATAGGATTGCCACTCGCTGCCTATCGGCCATTGCGCAGTCCGATCGCTCTATCGGTGCAGCGCTGGCGTCTCACCGACAATTGATACGCAACCGTGCATCGTATGTTGTCCGTGCCGTGTGAAGGCTTCACCGTCGACATCTCTCATCCGACGAAAAGGAGATGTGCGATGGCGATATGGAATACCACGAGGTCGACGTGGGTGCGCTCACGGCGTCAGGATCAAGACTGGATCAGCTATCGTTACGTGGGTGCGGTGGCGCTGGGAACGATAGCTGCCGCACTTCTTTGGAGTTGCGTCACGCAGGGGCCGTGGATCGAGCGTGCCGCTGCAGCGGGTGACGTCGCCGTGGAGGTGAAGGCCAGCCAGTGGAATTGGAAGCTTTCACCCAAGAAGGTGCCGGCCGGTCAGCAGATCACGTTCAACATCACGTCCAGTGATGTCAGCCACGGTTTCACCATCTACGACGAGGCCGGCGCCGTGGTTGTCGAGAAGACGGTCGTGCCAGGCGCGGTCACGCAAGTGAGCCACGTATTTGACAAGCCTGGAAGCTATCCTGTGCGCTGCATGCTCTATTGCGGCATGGGGCATGACGGGATGAAAGGCGTGTTGACGGTCGTTGCCGAGTAGCCGGCTGTAGCCGATGGGACGCATGCCGGCCGCGGACAAAAAAGAGGCGCCGCGATTGTTGCCAACCGGACGCCTGAAAACGCCACACGAGCCTGAGGGAGGGCCCCATCCGATCATTTGTTGGGGGTCGGTCGTAGCGCTGTGGACGATTCTAGGCGAGGCGTGGCGCCGCCGAAATGCAATTCGGGACCGGAAGAAAAGGCAGTCGGCGGATGAAATGGCGGCATCCGGACGTCGATCGCGGGCCGGGATATGGTCCGGCTCAAAACCCGCTCTGAGCTAGCGTGAGGCCAGATGCGGAGGCACGGGGACGGGTGTTGCCAATGCTTGCCCGGCAATGGGGCAGGAGAATACCGGTGTCTGCTGGGCGGGCAACATGGCCACCGGGACATGCCGTTTGGCGGCGCGCACGATCTCGGCGGAAAGCTCCTCGAGCCCGCGCACGTCGTCGGCGTTCGTGAGTAGTGAAACGCTGATCCAGCTGCCATCGCGTGGATTGCTGATAATCGCATTGGAAGCCGTGAAGCCGGGCACATATCCGGTATGGCTGAACCGGTCCCATCCGGCGTCGTACTCCACGAACCAGCCCATGCCGTAGTATTTGGAGATGGTGACGCGGGCGGCATTGGAGAACATGAGCTTGCGGCTTGCGGGGCTCACGGCGCGGCTTTCCATGATGGCCTTGTTCCAGCTGAAGAGGTCGGCCGCGGAGCTGACCATATCGGCGGAGCCTTTCAGCCACTCCGACAGCATGAAGGCCGGCCGGCGCAGGTAAGGCGAGGTCTTGCCCCAGGAGGGCGTCGCCATGCGCAGGTTGCGGTTCGTGTCGAGATCGGAGGTGAAGCCGGTGTCGTTCAAATGCAGAGGCGCAATCATCGTGGTGCGCACGTACTCTGCAAAGTTCTGCGCCCGCGTCTGCTCCGCGGCGGCTTCGACGATCTGGGCCAGGAGGAAGTAGTTGAAGTTGTCGTAGGCAAAGCCGCGGTGGCGGGTTGATGGAGGCAGGCGGCGCAGGCCGTCGAGCATCCGGGACGCCGTGATGTGGCCCCAGGGATCGGAGCCGGGCGGCGGATGGTAGAGCAGGTTCTGAATGCCGGAGGTCATGGTGAGCAGGCGCCGCACTGTCACCGGCGAGCTGCCGGTAGCGTCACCCCACGCATCGAAGCCCGGCAGGAGATCCTGTACCGGGGAAGACAAGGTGATGGGAGCATTCCCGTGCTGGGATATGGCCCCCGTATCCACGAGCCGCAGCACGGCCGCCGCCGTGAATTGTTTCGAGAGTGACCCGACGTGGTAGACGGTGTGCTCGTCGGCCGGTTGCCCTGGGCGGCCCTCGCCGTAACCGCGCGCAAAAACGCGCTGGCCGTTGATGCCTACGGCAACGCTGAGCCCTGGCGCCCGGCGCTTTGGACCGCTGCCAAGCCATCGCACGATCATTCCATCGAGCTGGGCCGTGTCGAAGGCGGTCCATTCGACGGCAGAGGCCTGGTCCGAGAGCGTCAGCGACAATGCCGCGGCGAGAACAAGCATAAATCGGCGTGTCGGCATCGCAGAATCCCACGAGAACAGGCCTACAATATCCATCCCTGCTGGGGGGAGGGATAAACACATGGACGTGATGGGTCGTGTATTCGACGGGAAGACGTCGAGGTCCTCCAGCATCAATCAACACGCCGTCCGGTCATTCGATGCACGGAAACCCCGCCGAGGGTTGCCGGAGCGGTTGCGGCCGACTGGCGATTTGCTTTGCTTTCGAAGCTAAAGCTCCAATTGGGCTTATGAATTGCGCGATGCGGAGCCCGGGCGGCTTTCGGTTGGTCGATCGCCGATCCGGGGCGAGGAACCATCCGCCGTCTGTCGGTGGAAAGGCGCGCGCGGACGTATACAACTTCATGGTCTTCTTCATGGTCTTCTTGGCGCTCTCCCTCCCGGATACGCGCGATCCGGCCTCCTCAGCGTGCGCGGCCTAACGGCGCGGCGCGCCTTCCGCAGGCAATTTCGTGTCTCGCCGCGTTGCGGCCCCTTGCGGCGCGCGGGTTGTGCTGAAATTCTCCGGCCATGGCTGAGCGTGTCGTATTGGTCACCGGCTCTTTGGCGGAGCCCAGGGTGAAGAGGATCGCGAACGAGCTCGGTGGCGATGCCATCGAGCCGATCGTGGCGAGCGTCGGCGTGAAGGTTGCCGCGCTGATGACGACGGATATCGTCGAGCGACGGCTCAAGCTGCCGGAGGGCGCGGACCGGGTCATCATGCCCGGGCGATTCCGTGGCGATCTGGAGCGGCTGTCGGACTTCTTCGGCACGCGCTTCGAGCGGGGGCCCGACGAGATCGCCGATCTGCCGGAGTACCTCGGCCACGCACGGCAGAAACCCGATCTCAGCCAATACAACATGACGATCTTTGCCGAGATCGTCGACGCGACGGCCATGACGACCGATCAGATCATCGAGCGCTCGCGCAAGCTGCGCGCGGACGGTGCCGATGTCATCGATCTCGGCTGCCTGCCCGACAGTCCGTTCCCGCACCTCGAAGCGACCATCGAGGCGCTCCATGCGGATGGGGCGCGGGTGAGCGTCGATTCCTTCAACTCGGAGGAGCTGTCCCGGGCCACGCGCGCGGGGGCCGACTATCTCTTGAGCCTGTCGGAGAAGAATATCTCCATCGTCGATGAAGGACCGGCGACGCCGGTCCTGATATCGGCGGGTGCTGCGGATATGGCTTCGCTCGACCGGGTGATCGACATCATGATCGCGAAGGGGCGGCCCTATTATGCCGACCCGATCCTCGATCCCATCCATTACGGTTTCGCCGCGTCGATCGCGCGCTATTACGATTTGAGGATGCGCCGGCCGGATATTCCGATCCTCATGGGCATCGGCAACCTCACAGAGCTTACGGATGCCGATACGACGGGCATCAACGCGCTGCTGATGGGCATCTGCTCGGAGCTCAACATCACGGCGGTGCTCGCCGTGCAGGTGAGCCCGCACTGCCGCACGGCTATCAAGGAGTTCGAATACGCGCGGCGCGAATATTATGCCGCGAAGCAGGCGAATGCGCTGCCGCAAGGCTTCGGCGGCGGTCTGATGGCTATCCGGGATCGCAAGGGTTTTGCATCGACGCCGGAGGAGATCGCGACGCTGGCGAGCCAGATCCGCGATGCGAACTACCGCATCGAGGTCGCGGAAGATGGCGTCCACATCTACAACCGCGATGGCCACCATGTGGGACAGGATCCGTTCGAGCTGTTCCCACATATCGACACGCGGGCGGATGCTGGGCACGCGTTCTATCTCGGAGTCGAGACCGCGCGGGCGGAGATCGCGCACAAGCTCGGCAAGCGCTACGCGCAGGACGAGCCACTGGAGTTCGGCGTTGTCGCCGGCACGAAGGGCTCGGCGGCCGATGCCCACGCGATGAAGTTCAAGGAAGCGGGCAGCACTTTCAAGAAGGAAGCGCCGGTCAAGAAGGACGAGCCAGCTGCAGAGAAGCCAGCTTCAGAGAAGGGTGAGACCGCCGTTGCCGCGAAGAATGATGGCGAGCCTTCGAAGGCCGTAGCTTCTGTGCCGGCGGAGCCGCAGATGGACCCATCCAAAGCCGCAAAGGAAGGCGTGCCGAAAGAGGCGGCGCCCCGCGACAAGCCTGTGAAGGAAAAGAAGAAGGCTTAGCGACGCCGTCCGGCGTCGCGGACGAGAATGTCCCTCGGGCCGGTAGGTTCATGCCTGCCTCGCCGCGCAGGTCAGGCGGGCCTGTCGCCAGCGGCAAACCAGTCCGTGTCGCGGCCGAGGTAGACCTTGAACCAGGCGGTGAAGCGTTCCGGGTTGGCGGCGGCGGCGCGGCGCACGTCATCGAGCGGCCGCCAGGCCTGATCTGAAACCTCTTTGGGATCGGGCACGACCTCGCCCTGCCAGCAGCCGCCGAACAGATGCACCACCTCGTGTTCGGTGAGGCCGTTACCGACCTCGGCGCGGTAGGTGACGGTTGCGAGAGGAGCGAGCGGACAGTCAAATCCCATCTCTTCGCGCAGGCGCCGGCGGGCGGCCTCTACGGTTGCTTCGCCGGGGCGCGGATGACCGCAACAGGCGTTGGTCCACAGACCGCCGGAGTGGTACTTGCCGTGCGCGCGCTGCTGCAAAAGCATGTTTCCTTCGCCGTCGTGAATGAGGACGGAGAATGCGCGGTGCAGCTTGCCTTGGACGTGGGCCTCGATCTTGCGCTCGGTGCCGAGCGGCCGGTCGTCGGCGTCGACGAGGATCACGTGCTCAAGCTCATCGATCATATCGCCGGGTTTACCTCAGTCTGCGGGGTCGTCGCCTGTGGACCGGGTGCCCGCGCCTTGTTGCCGAATACGTGGTCGAGCATGATCTGCTTCACCGCGGTGGCTTCACAAACGCCTTCAGGCAACAGCTCCGGTGCGCTCGACATGATGACCGGGCTGCGCGCCTCGGGCGTATCGGCGCGGCCGTGCGAGCCGCGCACGAGCGTGGCATCGAGCGGTATGACGTCCAGCAACGACCGAAAGCCCAGTTTTCGCTTCAGAAGGCGCCAGCCCACGGCGAGCTTCGGCGCGGATATAGCAGGGTCGATAAACAGCTCGACGGGATCGTAGCCCGGTTTGCGGTGGATCTCTACGCAGCGGGCGAAATCGGGCGCATGGGCGTCGTCCAGCCAATAGTAATAGGTGAACCAGGCGTTCGGCTCAGCGATGGCGACAAGCTCGCCGGAGCGTACATGCGCGAGGCCATTGGCGCGCTTTTCATCCTCGCCCCATACCTCCGCAATGCCGTCGATACGTTCCAGGAGCGCGCGCACCTGCGGTACATCGCCGGGATCGGTGACGTAGACGTGCGCCACCTGGTGATCGGCAACGGCGAACGCGCGCGACTGCGGGGGATCGAGCAATTCGCCGCCCTGCTCTTCGCGCACCGCGAGCAGGCCCGCCTCGCGCAGAACCCGATTGATGTGCACGGGCTTGTCGACCGGTACGATGCCGTATTCCGATAGGATGAGCACGTTACGCCCCGATATCGTCGCGGCGTCAATGAGACTGCCGGCAACGGCGTCGATCTCGGCGAGATCCTTCGCGATGCCCGGATCGTCCGGACCTACGCGCTGCAGGCAATAGTCGAGGTGCGGCAGATAGACGAGGGTGAGCGTCGGATTGCGCGTTTGCATCACGTGCAGGGCCGCATCGGCGATCCAGCGGGACGAGGCAATCGTGGTGGCCGGTCCCCAGAAGGAAAACAGCGGGAAAGCACCGAGCTTTTGCGTGAGCTCGTCGCGCAGCGCGGAGGGCTCGGCGTAGCAATCGGGCAGCTTGCGCCCGTCGGCTTTGTAGATCGGACGCGGTGTAACGCCGATATCCGCGCTGGAGGCCATATTGTACCACCAGAACATGTTGGCGCAGGTGAAGCCGGCGTCGAGGCGTTTGCCGGCATCCCACACGCGCTCGCCGGCCAGCAGCTGGTTCGACTGCCGCCAGAGCCAGATCTCGCTGAGGTCGCGAAAAAACCAGCCGTTGGCGACGGCTCCGTGCTCGCCGGGCACGAGGCCGGTGAGGAATGTCGCCTGGGCGGAGCAGGTGACGGCGGGCGTCACCGTGCGCAGGGGCCGCATGCCCCCGCCCGCGGCGAACCGTTTCAGGTTAGGAGTGTGTTTGCCGATGAGCTCCGGCGTCAGGCCGACGATGTTCAGGACGATGAGGGGATGCATCGCTGCGCGTTGTCGTCCTCCGCTGGCTGTCACTTCTTCAGCGTGTGGATGTAGGCGATGATCTTCAGCATCTGATCCTGGGTCATGCCGCGCTTGGAGAACGGACGCATCGCGCCCGCGGCGCCGGAATGGATGACCTCGAACATGCCGATGTCGGTGTTGGCGCGCGAGTTGACCACCGTATCGTCGATGAGGCTCGGCCCCATGCCGCCGGAGCCGTCCGGCTTGTGGCAGACCTGGCAGTTCTCGTTATAGAGCGCCTTGCCCGCGGCGATCGCGTCGGCATTGCCGTTGTAGGGATTCTCGCCGGTTTCGTGGAAGGATTTTACGGCGTCGGTGAATTCCTCGCCCTTGATGGGGGCCACGTCGATGGGGGAATCGTCGAGCGCACTGCGGAACTCCACCGCAATAGCGGGAGCCGCTGCAATGGCGAGGGCGATGAAAGCAACAGCGGGAAGGCGACGGATGTTGGCCGGCATGGAGGCAGAGCTTTCCTGAAGCGCTCCGGCCGGTGGGGCTGGTGGCCGCCGCCGGCGGGGAAGCACGGATATGAAGCACATCCGCGGAATGAGAGGTGGCACCTGTTCCGAACGGTAGTGCGCGACTGAACTCGTGAAGGCGCATCGCAGCCGGTTGCAGCCTCGAGCCCCTCTTGATGTTCCAATTTAGTGGCGGGGCCTCCGCCTCTCAAGCAAAAGCCCCGCCTACTTTTGTAGGGTCGTTAGCGATTACTTCTTCGTCTTGGCGACTTCGGCACCCGCAGGCACCTTGTCCGCCGCTACGACGCGCCAGAGTGCGCCCGGCGGATTGGCCAGCGGACCCTTGTCGTCGGTGTAGAAGCAGTCGCAGTTCACGGCGAGAACGGTGCCGTCCTCATCGAGGTTGCCGGAGGTGAACTGCAGCGACGTCTGCACAAGCTCCTGGATCTGCCACTTGCTGCCATCCCAGCCGGTGCCGAATACGCGTCCCGAGCACCAATCGCCCGTCAGGTAGACGTTATTCATGCCGGCGTAGTTGGCAACGCCAAGGCCCATCACGGAGCAACCCCAGCCGTCCTTCAGCTTCTCAGCACCGGGGTAGGGCTCCTGGTGCGGATATTCTGCGACGGGCAGCGTGCCGACGTTCGGGCACTTGTCGTTCGGCCCGGTCAGCGGGTGGCAGTGGGTGCCCATGTTGAACTTCCAGCCGTAGTTCTGGCCGCCCTTGCTGTCTGCCGGCTGCCAGTTGATCTCTTCCCAGTGGTTCTGACCAACTTCAGCGATGAACAGCGCGCCCGTCTTCTTATCGAAATCGAGCGAGTAGGGGTTGCGCAGACCGTAGGCCCAGATCTCAGGGCGGGCGCCCATGTGGATCTTGGAGAAGCCCTCTTCGGTGATGCCGAACAGGGACATCATGCGGTCCTGATAGGCCTTTGCGAAGGGGTTGGTCGGCGGAATCGTGTAGGCAACGTCATCCGGCGTGTTGACGTCGATGCGCAGGATCTTGCCCCACAGGACCTTGAGATCCTGTCCGGCGTTGAGGGGATCGCCCTCCCAACCCGCGTCGCCCTTGCCGATGTAGAGATAGCCATCGGGGCCGAAGGCGATGCCGCCGCCGTAGTGGTTATAGTACGGCTGCGGGATGTTCATGATCACCTTGACCGACTTGTTGGCCTGTTCGACCGTCACTTCGTCGGGGCTGTTGGGATCAACGGTATAGCGCGCGATGATGTGCGCGCCATTGAACGGCAGGGACGAGTAGCTGACGAAGAAGTGGCCGTTCTCCTTGAACTTGGGATCGAATGCGACCGACCAGAGACCCTGCTCGACGAAGCCGGTCTGCACTTCTGATCCAAGCGGGGTGTTCTTGGTGAGATCGAGGAACGGTTTCTCCAGGATCTTGCCGTCCTTCACGACCTTGATCCGCCCGACTCGTTCAACGACGAAGATGCGGCCCGATCCGTCAAAGGCGGAAGCGACGCCGACCGGATCGTTAAAACCGTCAGCAATTTTGACCAAAGCGATCTTCGGATCGCCGGGAAGCTTGCCCGGCGGCCGCGCGACCTGGGACGGTTCCGTTGGCACCGTCTGAGCGACAGCAGCTGTCACCCCCACGGCTCCGAGCATTGCCATCCCCATCGAAGCGGCATGCAACAACCGCATTCCCATAGAGCGTTCTCCCATTCTCAATTGTCGAGTGGCGGCCGGTTAATTCCGTCGCCCCGGCGACGTTTTTACGCGTTGCGCATTTGCAGCAGTCTGCTCTGATGCAGGCCAGCTTAGGTGCGCCTTTTGGACGCTAAAGAATGAAAAACAGCCCTGCAATGGATGTAGGGCCGAATTGCACGCACCGGCCCCGTTTTGCCTAATGTGGCAGGATATTTTTCCATATATTCCCGGTCAAATTTTCCACTTCTTCCCTTGGCGGGCCGTCTGAGCGGTGTCCAACCCGAAATTCCAAGCAAAACCGTTGCTTGCCTCCCCCGATCCGCGCATGATCTGATGACGTCAGGCCCTCTTCAGGCCCTTCGCAGCTCCCCACACGGCATGTTTGTGCGGTTGGCAGGGAAGATGTGGAGGCGGTTTTGGGAAATTGTTCAGGCAGGAATATCCCTGCGGTGCCAGGGCAATAAAGGGAAACGGCGCACGTGGCTAGTTCGGTAAGAGACGCACTTTCGAAAGTGGAATGCGCAGACGCACGCACGTTTATTCAGCGTTTCTCAGTGCCATATGAATTTCCCGTCTATTTCACGCGCGATGTTTTCTCCGATGCTAACCACATTCTTTCCGAGGCGATGGGCCAGTCGGTGTCCGGGCGGCGCCGGCGGGTCGTTTTCTTTATCGACGAGGGCCTCATTCGCGAAATGCCGGATTTGCCCCGGCGGATTGCAGCCTATGTGACATCGCAGGGCGACACAATGGAGCTTGCAGGGCCCGTCGAGGTTATCGACGGGGGCGAGCGCTGCAAGAACGATCCGCAGTTCGTCGAGCGCCTGCAGCATAAGCTCGTATCGTACGGCATGGACCGCCACGCCTACGTGGTGGCGGTCGGCGGCGGGGCGCTTCTCGATCTCGTGGGCTACGTCGCGGCGACGACGCACCGCGGCATCCGTCATATCCGCATTCCGACCACCGTGCTGGCGCAGAACGATTCCGGCGTTGGCGTGAAGAATGGCGTCAACGCGTTCGGCTTCAAGAATATGCTGGGCACGTTCGTCCCGCCGGTTGCGGTGATCAACGATTCCGCCTTCATCGACGTGCTGCCGGGGCGCGACAAACGCGCCGGTATGGCCGAGGCCGTCAAGGTCGCGCTGATCCGTGATGGAGCGTTTTTCGATTGGCTCGAGGAGAAGGCGGAGGCGCTGGCCCTCTTTGCCTCCGAGCCGCTCGATCGGCTGATCCGTCATTGCGCGCTGCTGCACATGCGCCAGATTTCTACCGGCGGCGATCCGTTCGAGCGCGGCAGCGGGCGCCCGCTCGACTTCGGCCATTGGTCTGCGCACAAGCTGGAAGCGCTGTCCAACTACGAGCTGCGTCACGGTGAGGCCGTCGCGATCGGCGTTGCCATCGATACGCGTTATTCGGTCCTGGCGGGGCTGATGCCTCCCGGAGGCGACGAGCGTGTGCGCGCGCTGTTGGAAAGGCTCGGGTTCAATCTTTGGCATCCCGCCTGCGATATGCGTCGGGAGAGCGACGGTCAGCGCCTGGTGCTCGCCGGGCTCGAGGAATTCCGCGAGCACCTCGGCGGCGAGTTGACCATCACGCTGTTGAAGAGCCTCGGCACGAGCATCGACGTGCACGAGATGGATCATGCGCTGCTCGATGCGGCGATCGAGTGGCTGCGCCCGCAGGATAGCGTGTGATGCGGCTCGCCCTGCCAGGATCGCCGCATCTCACCTACTGCACGAACATACATGCGGGGGAGAGCTGGGCAGAGATCTTCGCTGCCCTGCGCAAGTATGTACCTGGGATCAAAGCCCGTGTGAGCGCGGAAGCGCCGATGGGGCTGGGGTTGCGCCTTTCGGCGGCGGCTGCCGATGAGCTCAGTTCTCCGCGTGCGCTTGCGGAGCTGCAGAGTTTCCTGCGCGAGGCCGATCTCTACGTCTTTACGGTCAACGCATTCCCCTACGGCGCGTTTCACGCCACACGCGTGAAGGAGCAGGTGTACGAGCCCGACTGGCGGACCGAGGCACGCTTGCAGTTCACGGACCGCGCGGCCGATATCCTCGCGCAGCTTCTTCCCAGCGGTATTGAGGGCAGCATCAGCACCGTTCCGGGTGCGTTCAAAGATGCGATCAAGACCGAAGCCGACGTCGAGGCAATGGTGCAAACGCTGCTCCGCCACGCGGCGCATCTGCACGCCCTTCGCCGCGATACCGGTAAATCCATTGTTCTGGCGCTGGAGCCTGAACCCTGTTGCTTCATCGAGACGATCGCCGAGGCGATCGCCTTCTTTAACGGGCGGCTGTTCGCGCGCTCTTCTATCGATGTCTTTGCGCGGCTCGCCAATGTCCCCGCGGAGCAGGCCGAGGCGGCGATGCGCCGTCACCTCGGTGTCTGTCTCGATGTGTGCCATGCCGCCGTAGAGTTCGAGGATCCGACGGAGTGCGTCGCACACCTCGAGGCGGCGGGCATCCGCGTGCCGAAAATCCAGCTCAGCTCTGCGCTGCGTGTGCCGTCGGTCGATGCCCGGGCCATAGAGCTGTTGCGGTCTTTCGACGACGGCATCTATCTGCATCAGACCGTCGCCGATGGGGAAGGCAGCCTCACGCGGTATACCGATCTTCCCGATGCGATCGCAGCGCACCGCGGCGGAGCGGCATCCGGTGAATGGCGTGTCCATTGCCATGTGCCGCTGTTTCGTGCCGACTACGGCGCGTTGCAATCGACGCAGCAGCAACTCGCCGAGCTGCTCGCGGCCTGCCGTGCGCGCGCGATGGCGCCGCATCTGGAGGTCGAAACCTATACGTGGGACGTCCTGCCCGCTGATATAAGAGAAGGCGACATCGGTGATGACATCGCCCGGGAGCTGACATGGGTTCGCTCGCAACTCGGCGCGTGAGCAGCTGGCGCACGGCGCTTCGGCTCGGCCGTGTCTCCAATCTGCCCACGGTGTGGAGCAACGTCATCGCCGCCAGCGCACTGGCGGGCGGGGGATCGGTTGCCTCCATCATCACGACAGCCGCCGCGATTTCGCTGATGTACGTCGCGGGAATGTTCCTCAACGATGCATTCGATCGCGACGTCGATGCGCAGGAGAGGCCCGAGCGGCCGATCCCCGCGGGCGAGGTGACAGCCGACGTCGTGTTCGTCGTGGGCTCGTCGTTGCTCATCGTCGGCATCGTCGGGCTCGCGACACTGAGCCAGGAAGCGGGCCTCGCCGGCCTCGCGCTCGGGGCCGCCATTATTCTCTACAACTGGCATCACAAGGCGAACCCCGTCGCGCCGTTCGTCATGGGGCTGTGCCGGGCGCTCGTCTATGTTGCCGCGGCGCTCGCGGTTACGCGGAATCTCTCTGCGGAGGTCCTGCTGCCGGCGTTGGCGCTTCTCGGCTATGTCGCGGCCCTTACATTTGCTGCCCGGCTCGAGAACGTCGACCGGGTCGCCAGCCTTTGGCCGTTGCCGATGCTCGCCGCGCCAGCCGTTGTCGCTCTCGCGCATGGCGCACATTCGGTGCTGGCCGTTCTCATAATCGCCATGCTCGCCGCGTGCGCAGTCCGCGTGACAACGCTGCTGCGCCGGCGCGGTCCGGGCGATGTTTCGCGGGGCGTCGCGCTCCTGATCGCAGCGATCTCCCTCAACGACGCTCTCTTCGCAACAACGACGGACGTGCACTATGCACCCCTTGCGTGCCTCGTATGCTTCGGCCTCACCTTTGTTCTGCAGCGATATGTGCCAGCAACCTGATGGCGTGCAGAACGGTGGAACGGCGGTTTCCGACGCGGAGGCCGGTGCTCGCCTGGAGCTGCTGCATGGCTGGCTCGCGGGGCGGCTTGGCGATGAGCCGCGCGCCTGGCTCGATGGGCAAGCGCAGAAGATCGCGGCAGAGCCTGACATGCGTAGTCTGACGACAGCTGTCGGGCTTGCGCCGCGGCGGGTCGGAAAGGCGCCGCTGGCGTTGAAGAGCGATGAGATCGCAGGCGCTGCGCGTGTACGCCCAGGGCTCGATGCCCGAGACTGGACTGTCGATCAGGCGGCGCGCATCTATCTGATGCTCGTGAGCGGGGCTGCCGACGAAGAAGGTTTCCCCGCGCGGCTCGACCGGCTGTTCCGATCCGGTGAGATCGGCGAGCAGATCGCGCTCCTGCGGGGCCTGCCGCTCTATCCGGCGCCGGCGGAGATCGTGCCGACCGCCAGCGAAGGCATCCGTTCCGCGATGCAGCCGATCTTCGAGGCTGTCGCGCACAATAGCCCCTATCCCGCCGAGCAGTTCAGCGAAGCGATGTGGAACCAGATGGTGGTGAAGACGCTGTTCATCGGCAGCACCCTGGCGCCGATCGCGGGGCTGGATGAGCGCCGCAATCCCGACCTTGCGCGCATGCTCGTCGACTATGCCCACGAGCGCTGGGCTGCCGGACGCACGGTGAGCCCGGAGCTATGGCGCTGCGTGGGCCCCTTCGCCGAGAGTTATCTCGACGAGTTGATCAAAGTGTTTGAATCCCCTGTCGAGGCGGAGCAGCGCGCCGGCGCGCTCGCGCTTTCGGAGTGCCCGACCCCCGAGGCTCTGGTCATTCTGGAATCGGCACCCCAACTCTGGCGTGAGATCCGCAAGGGTACGCTGAGCTGGAAGACCCTCGCCTGACACACCTGACGCAGATGGAGCATCCGATGGCCTACATCGATCCGCACGCGCACATGATCTCGCGCACCACAGACGACTACGAGGCGATGGCGGCCGCGGGAATCGTGGCTGTCATCGAGCCCGCATTCTGGATCGGCCAGGCGCGCACCAATGTCGGAAGCTACCGCGACTACCTTTCGCACATTCTCGGCTTCGAGCGCTTCCGCGCCAGTCAGTTCGGCATCCAGCATTACTGCTGCATCGGGCTCAACTCGAAGGAGGCGAACAACGAGGCGCTGGCGGAAGACGTGATGGAAATCCTGCCGGAGTTCGCAACGAAGGAGGGCGTGGTCGCCATCGGCGAGATCGGCTTCGACGAGCAGACGGCGCTGGAGGAGAAGTATTTCCGGCTGCAGCTCGATCTGGCGCGCGACCTGGATCTGCCGGTGATGATCCACACGCCCCATCGCGACAAGAAGCGTGGTGCTTCTCGCTCGATGGACATCATTGTCGAGCACAAGCTGGCGCCCAATCGCGTCGTGATCGATCATGTCAACGAGGAGACGGTGCGGGAGGTGACGGAGCGCGGCTTCTGGGCCGGGTTCTCGATCTATCCGCATTCGAAAATGACGGCGCCGCGCATGCTGGAGATCGTGCGCCAATATGGAGCCGATCAGCTCATCGTCGATTCCGCTTGCGACTGGGGAATTTCCGATCCGCTGTCGGTGCCCAAGACGGCGGCGCTGCTTGCGGAGCAGGGCGTCCCGGTGGAGGACGTGCGGAAGGTCACCTATGCCAACGCCCTGGCGGCGTATGGGCAGAGCGGGCAGATGCGCGAAGAAGATTGGGCGAAAGCGGTGGTCGATCAGAGTGCGCGCTACGATGGCAACACCATCCTGCGCGGTGGGCAAACACCGCGCGTGGAAGCCAGCTGACCGCTAGGCCTGCGCGCCGAAACAAACGGCATGGCGTGTGTCGCT
>DASRYA010000029.1:0-14025 GCA_035687305.1 Hyphomicrobium sp. | reverse complement strand
GGACGACGACCACGAGGACAGTGTCGAATCGCTCGGCTCCGACGATGCGCTGGAGGAGGTGCCGGAGCGGGCGCCGCGCCGGCTGCGCCAGTACAAGATCCAGGAGGTGATCAAGCGCCGGCAGGTGATGCTGGTCCAGGTCGTCAAGGAGGAGCGCGGCAACAAGGGCGCGGCGCTCACGACCTATCTCTCACTCGCCGGCCGCTACTCCGTATTGATGCCCAACACCGCCCGTGGCGGCGGCATCTCGCGCAAGATCACCAACCCGCAGGATAGAAAGCGCCTCAAGGCCATCGCCGCCGAGCTGGAAGTGCCGGAGGGCATGGGCCTCATCATCCGCACGGCGGGTGCTGCGCGCACCAAGCAGGAGATCAAGCGCGACTTCGAATACCTGCTGCGCCTGTGGGAGAGCGTCCGCGACCTCACCCTGCAGAGCCAGGCGCCGAACCTCGTCTACGAGGAAGGCGACCTCATCAAGCGCTCGATCCGCGACCTCTATAACAAGGACGTGGACGAGGTGATCGTCGCCGGTGCGGAAGCTCATCGCGAGGCCAAAGACTTCATGCGCATGCTCATGCCGAGCCATGCCAAGAACGTCACGCTCTACCAGGAGCCCGAGCCGCTCTTCACGCGCTTCCAGATCGAGCGCCAGCTCAACGCGATGTTCAGCCCCTACGTGACCCTGCGCTCGGGCGGCTACCTCGTCATCAACCAGACCGAGGCGCTCGTCGCCATCGACGTCAACTCCGGCAAGGCGACGCGCGAGTTCTCCATCGAGGAGACCGCCCACCATACGAACCTCGAAGCGGCCGACGAGATCGCCCGCCAGTTGAAGCTGCGCGACCTCGCCGGCCTCATCGTCATCGACTTCATCGACATGGAGGAGAAGCGCAACAACCGCGCGGTCGAACGCCGGTTGAAGGAGGCCCTGCGCTTCGACCGCGCCCGCATTCAGGTGGGCCGCATCAGTCACTTCGGCCTTCTGGAAATGTCGCGCCAGCGCCTACGCACCGGCGTGCTCGAAGGCTCCACCTCCCAGTGCCCGCACTGTCAGGGCACCGGCATCATCCGCTCCACCGAGAGCGTGGCGCTCGCCGTGCTGCGCGGCCTCGAGGACGCGATCATGGCCGGCTCGCGCGCGCCGCTCATCGCGACGACGACGCCGACCGTTGCGCTCTACATCCTCAACAACAAGCGTCCCTTCATCATCGACATGGAGGCCCGCCTGGGTCTGCCGATCCTGGTGACGGGCTCCGACAAGCTTGCCGGCGCCAACTTCACGATCGAGAAGGGCGCGGCCCCCGCGCTCGCGCCCCGCCGCGCCGAGCGCAACGTCGTCAACATGGAATCCGGCTTCGAGAGCGACGAGGATGGCGGCGGCTATGAGAGCCGCGAGCACGCGCACGGCCATGGCCACAGCCACGACGAGCAGGAGCGCAGCGGCAGCGGTTCCGAGGAGGGCGGCTCGCGCCGCCGCCGGCGCCGCCGGCGCGGAGGACGCCGCGGAGATCGCGACACCAACGGAGAGGGCGAGATCAACGGCAGCGCCTATATGGCCGACGCGAACGGCGAGGATGCCGGCGACTATGCCGACGACGGCGACATGCCCGCCTCCGAGCACGACACGTCCGAAGAAGTCTACGAGGTGAACGGCGAGGACGCCCCGGAGCGTGGCCCCGAAGCCCGCACCGAGGAAGGTGGCGAGCGCCCGAGCCGCCGCCGCCGCCGCGGACGCCGCGGTGGACGTCGCGGCCGCGAGCGTAACGGCCACCGCGGAGACGAGCTGCACGCCCAAAACGGGGCGCACGCGGACGATGGCGACGCCGATCATGATCAGCCGGACTACTACACCACGGTCGGCGATCACCCGGAAAGCGCAGACGATCGCGATCACGCCCCGGCGGACGAGCACGAGCCCTCTCACCGCGAGACCGGGCACGGCGCGGCTGTCGCGGCGAGCCATGAGGCCCCGCCCCTCGCCATGCCGGCATTTGCCGAAGGCGGTCATGCGGTCTCCGAAGTCGATGTGATCATAGAAGACGAGGCGAAGGAACCCGAGCCCGTCGAGGTGCCCGTCGCCGCCCCCGCCCCGCGCCGGACCCGCGCATCCCGTGCAGCAGCGGCAGCCGCCGCCGCGAACGGCGAAGCGGCCGAGACGGCCGAAGGTGCCGTACACGAGGAGCCTGCCGCCCATGACGAGGCGCCCGTTGCTGCCGCCCCCGTAACGGCGGCGGAGCCGGACGAAGCGCCAGCGCCTGCACCGCGCCGGACGGCGACATCGAGCGAGCCGCGCCTCGAGCGCATCGTCATCGGTCAACAGAACGAAGCGGAAGTCGTGACGGAAGAGGCTTCCACCTCCTCGGCGCCTGCGCGCAAGGGCTGGTGGCAGCGCAAGCTCGGCGGCGAGTGATACGCCCGCGTAGCGTTGATGCGCATCCGTCGTGAAAACAAAAAGGGCCGGAGCTTCGCTGCTCCGGCCCTTCTTGATTTTCAGGTGCCGAATTCAGTCACTCGGCTTGCCTGCCCTATTGTGGGCCGGCGCCATGACCGCCGTGCCCCTTGCCGAAGCCGCGGTGCATCGCCCAGCCCTGTCTGTGGCCATGGCCGCGCTTGCCGCCTGCGAAGTGGCCGAGAACCTTACCCGCAACCGCTTTCTGCTCGTCGCTGAACGAGGCATAGAGCGGCTTCAACGTTTCGGCGAACTCCTTCGACTTGGCGGCACGCTCGGTGAGGCGCTCGGCCATCTTCGACATGCGCTCGCTGCGCTCTTCGATGCGCTCGGGCAAGGCTTTACGCTCACGTTTGCCGTCCTCGGCGTTGGCTTTGCGCTCGGCACGGCGCTCGTCGGCTTTGGCTTGCCAGGCTTCGCGTGCCTTGCGGCGCTCCTCGAAGCGGGCGCGGATCTTTTCCTCGACCGGTGCCCACAGTTTCTCCTGCTCGGGCGTCAGCTTGAGTGCGGCCTTCGCCATCGCGATGCGGCCGTCCTCGAGCCGTGAGATGGTTTCGGCTGACGGCCCGCGTTGCTTCTTGCTTTGCTCGGCGTTGGGCTGCTCGCCGGGCGCCTGCTGCGCCAGCACGATGGTGGCCGGGACGGTTGCGGCCATCAATGCGACGGCAAGCGCACGTGACAGATTGTTCATGTTGCTACTCCTGATCCTTTCAGCAGCAGCAGCGCATCGCTTGGCGCCGCTGTTGGATCAAGAACGCAAGTTCCCATAGCGATCCGTCGCTCGCTGCCGCGTAATGAGCGAACGGTTTACCGCCGGTTACGAGCCCATGCTTTGAGACGCGCCGCGGCCTCGGCCATGTCGGCTGGCGTGCCGGCATAAGAGAAGCGCAGAAAACGGTGTCCATTCTCGGCGTCGAAGTCGATGCCCGGCGTTACGGCAACGCCGGCCTCGTCCAGCAGTGCACGTGAGAGCGCTAACGAATCTTCGGCCAGGTGGCTCACGTCGCAATAAAGATAGAACGCACCGTCGGCCGGCGCGAACGTTGTAAAGCCCGCTTCCGGCAGCTCTCGCAGCAAGAGTGCGCGGCTTTCGGCGTAGGCGTTCCGGTTGGCCTCGAGTTCTGTGCCCGCATCGAACGCGCCGAGCGCGGCGGCCTGCGCGATGGATGGCGGCGAGATGTATAGGTTCTGCGCCAGCCGCTCCACCGGTCGCATGAGATCCGGCGGCACGACCATCCAGCCGATGCGCCAGCCCGTCATCGAGAAGTATTTCGAGAAGCTGTTGATCACGACGGCGTCGTCGGCACAGGCCAGCGCCGTCCGAGCCGCTCCGGTGTACGTGAGCCCGTGATAGATCTCATCGGAAATGAGCCGCACGCCATTTGCGCGGCAAACCTGCGCCAGTGCTGCCAGGCGTTCTTCCGAGATCATCGTGCCCGTCGGATTGGCGGGGCTCGCGATGAGCAACCCTTTGATGCCGTCGTTGCGCGCAGCGCGCACGACATCGTCGGGATCGGGCATCCAGCCGGTTGCAGGCCCGGTCTCGATCAGCACCGGCCGCTGGCCCAGCGCGCTCAGAATGTGCCGGTAGCAGGGATAGCCCGGCGAGGGCAGCGCCACGGCATCGCCCACATCGAACAGCGCCAGGAACGCGAGCACGAACGCTGCCGATGAGCCCGCCGTGACGGCGATGCATTCGGGCGCGACGCAAACGCCGTACCATTCCGTATAATGGCGCGCGATACGTGCGCGCAGCTCGTCGTTGCCGAGCGCCATCGTATAGCCGAGCGTCTCACGCTCCAGCGCCCGGGCTGCCGCCTGGCGCGCAGCCAGCGGCGCGGGCGTGCCCGGCTGACCGACCTCCATATGCACGATGTTGCGGCCGGAATTTTCCGCCGCGAGCGCAGCCCGCATCACATCCATGACGATGAAGCTCGGCACCTCGCTGCGGGCCGAGGCTGGACGATCCGCATGACCGGAAAGGTCCAATGCTTCCGCCGCCCGCCGTTTCGTCTGATCCGCCATCGGGTATTCCATTACGCATATGTAACGTGGCGCGGCTTGCGGCCCAAATGCTGCCCGCCGCCGCAATTAGAGTAGCTCCCGCGAGGCCGAGATCGCGGCGCCGCATCCTGGCCTTATAGGTCGTGCACCGCACACCATCCAGGCTTGCGTTGACGCCGCCGAGGCCCCTAACTAGGGTCCAGATCGAACGCCGCAATCCCTTGTTGGAGCGCAAGGTCCTGCTACCGATGCTGTCAAATGCCGTGACGAAGTGGCCGAAGGTCGCCGCGCTGTGTGGGCTGGTCGCCACCGCGACGGCACTCCTGCCCCAGCCCGCGTCGGCGCAGAACGTGCCGCTCATTCGCGACACCGAGATCGAGAATATTCTCAACGACTATGCCAGCCCGCTCTTCAAGGCGGCGGGTCTCGGCTCCGGGCGTATTCGCATGCGCATCGTGCAGAACGATGCCTTCAACGCCTTCGTGCTCGACGGCAAGAACGTGTTCGTGCACACGGGCACGCTGATGCAGGCGAACACGCCGAACGAGGTGATCGGCGTCATTGCCCACGAAACGGGCCACATCACTGGTGGCCACATGGCCGCCCTGCGCGCACGCATCGCCAAGGACCAGACGCGCGCCCTGCTCGCACAGATTCTCGGCATCGGCCTCATGGTCGCCGGCGGCGTCTCCGGCGCCGAAGGGCTCGGCGGCGCTGGCCAGGGCGTTCTTTTCGGCGGCAACGAAGTGATCATGCGCTCCCTGCTCGCCGAGCGCCGTCAACAGGAATCGGCGGCCGATCAGGCCGGTCTCACCTTCCTCAATGCCACGAAGCAATCCGGCCGCGGCATGCTGACGACGTTCGAGCGCTTCGCGGCCCAGGAATATATTTCCGACGCGCAGAAGGATGCCTTTGCCCGCAGCCATCCCCTCTCCACCGACCGTCTTGCGCGGCTGCGCAAGCTCGTCGAGACGAGTCCCTATTACGGCAACAAGGACAGCGCCGAGCTTCAGCTCCGCCACGACCTGATGCGCGCCAAGCTGTCGGGCTATCTCGAAAAGCCGCAGACCGTCTTCAACCGCTATCCGGCCAGCGACCAGTCCCTGCCGGCACGGTATGCCCGTGCACTGGCGCGCTTCTTCCAGGGCGGCCCCGGTGCGCTGGAAGCCGCCCTCGCCGATGTGGACGGCCTCCTGGCGACCAGACCCAATTACCCTTACTTCTGGGAGGTGAAGGGCGACCTTTTGATGCGCGCCGGACGCACGCGCGACGCCGTCGCGCCGTTGCGCCAGGCCCTGAAACTCGACCCGAACGCCAGCTTGATCCGCGTTCAGCTGGCCGGCGCCCTGCAGGAGAGCCAGGGCGACGGGGCTATCGCGGAATCGGTGGCCCTGCTACGCAAATCGTTGATTGACGATGAGAATTCCCGCGCTTATCGCCTGCTGGCCAATAGCTATTATAAGCAGGGCAAGCGACCGGAAGCCGACGCGATGATCGCGCAGGCCTACTTCCTGGACGGCAACCTGAAGCAAGCACAGCTCTTCGCCAAGCGCGCACAGAGCAAGCTGCGTCAGGGAACGCCCGAATGGCTGAAGAACGACGACATCATCAACTATAAACCGCAAACCTGATCGCAGCGCCGACCGACGCGTGCCGCGACAGCTCCGCAAGAGGCTAACCGCATGTCCGTAACTCCCCGCCCGCCGCTGCTGCGCGTTCTCGCCGAGAAGCGCGCTGCGTGGCTCACCATTCCGGCCATCGCCGCCCTTGCCGGGCTTGTGCTGCTCGGCCAGTCGGTGGTGACGACCCCCGCCACCGCCGAGGCCCCGCAAACTGAAGCCGCCGCCGCTGCTGCGCCGCCCGCCGCACCCTCCGCTCCGCCGAGTGGCGATTTCTCGCCCCAGCAGCGCCAGTCGATCGAGAAGATCGTCAAGGATTACCTGATCGCAAATCCGGAGATTTTCCTCGAGGTCCAGACGGCTCTGGAATCAAAGCTCGAGCAGCAGCAGGCCGAGCGTCTCAAAGCCGCCATCGCAGACAACGCCCGCGACATCTACCGCGACCCCGCCGCCGACGTCGCCGGCAATCCGGAAGGCGACATCACCGTCGTCGAGTTCTTCGACTACAACTGCGGCTACTGCAAACGCGGCCTGCACGACGTGGTCAAGCTGATCGAATCCGACCCCAAGGTGCGCGTCGTCTTCAAGGAGTTGCCGATCCTCTCGAAGGGTTCCGAGGAAGCTTCCCGCGTCGCCATCGCCGCCGGCAAGCAGGGCAAATACTGGGATATGCACAAGGCCATGCTCGAGGCCAAAGGGGTCATGAACGAGGCCAATGCCCTCCAGATCGCGACCAAGCTCGGCCTCGACATGGATAAGCTCAAGAAGGACATGGCCTCCCCCGAAGTCCAAAAGGAAATCGAGAAGTCGGAAGCCCTCGCCAAAAAGATGGGCGTCAACGGCACGCCGCACTTCCTCGTCGGCAACCGTGCCATCCCCGGCGCCCCCGAGGACCTTTACGAGCAGCTCGCCAAGCACGTCGGCGAGCTGCGCAAAGAAGGTTGCGCCTACTGCTGATCCCCGCGACGGGGGGGCTCGCGGCGCGCATTCCAGCGCTCGGACCATGCTGGATGGCGCTCCGGCGCCAAGTGTTAAGGTGTACCTTCACCGCGGGCCGCGGTCTCCCTTCCGCGCCCGCGGGAAAGCTGGTAGATGGGGGCCGTCGCCCGCGGGCTGGCTCCATGCCGGCTGACGTTCGGGCCTCAGCAAGGATCCCATGGCCAAGCCGATCTACGTCCTCAACGGACCCAACCTCAACATGCTGGGATTGCGCGAGCCCGCCATCTACGGGACGGACACGCTCGACGACGTGCGCAAAAAAGCCGAGGTGCGGGCCAAGGATCTGGGACTGACGATCGACTTCCGCCAGTCCAACAGCGAGGGCGAGCTCGTCACCTGGATCCAGGAAGCACGCGACAAGGCCGACGCCATCATTTTGAATGCGGGTGCGTATTCTCACACCTCGATCGCCATTCTCGACGCCCTGCAGGCGGCCGAGCTCCCGGTCATCGAGGTGCACCTGTCGAACCTCTTTCGCCGTGAGCCTTTCCGGCAGCATTCATACGTCTCGCAGGTAGCCAAGGGCCTGATTTGCGGCCTCGGCGCCAAGGGATACGAACTGGCCCTCGAGGCGCTGGCCGATCTCCTGGCACAGGCGCGTCGTGGCTAAGAGGACCGAGCGGAAAGAAAAGCCGCACAAGAAGGAAAAGCGAAGCATGACGGGCAAGGACAAGGGCGAGACGGCGGGGGACGAGCAGCGGTTGATCCGTCAGCTTGCCGACCTGCTCAATGAGACGGGACTGAGCGAGATCGAAATCGAGAAGAGCGGCCTCAAGGTCCGCGTCGCTCGCACGCTCAACATCCAGTCTACGGTCGCCGCCGTACCGGCCGCACCCGCCGGTGCTCCGGCCGCCGCAGCAGCACCCGCCAAGGTTTCCGACCCCGCCAAGCATCCCGGCGTCGTCAAGTCGCCGATGGTCGGCACCGCCTACCGTTCGGCCGAGCCCGGCGCGCCAACCTTCATCGAGGTCGGCTCGCAGGTTTTGCAGGGCGACACCCTCTTCATCATCGAAGCCATGAAGACGATGAACCAGATCCCCGCCCCGCACGCCGGCAAGGTGACGGCGATCCTCATCGAAAACGGCCAGCCCGTGGAATTCGGCGAACCGCTCGTCATCATCGAATAAGGGAGACGGGCCGCAGGCATCGGGCAGCAGGCAGTGGATGTTGAGCCTCAATCATCTCCGCCGCCGGTTGCCCACTGCCCGCAGCCCTCGCAACGAATGTTCGACAAAGTCCTGATCGCCAACCGGGGAGAGATTGCACTGCGCATCCAGCGCGCGTGCAAGGAACTCGGCATCGCCACCGTCGCCGTGCATTCGACCGCCGACGCCGACGCCATGCACGTTCGCCTCGCCGACGAAAGCGTGTGCATCGGTCCTCCCCCCGCCGCCGAGAGCTACCTCAACATTCCGCGCCTGCTTGCGGCATGCGAGATCACCGGCGCCGATGCGGTGCACCCGGGATACGGCTTCCTGTCGGAGAACGCGCGCTTCGCGGAGATCCTCGAAGAGCATCAGATCACCTTCATCGGCCCGACGTCGGATCATATCCGCATCATGGGCGATAAGATCGAAGCCAAGGAAACCGCCAAGCGCCTTGGCATTCCCGTCGTGCCCGGCTCGGAAGGCGCCGTCACCAGCGAGGCCGAGGCGATGAAAATCGCCAAGGACATGGGCTTCCCGGTGCTGATCAAGGCGACCGCCGGCGGCGGCGGGCGCGGCATGAAGGTCGCGCACACGCCGGTGGACCTCGGCCTTGCACTGTCGACCGCCCGCTCCGAAGCGAAGGCCGCATTCGGCAACGACGCGGTCTACATCGAGAAATATCTGCAGAAGCCCCGCCACATCGAAGTGCAGGTGTTCGGCGACGGCCAGGGCAACGCCATCCACCTCGGCGAGCGCGATTGCTCCCTCCAGCGCCGCCACCAGAAGGTGTTGGAAGAAGCGCCGTCACCCGCCCTCAACGCCGCCGCGCGCGCCAAGATCGGCGAGACGGTGGCCGCGGCCATGCGCAAGATCAAGTATCGCGGCGCCGGCACCGTCGAGTTCCTCTTCGAGGACGGCGAGTTCTACTTCATCGAAATGAATACCCGCCTCCAGGTGGAGCACCCGGTCACCGAGGCGATCACCGGCATCGATCTGGTGCTGGAGCAGATCCGCGTGGCTTCCGGCGCCAAGCTGTCGCTGGAACA
This sequence comes from Hyphomicrobium sp., assembly GCA_035687305.1. GTDB lineage: Bacteria > Pseudomonadota > Alphaproteobacteria > Rhizobiales > Hyphomicrobiaceae > Hyphomicrobium_A. The sequence continues at coordinate 4,760 of DASRYA010000029.1, read as the reverse complement.
GAAGGACATCACCTTCTCCGGCCACGCCATCGAGTGCCGCATCAACGCAGAGAACCCGCGCACCTTCCGCCCCTCACCGGGCCAGATCACCTACTGGCATCCGCCGGGCGGCCTCGGCGTGCGCGTCGATTCGGGCGTCTACCAGGGCTATCGCATCCCCCCTTACTACGACAGCCTCATCGGCAAGCTGATCGTGCACGGCAAGACCCGCAACGAATGCCTGATGCGTCTGAAGCGGGCCCTGTCGGAGTTCGTCATCGACGGCATCGAGACGACCATTCCGCTCTTCAACGATCTGATCCAGCAGCAGGATATCGCCAACGGCCTTTACGATATCCATTGGCTCGAAAAATACCTCGCCCAGTCATAGTTTGGTCGTCGACACAGACGATTGACGATCGTCGGGAGAGTTTCCACGTTAGTCTGCTCGAGGAAGGAGCAGGCTGGACCGACGGCAGACATGGCATCGCGCGACGACATCGTCATTGAGATCACCCCACAGGTGCTGCTGAAGGCCTACACCTGCGGCATCTTCCCGATGGCGGAAAGCGCTGACGATCCAGCCCTCTATTGGATCGAGCCGCAGCACCGCGGCATTCTGCCCCTCGACGGCGTGCACGTACCCAAACGCCTCGCCCGCACGCTGCGCACCACCCATCTCACCGTGAAAGTCGATAGCGATATCGAGGGTGTGATCGAGGGCTGCGCCGCCTCGCGCCCCGGGCGCCGCTCGACCTGGATCAACGAGCGCATCCGCGGCCTCTACCGGGATCTCTTCAGCCTCGGCCATTGCCACACGGTCGAGACGTGGGACGGAGGGCGTCTCGTCGGCGGGCTCTACGGCGTCGCCCTCAACGGCGCCTTCTTCGGCGAGAGCATGTTCTCCTATGAGCGGGACGCCTCGAAGATTGCGCTCGTATACCTGGCGGCGCGGCTGTGCTGCGGCGGCTTCCGGCTGCTCGATACGCAATTCGTCACCGATCACCTGCGCCAGTTCGGTACCGTCGAGCTGAACCGCGAGGAGTTCCATCGCCTCCTGGAGAAGGCCCTCGACGCGGAAGCGGATTTCTTCGCTTTGCCCCTCGACGCCAGCCCCGAGCAGGTGCTCGCTATCCTCGAAGCAGCCCACGCACCGCGCTGACCTGTTCGCCCTGTTACGCGGGGAACAGCACCGACGCGCGCGCGGCACTATCCCTATCCCGGCGGGATGGCTCCAACGAACGGGCCGCCCGCTAGACAACGGACAACGGGACAGGAGACGACGACGATGCCCCCGAAACTGCACGCCGTGCTGATCGCCGGCTCCGCTGCACTTGCCCTTGGCATCGGAACCCTCTCGGCCCAAGCGGGCGCAGGCGAGACCGTGCGCGCCGCACAGCAGCACGCCGCTGCGCTCGGTGCCACCGCAGACCTCGGCGACACGGCCGCGACAGGGCGCGAGCCCAGCGACACCGCGACGAGCGTGCTCGACGATCCCGACGCTTCGGAAATTCTCGATGTGCTGATGGCCGCGATCAACGCAGCGACAGCAGAATAACCGGGCGGCCCACCTCGCTCGCCCCTCACGTGTCAACCGGCCGGACCGGCTTCCCCCCGTCCCCCTCCGGCCGGTCCTCGCCCTCCAGCCGCCACGCCCGGCTGGAGGGCACATCTGTTTCCAGCCGTTGCGCTGCACGGCGGGTTTCTGGACCTTGATCGCTTCGGGCGCTATCAGGCCGAGGCGTGAATCATCGGTCTGCGCGCAGACAAGAGCTGCACCGCGATTTGAAGAAAAGCGATCGCGCTTTAGATCTCGTCGGCCTCGCTCACATCCATGATGATCGGCGCCTTGTGGTGCTGCGTGTGCGCGCCCATCAGAGTGCCCCGAAGCTGAACATCCTTGCCGATGAGCCCGCGCAGCGTGGCCTGCACACCGTCATCGGACGAAAATACATGGATCTCCGAGGTATCATCGACGCTGTCGAACTCGTCTTCCCCTTCGAGGCAAATCTCCTGCGGCAGCTCCAGGATCAGCGCGTCGGCGCGTTGCGTGATCCTTCCTTCGGCAATGGCATCGTCCTGTCCCGCCCGCTGGCAGTCGGCGAAAGCAACGCTGGCGCCCAGCGTCAGTGCGGCACAGAGAATGGAAAATCGCAATTCAGAGGGCATCCCAGGGCTCCAAAATATATAGTCGGCTGACAATGATGGACGAGCCTACCATAGGTGCACCGGCCCCCGGCGAACTCCCTGCGGTTGCGAACCTGTTCCAAACCTATGCTGCCTCACTTCCCGTGGATCTCGAGGCGCAGCGGTTCATCGAGGAAGTGGCGGATCTGCCGGGAGCTTACGCAGCACCGGGCGGCGTGCTTCTCATCGCCCGTGGCAAGGATGGCGCTGTCCTCGGATGCGTCGCGCTCCGCCGCCTCGATGATGCGGCATGCGAAATGAAGCGGCTCTACGTCGATCCCGCCGTGCGCAGCTCGGGGCTCGGTCGCGCGCTCGTCGAGGCGATTATCGGAGCAGCCCGCAGCCTCGGCTATCGGGAGATGAAGCTCGATACGCTGCCGCATATGCGTCCCGCGCTCGCGCTTTATCGCCGCCTCGGCTTCAAACAGATTGCACCCTACGGCAGCCATCCCTATCCGGGACTGATATGCCTCGGCAGACCGCTCGACATCGAAGGTTGAGCCGAGCGGGGCGGATGGAGAATTGCCGTGGCCAAGGCGACGCGCGCGACGCAAATGCTGGAGAAGCACGGCGTGAGTTTCACCGTGCACACCTACGATTACGACCCGGACGCCCAGCGCACTGGCATGCAGGCGGCCGAGGCACTCGGTGAAGCCCCCGAGCGCGTCTTGAAGACGCTCATGGCACTCGTAGACGGCAAGCCCGTGTGCGCCATCGTGCCCTCCGACCGCGAGGTCTCGATGAAAAAGCTCGCGGCGGCCTTCAGCGGCAAGAGCGCGCAAATGATGAAGCCGCCCGAAGCGGAGCGCCTGACAGGCTACAAGGTCGGCGGCATCAGCCCGTTCGGACAGATGCGCAAAGTTCCGGCGGTGATGGAAGAGACAGCGCTCGCGCACGCGCTCGTCTACGTCAACGGCGGCCAGCGCGGGTTGCAGGTGCGGCTTGCACCGGGCGATGCAGTAGCGGTGCTGAACGCAAAAACCGCTTCGCTGATCACACACGATCGAGACGCGGGTTAAGGATCAGACAACGGAAGGACCCGGAGCGATCGAGCGCATCCATGGCGCTGACGCCGCAGCACTGGACGAATTGCGCGCGAACCCCCACTTCTCTGCGTGGCTTGACACCTTCGGTGAGGATATGGCGCAAACTCTGGAGCTGGGGCTCGATACCTTCGGCGACGTCACGAAAGCGTCCGATGGGAGCCTGCTCCCGCACGCCCAGGTGATACGCAACGTCATCGCCGAGGCCGTGCTCGCCGATCGGGTGGGTCTCGATTTCTTCGGCGTCGGCGAGCACCACCGCGCCGATTTCTCGATCTCAGCCCCCGACGTCGTGCTCGCCGCCATCGCCGGGCAGACAGAGCGCATCCGGCTCGGCTCCGCCGTGACCGTTCTCAGCTCCGACGATCCCGTGCGCGTCTTCCAGCGCTTCTCGACCTTGGATGCCGCCTCGAACGGCCGCGCCGAGGTGATCCTCGGCCGCGGCTCTTTCACGGAATCGTTTCCGCTCTTCGGCTACGCGCTCGGCGAGTATGAGAAGCTGTTCACCGAAAAGCTCGATCTGTTCGTGAAGCTGCTCCGCGAGGACGAAGTGACATGGCGCGGCGACACGCGGGCAGCGCTCACGAAGCAGCGCGTTTTTCCGCCCATCGAGCACGGCACGCTGAAGACCTGGATCGGCGTCGGCGGCAGTCCGGAATCCGTCATCCGCGCCGCGCAATACGCTCTGCCGCTCATGCTGGCCATCATCGGCGGCGACCCTACGCGCTTCAGACACTACACCGAGCTCTATCGCAACGCGCTTCGCCAGCTTGGAACGCCGCAACTACCGATCGGCATCCACTCGCCGGGCTACGTTGCCGACAGCGATGCGCAGGCGCGCGACGAGCTTTGGCCCGATTACAAGCGCATGCACGACCAGATCGGTGCGGAGCGGGGTTGGCCACCGATGCAGCGCGCCCAGTTCGACCACGAGGCCGAGCGCGGATCGCTTTATGTCGGCGCGCCGGAAACCGTTGCGCGCAAGATCGCCGCAACCGTCAAAGAGCTCGGCGCATCGCGCTTCGATATGAAATATAGCGCTGGTGCCCTGCCGCACGAAAAGCTCATGCGCTGCATCGAGCTTTACGGCACCAAGGTCGCCCCGATGGTACGCGATATGCTCGCCTGAGCGATGCAGGTGGGCGCGCTCCACGCAAAGGAGACGCATATCATATCCGCAAGGCGCCTCCTGCTCACAACGTCATCCTGGCGCAGGCCGAGATCCACGCAAGCTGCCCCCAACGGCTGCACGCATCACGCGCCGCAGCCTTAGGCGCGCTTCGGCAAGAACGGTCGGCGAAGTATGAATGGGAGCGGACACCGATATGACCGGTGCGTGCGAGAGCTGCCTCGCAAGCCGCACCTGCATCACCGCAAACTTACCGGCCGAACGCCGCCTCATAGATCTCCGGCTTGAAGCCGACGAGCAGCTTCCCGCCACCGAGATCGAGCACCGGCCGCTTGATGAGCGACGGCTGCGCCACCATCAGCGCGATGGCCTTCGCCTCGTTCAACCCCTGCTTCTCGCTATCGGAAAGCTTGCGAAACGTC
>DASRYA010000028.1:0-3128 GCA_035687305.1 Hyphomicrobium sp. | reverse complement strand
CGGGCGATAGGCCTGCATCCACTCGGGACCGGCGATGTCGATGAACCCCATCAGGGCGCACACGAAACCACCGGCGGCAATCGCCGTGTCGATCGGCACGCGAAAGCGCCGATGATGCAGGAGGGCGGAGAGCGCCGCGCCCAGGCTGAACAGCGCCCAGGCGGGTTTCAGCGAGTCCGCTTCGGCCACGCCACCGGCCAGCAGCAGCCCGCCGACGATCGTGTAGGTGGCGATGCCGCCGGCGCCGGCAAACATCAGCGCGAGCGCGATGGCGGGCAGTGCGAGCTTCAGACGACGGGAGAAGACGACCGACAGCGCCCACGCGGCGGCCATGGCGATGAAGGCAAACCCGACACCGAAGCCCAGGGTGCTCGAAAGGCTGAAGAGCGCGGAGACGAGCAGCAACACGCCGATGGCGACGAAGATGTCGTTGAAGCCGCCGATGAGGCGGAAGCGCTCATCGTCGGGATCGAGCGCGGCGCCGCCGTCGACGACCTGCGCCGCCGCCGTGGACACGCTTGGCGCAAGCGCACGCAGCCTTGCAGCCTGCTCTGCGGTGATGATGCCTTGGGCAATGCCGAGGTCGAGGTGCTCGTCGCGGATCATGGGCGGACCATAGCCGTGTTATCGATCTACGCGGAGACGAATTTGAGGCCGACGAAGATGCGCTGCGGAGCCGCCTCGCCGATGGCCCACGCGCCGAGCATGGCGGTGCCGGCGGCGCCGATGCCGGTCCAGACGGCGCAGACGGTGCGGAGGGGTACGCCTTCGAGCGAGCGGTTGAGGCAGAAGAGGCTCATCCCCGCGATGAAGGACGAGGCGGTGGAGCCGAGCCGGCTGGAGGTGAGGCCACCCGCAAAGCGGAATAACCGCCGTTGCCGCCACTTCCAGCGCACCCGCCACAAGGAGGTAGACCCACGCCATAATCCGAACGCTCCCCCGCGGCGACCGATCGCTATTCCTGCCGCGTCGAGGGCAGACTCTCGATCACCAGATTGTCGTTGGTGTAGACGCAGATTTCGGCGGCGATAGCCATCGCCTTGCGGGCGATCGTCTCGGCATCGAGCGGCTGGTCGAGGAGGGCGCGGGCGGCGGCGAGCGCATAGTTGCCGCCCGATCCGATGCCCATGACCTGCCGCTCCGGCTCCAGCACGTCGCCGGTGCCCGTCAGCACCAGGGTGCTCTCGGCGTCGGCCACCAGCATCATGGCTTCGAGGCGGCGCAGAAACCGGTCGGTGCGCCAGTCCTTGGCCAGCTCGACGCAGGCGCGGGTGAGCTGGCCGGGATACTGCTCGAGCTTTGCTTCCAGGCGCTCGAAAAGCGTGAAAGCGTCGGCAGTTGCACCGGCAAAGCCGCCGATAACCCCGCCCTTGCCGAGGGTGCGCACCTTGCGGGCGTTGCCCTTGATGATGGTGGCCCCGAGGCTCACCTGGCCGTCGCCGGCGATGACCACGCGACCATTTTTACGAATGGTGAGTATGGTGGTCGCGTGCCAGGAGCCAGGGGCTTCGGTCGACGGGCCGGAGGTTTGCATGGCGTGGCACCCGGGAATGAGGGCCGCCGAGCCGGGTGGCGCGGCCCTTTAATGGAACGGTCCAAGCTGATAAACGCTCGGTTCCCACGAGGCAAGCTAGCCTGAAGAGGCCTAAATTGAAGCGGCAGGCGACAATTTCCCGCAATACCAAGGAGACCGAGATCACCGCGACGGTGAACCTCGACGGAACCGGCGCGTTCGACGTGTCGACCGGCATCGGTTTCCTCGATCACATGTTGGAGCAGCTGGCGCGCCATTCAATGATGGACATCACCCTCAAGGCGAAGGGCGACCTCCACATCGACTTCCACCACACCACCGAGGATTCCGGCATCGTGATCGGCCAGGCGGTGGCGAAGGCGCTCGGCGACAAGAAGGGCATCACCCGGTATGCCGACGTGCACCTGCCGATGGACGAGACGCTGACGCGCGTCGCCGTCGACATCTCGGGCCGGCCATATCTCGTCTGGAAGGTCGCTTTCTCGCAGCCGAAGATCGGCGAGATGGACACCGAGCTGTTCCGCGAATGGTTCCAGGCCTTTGCGCAGAACGCCGGCATCACGCTGCACGTCGAAAACCTCTACGGCGAGAACAACCACCACATTGCCGAGACCTGCTACAAGGGCCTCGCCCGGGCGCTGCGCACCGCGATGGAAGCGGACGCGCGCCAGGCGGGCCGTGTGCCTTCCACCAAGGGCTCGCTCACGGGCTGAGCCGAACGCCAAGAGTACCGCATGGTCATCTACTCCGTGCTCGAGCCACCGGACGCGCCGGCCGATCGGCTGGAAAGCGCCGAGGAGCTCGTGTTCGTCCGGGACGGGTTCTCGTTCTATGCCGCGGCGCTGCCGCCGGTGTGGATGCTCGTGAAGCGCATGTGGCTGGAGCTCGCCATCTACATGGGCGCTGCGGGGCTCATCGCGTGGGCCGCCAGCTCTGCGGGGCAAACGGAATTGGGCAACGCGATCCTGCTCGCGGTGCAGATCATCTTCGGATTCGAATCCGGCGCTTTGCACAGCGCCTCGCTGGAGCGGCGCGGCTGGCGCCCCGTCGGCACGGTGTCGGGGCGCAACCGGGAGGATTGCGAGCGCCGCTTCCTCGAGGTGTGGCTGCCGACGCGTACGGAGATTCCCCGGCCGGCTGCGGGCAGCGCGCCGGTTGCCGCGGCACCGCCGAGCTGGACGCGACGCGCCTTCACGCAGGCGAAGGACGCCATCCTGCGCGGGCCGAACGCGCCGGCGGACAGCAAGGCGTAAGGGCTCTCAGACAACATGCAGCGCGTCGCCATCATCGATTACGGCTCGGGAAACCTCCATTCCGCGGCCAAGGCCTTCGAGCGCGCCGCGCGCGAAAGCGAAGCGGACGCCGACATCGCGGTGACGAACGATCCCGCGGTGGTGGCCGCTGCGGATCGCATCGTGCTGCCGGGGGTCGGCGCCTTCGCCGACTGCAAGGCGGGCCTCGAAGCGGTCGGCGGTATGCGCGAAGCGCTGGAAGAAGCGGTGCGCGGCAAGGGCCGGCCGTTCCTCGGCATCTGCGTCGGCATGCAGCTCATGGCGAGCCGCGGGCTGGAGTTCGCGGTGACGGACGGGCTCGA
>DASRYA010000027.1:0-18122 GCA_035687305.1 Hyphomicrobium sp. | reverse complement strand
CCGGGTAGAAAATGACGTATCCGTTCTTCACCATCGGGCACTCCAACCGGAGCTTGGACGCGTTTGCGGGGCTGCTCGGGGGCGCCGATATCGCGCTTTTAGCGGATGTTAGAAAGATGCCGATGTCGAGGGCGAACCCGCAGTTCAATGCTGACACGCTTCCGCGCGCCCTCGAAGGTTTTGGCGTTGCCTATGAACACATTGCCGCTCTCGGCGGTCTTCGGGGCAAAGCCAAAAGCCTGCCTCCCGATGTCAACGGATTCTGGACGAACCGGAGCTTCCATAACTACGCGGACTACGCACTCTCGGAGGCGTTCCACGAAGGGCTGGAGCATCTGCGGCGGGAGGGCCACGAGCGGCGCTGCGCGATCATGTGCTCGGAGGCCGTCTGGTGGCGATGTCACCGCCGCATCATCGCGGACTATCTCATCGCCAGCGGTGAAACGGTGTTCCACATCATGGGAGAAGGGCGCTTGGAGCAAGCTACGCTCACCACTGGTGCTGTCGTACAGCCTGACAGGACGGTGATCTATCCCAAGCCCTAGAGCGCCCCATCGGGCTGGCGGTAATTGATCGGGATCCGTGTGCTGGATGGTGGCCGTTTTATCCAGGGGGCGCCCTGCTGGCTGGTCTAGCGGTCACAAAATGCGCGAACGTGGGCGGATCGCCCGGGTGTTGTAGAACGGTACCACTCGCGCCCATCGCGGACGGGGCCACGGCTTTCGCGTTGACATCGTGACGGCGTTCGGGCGCTCTAAAGGCGCGACGGTTTCGGTTGTGGACGCTATGTGCACAACCGATGAAAATGGGAACACGGTGAGGCGCGCGGCGCCAAGACCGTGGCTGCTCCCGCAACTGTAAGCGGCAAGTTTCTTCCGCATATGCCACTGGCGGCTCGCGTTGGGCCACCGGGAAGGTCGGAGAGAAACGCTCGAGCCGCGAGCCAGGAGACCTGCCGCCGCAAGTCGCCCATCCTCCATGCGGGACGCTTGGTGGAACGGAAAACCGTAGTGGCGACTGATGTGTGCAACCGAGAGGGGCTACGTCAGGCATGTCAGTCTACGGTGTCATTTTCCGACACTAATCGATTGAGACCGGTTCGCGACCGTCGCCCCAGTTAGGCGTCGGGCGTCGAGCGGCATCGTCTCAATGCGTTGTAGTATTCGTGCGTGATGTCGAGCTTCCCCTGAGGTCAGTCTGCGTAACGGGGGGCTATCTGTGTATATGCGTTTGTTGGAGCGTATTTCCGCTCAAACTTTTCATGCGAGCGTGCTCGCGTTGACGGTGTCGGCCATTGCATTGGCGAGCGCAACAGGCGCCACGGCCCAGTCGGCCTCCGAGCCCGTGACCAGCGAGCTACCGCCGCTCGAGGTCGAGACCACCGCAAAGAAGAAGACAGTCAAAAAGAAATCCGACCCGACGAACACACGCCTGAGCGGGACGGCGAATGCCGCTGCTAAAGGGAAGGCTGGGGCCGGTGGCGCGGCGAACGCCGGTCTTGGCGATCAAGTCTCGAACGGCGGCGGGCTCACCGGCGCTTCGACAACGGTGATCACACGCGAGCAGATCGAGCGGGCGCCTCAGGTGACGCTTCCTGACATTATCGCGCGGGAGGCTGGCATACAGACAACCAGCGTCTACGGAGGCGTCAACGGCGTCGGGACTAAAATCGATATGCGCGGTTTCGGTGCCGCGAGCACTTCCAATACGCTCGTCTTGATAGACGGGCGGAGAGTGAATGACTGGGACTCGGAAGGTTTCGACCTCTCCAAGATCGCCAAGGACTCTATCGAGCGCATCGAGATCACGCGCGGAAACTCGGGCGCGGTGCTGTACGGCGATGGAGCGGTTGGCGGTGTCGTCAATATTGTGACGCGCCATGGTGCGGGGCTGCCCAATCAAGGGCGCGTAGAGGCCGGCATCGGCTCGTTCCAGACCAGGCTCGGCAACATAACCGCGAGCGGATCGTCTGGACCCTTCTCCGCCTTCGTCAACGTCGATGCCATTGAATCGGATGGCTACCGCACGAACAGCGAACTGCAGCAGAAATCTGCAGTCGCCGATCTTCGCTGGACGTTTGCGCGCGGTAGTTTCTACATCAATGTTGCCGCTGAAGATCAGGAGCTGAACTACCCAGGGGCTCGCAGAGTCGATCCTGCCAATGGCATCAACCAGCTCATCACCGATCGCCGCGGCACGAGTTCGCCCCTCGACTTCGGAGACAAACAGGAGGCGCGCGGTACGGTTGGCTTCACGTATTTCGTCAATCCCGGTGTCGAACTCGTCGTTGACGGTGGTATACGAGGAAAGGAACAGTTGGCGGGCTTCGGCGGCACGTATTTTGTCGAAAGCGAGCTCACCACCAAATCCCTCACACCGCGCGTGAATATAACGACGCCTTTCCTGGGGTTGCCGTCACGGGCGATCGCGGGCATCGATATCTTCGACACGGAATATGAATCCGGCCGAGGGCCCGCCAAGGGCGTCGCAACCTTCAACGTGTATCAGGCCGAACAGTCATCGGTTGCCGGTTATTGGCAGCAAACGGTGAACCTGCTGCCATCGACATCGTTGTCCGCCGGCGGGCGCATCCAGCGCAACAAGACCCGCGCAGACGATACGCTCAGTCTGTTCGATCAGCCGCTGAATGCGAGCGAGACAAACTATGCATGGCATCTGGGGGCCGAGCAGGAGGTTACGCGCGAGCTGACAGTGTTCGGTCGCGCGGCGCGCAGCTTCAGGGTGCCGAATGTCGATGAGCGCATCGGTTCCACGCCATGGCCGAACTCACCGAACTATGCCGTGCGAACCCAGACCTCTCACGATTGGGAAGCAGGCATCAGGCTGGGATTTGGGCAGTTCCAAATCCAGTCCAGCTATTACGACATGCGCCTGACGGACGAGCTGCACTACGATCCCGTGAACTTCATCAATTTGAATTTGGATCCCACACGCCGGCGCGGTGTGGAAACGATCGCAAGCTGGCAAGTGATGAAGAACGTCCGTCTCAGCGGAAATCTCACCTATACGGACGCGATATTCCGGGAGGGACCGAACGCCGGCAACCAGGTGCCGCTGGTGTCGCGCTGGACGGGCAACGTGGGTGTCTCATGGGACATCGTCGACAAATGGCTGACGCTCGATACCGTGGTGCGATATGTCGGTGATCGTCGCATGGACAACGACCAGCAGAACTTCCAGCCGATGATCGGGTCATACACCACAGTAGATGTGCGTGTCGGTGGGCAGTTCGATCAGTTCTTCTGGTCGGCCGGAGTAGCCAATCTCACGGACGTCGAGTATTTCGACTATGCTGTCGCCAGTACGTCAGCCTACGGCACGTACAATGCCTATCCCTTGCCGGGGCGCACATACGTGGTCAAGGCGGGCACGACTTGGTGACGGAAAGTGCGGCGTGCCGATCGACTGTCGGAGTGGGTTGGCGACGGCATCGCCAGGGGCTCCGATCGTTCGGAGGCCTCTGCCCGATAGCATGTGACGCCGGCCTTGCCGTGTACGGCGGCGTGCGGTTCGCGCTGCTGGCCGACCGACCGTCCCCGGCGCCTGGCGCGGGGCGCAGCTTGAAATTCGAGGCTCCTACCCTCGAAACCCCCGGAGCGCGCTGCCACAAGGTGGCGCGCTCCAACGCATCTAGAGCCGTTCCGGTTTAGGTGGAAACGCAGAACGGCTCTAGACCATTGTTTGGTCGTGCTTCTTATCGGAAAACCGGTTCCCACTTTTCCGGAAGCACTCTCCATCTACCGTGCTTCTCATCGGAAAACTGGTGTCCACTTTTCCGGAAGCACTTTCGCCCTTGATTAGACCGATGATCGACGCTGCGGACTGGTAGTGGTCCGAAGCGATCATGGTCTGATCATGGTCTAGGATAGTGCGAGCTGGCCTTCGAGGCTCACGCTTAGCGTCCGAGCCGCCTCGCCCAGCCGGATATGTTGCCCGCGGGAAACATTAATGTAGCGACGAAGGCCCATATCGACCGCCGCCGCGCCCTGCAATAGAAGGGCGCGAGCCTGCCGCTCCCTGACACGGGGCGGCGAGGCGCGGAGCCATGTCGAACACAGAGCATGAGCCTAGCCATCGAGCACCCGTTCCGGCGGTATCCGGATTTCAGCCTGCTTCTGACCGGGCGTCTTCTCTCGACCATCGCGATGCTGACGCAGAGCGTGACGCTCGGCTGGCAGGTCTACTCCATCGCGCGCGTCGATCATTCGGTCGAGTATTCCTCGTTCCTCGTCGGCATGATCGGCTTGGTGCAGTTCGTGCCGATGCTCGCGTTCGTGCTGCTGGCGGGCGAGACCGCCGATCGATACGACCGGCGCAAGATTCTCATCGCGTGCTGCCTGTTGCAGTTCTTCTGCTCGGCGAGCCTTGCCACGAACGCCAGCGCCGATCATCCGAGCCTCTTTGCTATCTTCGCCGTCGCCGGGCTGTTCGGCGTTGCGCGCGCCTTTACGATGCCGGCCGGCGCCTCGCTCGGGCCCATGCTGGTGCCGCGTGAAGTCCTGCCGCGCGCCATCGGGTGGAACACCCTCGGCATGCAGATGGGCATGGTCCTCGGGCCGTGGCTCGGCGGCGTGCTGTCCGCGATCTCCGTGCCGATCTCCTATGGCGCTGCGGCCGCGCTCTATGCGTGTGCCACCGTGGCGGTGTGGTTCATCGGCGGCAATACGAAGCCGGAGCATCAAGGCGGGCGGCGCTTGCAGCTCATCGCCGAGGGGCTCTCGTACGTGTGGTCGAACAAAATCGTGTTCGGTGCGATCTCGCTCGACCTCTTCGCGGTGCTGCTCGGCGGTGTCACCGCGCTGCTGCCCGTGTTTGCCCGCGACGTGCTGCACATCGGACCCGATGGTTTCGGTCTGCTGCGTTCAGGCCCCGCGATCGGCGGAGGCCTGATGGCGTTCGCGCTCAGCACGCGTCCGATCCAGCGCAATGCAGGGTTCTGGATGCTCGTGTCGGTCGCCGGCTATGGCGCGGCGACAATCCTTTTTGCGCTGTCGGCGTGGGTGTGGCTGTCGATGCTGGCGCTTGCGGCGCTGGGGGCCGCCGATGCCGTATCCGTATTCGTCCGCCAGACGCTCATTCAGATCGTCACGCCCGATCCGATGCGGGGACGCGTCACCGCCGTGTCGAGCCTTTTCATCAGCGCGTCGAACGAACTCGGGGAATTCGAAAGTGGCGTCGTCGCGCGCTTTCTCGGTCCGGTCGGCGCGGCGATCTTCGGCGGCGTCGGATCGATCATGCTCACGGCGGTGTGGGCAAAGCTGTTTCCGGCCTTGCGCGATGCGCACCTCGATACGGCGCGAACGGAGATGCCAGCGCGACGATAGGTGCGCACCCGCATCTCCGTTTCACGACGCAACTCACTTGCTGACCGGCAGCGCGGGGCCGTCTGGTCCAGCGCTGCCGCTGGTCAGCAAATACGGTCGGTTTGAGCGTCGACGCGGCGAGCCGGGCGACGGCGAGCGGGGGGATTGAGGAGGCTCGCAACCATGTCGGGGCTCGTGGGCTTGGCTGCATAGGTGTGGGGGGTGGTGCCGAGGCCCACACCGATGTTCGGATGTCCGGAGAGCACGACGACCTTCACGCCCATGGCGTAAAGCGACTGAGCGATGACGTTGCCGGTGCGTCCATCGGCAAGCTCGAGGTCGACGAACGCGACATCCGGCAGATCGTAGCTTGCTGCCTTCAACGCGTCGTGCGCGTTGGCACAGACGCCAATCACACGGTGGCCGGCGTCTTCCACGCTCATGGCGAGGTCCGCAGCGAGAAGAGCGTCGTCCTCGCAGATCAGCACTGAGGTCATCGGCTTATTCCTTTCGGCGGCACAACGCCGCTTGCGGGTTCTTGGTTCCGCAATGCAGCATCGGCCTCGATGCTGCAGGAATGCACCAGGGCGACGTGCTCGTCGGTCCGCAGCTCGATGACGCCAACGGTTGCCGGAAGCATCCGGGCTGATGCTCCGGCGTAGCCATGCGGGCGCGTGGGTAAAGCAGCATCCGGGCTGGTTTGCGTGGCGAGCATGCGGTCCGCGGCCTCGGCGAGAGCCTTAAGGCGCTGTGGCACGGGTAGCAGTGCGACTTCCTCACAAAGGAAGCGCAGCTGCTTCGATAGCGCGCGAGTCCAGTGAAATCCGTCGATCATGGGATGGTTCGCTCCTGCCGCTGTACGGAATTAGCTGGAGGCGTAAACGGGCGCGGGGCTCCGTGCGTTCCTCTCCCATGCCGATGGATTATTTGATATTTTTTCATGTGGCGCGGCGGCCGCGCGGCTAATTGCTCAACGCGTGACTAACCTTGCGAAGTCGTGCGCTCCAGAGGCCTTCGGAAGATGCGGATGCGCCGCCCGCGCCTACGCGCAGCTCGCCGTACCTCTAGCCATTCTGCCGCCGGACAACGCGGGTCAGGCTGTCGGTACCCACTGATAGAGCCAGGTCTCGGAGAGCGTCTCGTCACCGAGCCGCAGGTAGCACCGCAGATCGACGGGCTGATCGCCTTCTGTTGCGAGATCGAACAGTGCACGCCAGCGATCGGTGCCGACCACCTTGATCACGTAGGCGTTGTCGACGCGCCCGCGGGAGTGGGAGATCACCGGCGTCACGTCGAAGCGCTGCTCCATGGTGGCGAGCGGACCGCCGACGAAGTCGATGACGAACTTGCGCTTGTTGACGTCCTCCTGCTTGCGGGCCCCGGGAACGCCGCCTGCCCCCGTGTATGTCGCGACGACGCGGCCGATGTTGACCGGCGGATTGGGCTCGTCGTTGGCCCAGTGGAGCTTGTAGGCATAGCGCAACTCATCGCCCGCCTTCACCGGCGCTTTCGGCACCCAGTAGGCAACGATGTTGTCATGGATCTCGTCATCGGTCGGGATCTCGACGAGCTGCACTGCGCCCTCGCCCCAGTCTCCCCGCGGCTCGACCCAGATGCCCGGGCGCCGATTATAGAATGCGCCGTCGTCCTGGTATTCGGCGAAGTCGCGGTCGCGCTGCATCAGGCCGAAGCCCTTGGGCGAAGCGTCGAGGAAAGAATTGGTGCGCACCTGCGGGGAGTTGGTGAGCGGGCGCCAGATGTGCTCGCCGGTGCCGGTCCACAGGGCGAGGCCGTCGCTGTCGTGGATTTCCGGGCGCCAGTCGGTGGCGTAGCGGCGGTCGTTCTCGCCGTACCAGAACATGCTGGTGAGCGGGGCGATGCCGACGCGGTCGATATCGGTGCGCGCAAAGAGATCGGCGGTGACGTCGATGATCGGTACGCGGCCCTTGCTGGCCTCGAAGCGGTAGGTGCCGGTGATGCTGGGACCATCGAGCAGCGCATAGACGACGATCGAAGCTTTGTCGTCCGACTGCTCCTCGAGCCAGAACTCGACGAAGCGCGGAAATTCCTCAGGCTCGGGCATCGCCGTGTTGATCGCGATGCCCCGTGCGGACGCGCCGTATTGGTCATCCTCGCCGGAGGAGCGGAAATAGCTGGCGCCCTGGAACGCGAGCCAGTCCGTCTCCTGGCCGCGGCCGTTCATGATGCGAAAGCCGGAGTAGCCGAGATCCGCGGGCAACTTGCTGGCGAATGCGGGATCCTTGTAGTCGAAGCTATCGGCGGAATAGACGATCTCGCGGGCCTTGCCATCGCTCAGCTCGTTGATGCGGACAGGGAGCGAATTGTATTTGTCCACGTGGAAGAGCCGCACGGGGAATGTGCCGGGGCCCGACGGCCAGAGTGCGCGATCGGCACGGAAGCGGATTTTCTGGGCGGCGTCGAAGTCGACGTGCGCAACGATCTCCGGAGGCGGGGCCGGCGTGACATATGGTTTAGCCGCGAGCTCCTTTGCGCGCGTGCGCAGCTCCTCGAAGCTGAAGGGCAGGGCGTCTCCCAAGCGGAAGGCCGGTGGGGCGGCGGCGCGGAGCGGCGCGATGCCCACGATAGTGAGCATGAGGGCCCATGGCCCTCCGGTCGCAAGAAGTTCCCTTCGGCTAACGGTCATCGAGGCTACCTGGTCACGATTGTTGGGAGCTGGTTACGGTGTGCGCGAGCTGCACAAGCTGCACGAGATGTGTTTTGAGCGTGGCCGCTTGTCAATCTACGCGGAAATCCATCCCAACCCAGCTATTCGCAGAATGCGGATAATTCGCGTTAACCCATTGGCGTTCCTGGGGCGGGCACAGAGCGATGCCCGTTGATGCCGCTCTGCCACAAGCCGGCCCGGTGAGCCCACGCAGGCTGTCGCGGTATCCTACAGGGAACAAATCCACCCGCTGCCGCCTTTCAGGGAGAGTGCGAGTGAGGTGAACATGGCGCGCAAGGATACCGAGAAGAAGACGGCAATGCCCGATCCGCTGGAGCCGGGCCATATCCCTGGTCAAAATCCGGCGACGCCGGAACGCATGCCGGGGCATACGCAGTTCCACGATGAAGAGGCTGAGAAGAGGGCCGCAGAGGACGCCGAGCTCGACGACGCGCTGGAGCAGACTTTTCCGGCGAGTGACCCGATCTCGTTCGAAAGCACACTGGTCGCGGGCCGGCGTCGCCGTGGGCGAGACGCACAGCGTTAATTTACGATCCAGATGGAGCGGGTGCGAAGCGCGGAATAGCGCGTACCCGCCGGCTTTCCATCACAATGCGCATAACGAATTGAAAAACTGCGCCAATCTTAGCCTCGACGTTGCCACAGGATTTCGTTGATACTCCCCTCCGCGCGCCGGCACCTTCTGCGCCTGGCGCCGCCGAAGGAGGGGACTGTTGCCTGGGATTTTCGCAAGGGCGTGCGCCATCTGGTGGCACGCGGCACGTTTTGTAGCGGTCTTTGTGCTGGCGCTACCGGTGCTCACGTTGGGCGGCGGGCCGCTACGTGCCGATCCGAGTGCGACTGTCGGCTCGATCTTCGGCCCCTTCGGCCCTGAAGGTCAGCGCATGCGCGAACAGTTCTGGCTGCTGCCCAGCGGTGATCCGGCCATTGCGCAGCGGGCAACGGTGTTCCGTCCTGCGGACAGCGGGAACGCGCGCCTCCCGCTCGTGGTCATCAATCACGGCACGTCCGAAGCGAACCGCGTTTCAGTTTCCATGCCGGTTTATTACTGGCTATCGCGCTGGTTCGTGGAGCGGGGCTACGCCGTCGTGCTGCCACAGCGGCGCGGCCACGGCGCGACGGGCGGCGATCTCGTCGAGGCGATCGGCGACTGCACGAGCCCGCATCATTACCGTTCCGGTCTCATCGCTGCGGAGGATGTCGGCGCGGCGGTCTCCTACATGGCGCAGCAACCGTTCGTAGATCCGGCGCGCATTGTCGTTGCGGGCATCTCGACGGGCGGCTGGGCATCGCTGGCGCTCGCCGGCTCGCGCCCGGATCTCGTTGCTGCGGTTGTTAATTTCGCCGGAGGGCGGGGCGGGCACGCGTGGGGCCGTAACGGCGCGGTGTGCGGTGAATCCGAGCTCATCGAGGCGGCAGGTCGATATGCGCACACGGCACGCGCACCGACCCTCTGGCTCTATGCGCAGAACGACAGCTATTTCGGACCGAAGCTTGCCGCGCAGATGGCTGCGGCCTGGAAGGCGGGCGGCGGTGGCGTCGAGTACGTGCCGCTGAGGGCCTATGGCCACGAAGGACATGCCATCGCGGACGATCGCGCGGGCTGGGATCTTTGGGGTGAAAGCCTCGACCGGTTCCTGGCGGCGAACGTTCCGGCCGGCGCTAAGGCTGAGCCGCAGGTGGCGCAGGGGCCGTAAAAGGCTCGGTGCGCGTCAGGTAGCGGGGCGGAAGCTCACATCTGGGTTTTAGCGCGCCCCGTCACCGGATCGCGGCCGCCGCGGTATTGGTATTTTTGTTCCACTTCAGCCTGGACAGGCGGGGCGGCTTCGTCTTCCTCCCGTTCTTCGGCGGCTTGGCCGCCGACCTGATAGGGCGGCTCATATGTGCCCGGAGCGTAGGTTGGAGCCGTGCCGCGGCTGAAGTCGTCCTCTGGCATCCCGGAATACATCGGCGACTGGCAGCCAGCGCACGCGACGGCGGCGCCAAGCACCATTGCCAGCATCCACGTTTTGCAAAATGATGTATTCCTAGCAGAAGGATGCATCGCTCCGCTCCGAAAGCTCATTAGCCTTGTCGTCCCATTATGGAACGCGGGCTAAGGTTTCTCTGTTCCGCGCGATGCCTTTGCAACCCGAGCCGGCCGCTGTGGCGGTCCGTTGGGCGGCTTTTCGTGAGCTTCAGCCGGGCAGTCGCGGGGCGGCAGCGATGTAGTTCACGCCGGTGTCCGGGCTGAGGCGCCAGGTATCCGACATGACATCATAGATAATGCCGGAGAACTCGGGGTGGCCGCAGCCGGCGTCGCCGAGGAAGCGGCCAAGCTCCTCCGGGGTCACGAAGCGGTTCCAGTCGTGGGTGCCGCGGGGCAGCCAGCCGAGGACGTATTCGGCGGCGAGGATGGCGAGGCCGTAGGATTTCCACGTGCGGTTGAGGGTGGACATGATGACGAGCCCGCCCGGGCGCACGATCCCACCGAGGCTGCGCACGAAGGCGGCCGGGTCAGGGACATGCTCGATCACTTCCATGCAGACGGCGGCATCGAAGCGTGCTCCCTCGGCCAGAAGCTGCTCAACCGAGGTCGTGCGGTAGTCGATGGCGAGGCCCTGGGCCTCGGCGTGCCGGCGCGCGACGGCGATGGAATCCTCGGTGGGATCGATGCCGGTGACTTCGGCTCCGAGACGGGCCAGCGGCTCCGAGACGAGGCCCCCGCCGCAGCCGACATCGACGATTCTGAGACCGGTCAGAGGTTTCAGCCGGTCTGCGGAACGGGCGAAATGGCGCACGAGGTGCTCGCGAACGAAGCTGAGCCGTGCGGGGCCTTGGTTATGCAACGGGCGCAGTTTGCCGTTCGCATCCCACCACTCGGCGGCGAGGCGGCCAAAACGTTCCACCTCGGCCGGATCGAGATTGGCCGGCGGTGGGGGGCCCTCTGCCGGGCCGGTCTGCGGGTCGGTCTGCATGGGCAGATACCGTAGGGTGGGAAACAGAATGTCAAGGCGCGGGATATTGCGATAACCGTGGGATGTCGTTAAGAGAACGCCGCGTAAACGGGATTCCTGCTTGCCCCAGGCTGTTTGCGCCGAATGGACCGGCCGCGCATCCGTGCGTCCGGCGCCACGAAATGTCCAATCCTACCAACCTGTAGCGAAGGCCGCACGGCGGGGAAGCGCGATGGCTGTTGTTGTGATGAAGTTCGGCGGCACCTCCGTCGCCAACGTCGAGCGCATCCGCAATGTGGCGCGACACGTCAAGCGTGAGGTCGACGCGGGCAACAAGGTCTGCGTGGTCGTCTCCGCCATGGCGGGGGTCACCAATCAGCTCGTCGCCTACGTGCGCGAAGCTTCCGTGCTGCACGATGCGCGCGAATACGATGCCGTCGTTGCCACCGGCGAGCAGGTGACGGCGGGTCTCCTCGCCATCGTGCTGCAATCGATGGGGCTGCAGGCGCGTTCCTGGCAGGGCTGGCAGATCCCGATCACGACCAGTGCCGCCCACGGTTCGGCGCGCATCGTCGGCGTCGACGGCTCGGAACTGCGCCGCCGCTTCGACGAGGGCGAGGTTGCGGTCGTCACCGGGTTCCAGGGGATCGAGCCCGAGCGCCAGCGCATCGCCACGCTGGGCCGCGGCGGATCGGATACGAGTGCGGTTGCCATGGCCGTCGCGCTCAAGGCCGATGTATGCGACATCTACACCGACGTCGACGGTGTCTACACAACCGATCCACGCATCGTGCCGAAGGCGAAGCGCCTGCCGAAGGTGTCGTACGAGGAAATGCTGGAGATGGCCTCGCTCGGCTCCAAGGTGCTGCAGACGCGCTCCGTCGAACTTGCGATGGTCAACAGGATGCGGGTGCGCGTGCTTTCGAGCTTCGTGGCGCCGGAGGCGATGGCGCCCGTCGAGATTGGCCGCCTGGAAGACATCGGCACTATTGTTTGCGATGAGGATGAGATCGTGGAAACGCAGGTCGTCAGCGGCATTGCCTACGTCAAGGACGAGGCCAAGGTGACGCTCATCAAGGTCGAGGACAAGCCGGGTGTCGCTGCGCGCATCTTCGGTCCGCTGGCCGATGCCAACATCAACGTGGACATGATCATCCAGAGCGTCACGCCGGATGGCAAACACACCGACATGACCTTTACCGTGCAGGCGACCGAGCTGCCGCGCACGCTGGAAACATTGAAAGCGGCGAAATCGGAGATCGGCGAGTTCGAAGTGCAGAGCTCGGCGGACGTCGCCAAGATCTCCGTCATCGGCATCGGCATGCGAAGCCATGCCGGTGTTGCCGCCATGATGTTCAAAGCCCTGTCGAGCAAGGGCATCAATATTCTGGCGATTACCACATCTGAGATCAAAATCAGCGTCCTGATTGACGCGGCATATGCCGAGCTTGCCGTGAGGACACTGCACTCTATTTATGGTCTCGACGCAGACTGAGCGCGAAAGTCCCGCGCACGGTCGAGCACTGAAGCCGCCCTCCGGCGGCTCCCACCCGGGTGGCACGACCAATGCAAAGGCGAGGTGACGAGCCACGAGTGATGACAGCCGAGCCGGCGCTGCGTGTGATCATGCGGCGTCTGCGCGAGATCATGTCCGAACCGGGTGACGGCCAGGAGCGTCTCGACAAGATCGTCAAGCAGATCGCCGGCGTGATGGTCGCGGAGGTCTGCTCGATCTACCTCAAGCGGCAGGACGGCTCACTGGAGCTGTTCGCCACCGAGGGCCTCAACCCCAAAGCCGTGCACGTTGTACGCATGAACCGCGGCGAGGGCCTCGTCGGGCGGTGCGCGGAGCTCAACGTCACCGTCAACGAGCCCGAGGCCTCGAGCCATCCGGCATTCTCCTATCGCCCGGAGACGGGGGAGGAGATCTACCATTCGCTGCTGGCGGTTCCGATCGGCCGCTCGGGCCAGGTGCTCGGCGTGCTCGTCGTGCAGAACCGCACGCAGAAGGAATATTCCGACGAGGATGTCGAGGTGCTGCAGGCGACGGCGATGGTCGTTGCCGAGCATCTCGTTACCGGCGCCGTCGCGGGCGCGGGCACGGCCATCGAGCTCGAACGCTCGCTGTCGGCTGTGATCCCGGGCGAGCAGATGGCGGAGGGCATCGCGCTCGGGCATGTCGTGCTGCACGAGCCGCGCATCGTCGTCACACACCTGATGGCGGAGGATCCGGCGGCCGAGCTGACGCGGCTCGAGATCGCGATCTCGGCTCTGCGGTCTTCGCTGGACGAGATGTTCGACCACGAGCATCTGTCGGGGGCCGGCGAGCACCGCGACGTGCTCGAAGCCTACCGGATGTTCGCCCACGACAAGGGCTGGGAGCGGCGTCTGCGCGAAGCGGTGGAGGGCGGCCTCACGGCCGAGGCTGCCGTCGAGCGCGTGCAGAACTCCACACGCGCGCGCATGCTGCGCCAGAACGATGCCTATTGGCGTGAGCGCCAGCGCGATCTCGACGATCTGTCGGACCGGCTGCTGCGTATCCTGGCCGGGCGCATCACGAGCGCCGATGCGCCATCCGCGCTGCCGCCCGACACGATCCTGGTCGCGCGGACCATGGGGCCTGCGGAGCTTCTGGACTACGACCGGCGCCGTCTGCGCGGCCTGATCGTGGAGGACGGGAGCGGTCAGAGCCATGTCGCCATCGTCGCCAAGGCGCTGGGCATCGCCGCGGTCGGTCAGGCGCGTGGCATCGTCGAGCGGGTGAATGCGGGCGACGCGGCGATCGTCGACGCGATGACCGGCGAGGTGCATCTGCGGCCATCGACGGATGTCATCTCCGCCTATTCCGACAAGGTGCGCTTCCTCGCCCGGCGGCAGCGTCAGTATCGCGCGCTGCGGGATGTGCCGGCGGTGACGAGCGACGGCGTGAAGGTCGATCTGCACATCAATGCAGGTCTCATCGTCGACATGCCGCATTTGCAGGATTCGGGCGCCGACGGCGTCGGGCTGTTCCGCACCGAGCTCCTGTTCATGCTGTCGAATACGCTGCCGAAGGTGCAGCGGCAGGCCGATTCCTACAGCGCCATTCTCGCGCGCGCGGATGGCAAGCCGGTGGTGTTCCGCACGCTCGACATCGGCGGCGACAAGGTGCTGCACTATCTGCGCCAGCCGAAGGAGGAAAACCCCGCCATGGGGTGGCGTGCGGTGCGCATGGGGCTCGACCGTCCCGCACTGCTGCGCACGCAGGTGCGCGCTTTGCTGCGCGCCGCCGCTGGCCAGGAGCTGCGGGTGATGATCCCCATGGTCTCGATGGCCAGGGAAATGGACCTGGTGCGCGTGCTCATCGACAAAGAGCGCGCGATCATGGACGCCAAGGGACATGAGGCGCCGAAGAAGGTCCTCGTCGGCGCCATGATCGAAGTGCCGTGCCTGCTCTTCGAGCTGGACGCGCTGATGCCGAAGGTCGATTTCGTCTCCGTCGGCAGCAACGATCTGATGCAGTTCATGTATGCGGCAGATCGCACGAACGCGCGCGTCGGTAGCCGCTACGACTCGCTCGCTCCGGCGCCGTTGCGGGCGCTGCGATCGCTCGTGCAGTCGGCCAGGCGGCACGGCGTGCCCGTCACGCTGTGCGGTGAGATGGCCGGCCGGCCCATCGAGGCGATGGCGCTCATCGCGCTCGGCTTCCGCTCACTATCGATGGCGCCCGCTTCCATCGGCCCGGTCAAGTCCATGATTCTGGGATTGAACGCAGGGCGCGCAGCGAAACTTGTGGATGAGCTGGTCGAGAATGGCACTGTCAACATCCGCGAGCAGCTCGATAGCCTTGCAAAATCGGACGGTATCGACGTCTAGCGGCCGTTGCGTTCGGCTTTGACAAGCGCCCGCTTTCATCGGACGATAGGTGCCCTTGGGGGAACTTCCCGTTCCGTTTGTAAGTGGCGTTGGTCATGCGTAAGAGCTATGAGCCGGCAAGACCCTATTCCGCTGCGCATCCGTATCAGGGTGCGCGGCACGCGCCTGCGCAAGCGCCCAATCCGATAGCGCAAAATCAAGCCGCGCAAACTCCCGCGCCGGTGCAGCAAATCGCTGCCGAGGTGGCCCGCTTCTTCCACGAGCTGCGCTCAGCGCTGCAACTTTCGCCGGTGCAAGCCGCGCAAGCGCTATCGACACGCGTCGACATCGTTGCAGCGCTGGAAGCGGGCCGGGTTTCGGCTCTGCCGCCGTGGCCAGAGACGTGCCGCATCGTGCGCACCTATGCCGGCTTTGCCGGTCTCGATCCGCGCCCCGTTCTCTATTCTCTGGAGCAGATTTTCATCGCCATGCCGCGCGCGCCGGTACCGGCCGCGCCGCGGCGAGCGCGCCTGCCGAACCTCAGCCGCCAAGGCGCTCCACTGCTCAAGGCTTTGAGGGGTGGCGGGGGACGCGCGGCTTTCAAGGCCATGGGTGGCAATGGGGGGCGCGCGGCACTCCGAGCTCTCGGCGGTGGCGGACGGCGTGCGGCCGCAGCGGCGCGGAACGTGCGCGATGTGGTTAACGAGCACGCCGGCCGGCCGGGCATGGCGCTGTTCACCGTCACCATGGGCGTGGCGATGATCCTGCTCATCACCCAGACGGCGGTGCTGGAGGCGGCGGTCTCGCAGCTTCCCCCCTCCATGAAGCGCATCGTCCGCGGTGCGCAGAATTATGTGATCGTGCAATTTGCCCCGGTGCGTGATGGCCTGCGCTGGATCGACGTGCCCGACCCGCGCACCCGGCGAAGCGACAAATTGCAGACGGCCGCCCAATCGGATTAGATGCGGCGCGCTGAAGCGCGGTACCTACTATCTCCCAAGCTGAAAGCTGCACCGGCGCGCCCCTGGGGCGCTGCTGGCATTCCCTCCAACATCCGCGAGCTCCAAGACAGCAATGGCCGGCATCCCGCAGGAAAAGCTCGATAAGATGATCGGGCGCTGGGCCGCGATTCAGGCGGAGTTGAATGCCGGGGTCAACCAGGCGGCGTACGCCAAGCTGACGAAGGAATTCTCAGCGCTCAATCCGGTGGTGGAAACTATCGAGGCGCTGCGGGCCGCGGAAAGGGAACGGGCCGACCTCAACGCGCTGATCGCGGATGCCGGCCCAGACCGTGAGATGGCGGCACTCGCGCGCGCCGACCTCGAAGCGCTCGAGCCGCGGGTGGAGGCGCTCGAGCAGCAACTGAAGATCCAGCTCCTGCCGAAGGACGCCGCCGACGAGCGCAGCGCCATTCTCGAAGTTCGCGCGGGCACGGGTGGCGACGAGGCGGCGCTCTTCGCGGCTGACCTCTTTCGCATGTACTCGCGCTATGCGGAGCTGCACGGCTGGAAGGTCGAGATCATCTCGATCTCGGAGAACGACCTCGGCGGCTACAAGGAAATCGTCGCCTCGGTCTCTGGCGAGGGCGTTTTCGCCAAACTGAAGTTCGAATCCGGCGTGCACCGCGTGCAGCGCATCCCCGAGACGGAGACCGGCGGGCGTATCCACACCTCGGCGGCGACCGTGGCGGTGCTGCCCGAGGCCGAGGATATCGACATCGACATCCGCCCCGAGGACATCCGCATCGATACGATGCGTGCGGGCGGCGCAGGCGGCCAGCACGTCAACAAAACCGACTCCGCAGTGCGCATGACCCACTTGCCGACGGGCATTATCGTCGTCTCGGCGGAGAAGTCGCAACACCAGAACCGGCGTCTCGCCATGCAGGTGCTGCGCTCGCGCGTATACGAGCTGGAGCGGGAAAAGGTGGACAGCGCGCGGGCCGAGGCCCGCAAAGGGCAGGTCGGATCGGGCGACCGCTCGCAGCGCATCCGCACGTACAACTTTCCGCAGGGCCGCGTCACCGATCACCGCATCAATCTGACGCTGCACAAGCTGGATGCGGTGCTGGAGGGTTCGGCGCTCGATGAGATGATCGACGCTCTGACCATGGACTATCAGGCGAGCCAGCTTGCCGACCTCGAACGCAATGCCTCCTGAGACCGCCGTTTCTCTGGGAGAAGCTGTGCGGATCGCGCAGCGAGCGCTTACGGCCGCCGGCATCCAGGATACCGCGCGCGAGGCGCGGCGCGTCGTATCGGCGGCGAGCGGCCTGCCGACGCAAGAGATCATCGTGCGGCCGGAGCAGCCACTAGGTCCCGGCGTGCGCGAACGCCTCGATGGGCTGCTGGCGCGCCGGTGCGCGCATGAGCCGCTATCGCGCATTCTCGGCGAGCGAGAGTTCTATGGGCGGCGGTTTGCCCTTTCGCCGGCGACGCTCGATCCGCGTCCCGATTCCGAAACGCTCATCGGGGCGGTGCTTGGTATCGCGGAGCGCGAACGGTGGACTGGGCGCCCGATCCGCATTCTCGATATCGGCACGGGCACGGGGTGCCTGCTGCTAACGCTGCTCGCGGAGCTGCCGCTCGCCACCGGGCTGGGCACCGACGTGAGCGAGGAAGCGCTCGACACGGCGGCTCGCAACGCCGTTTCGCTGGGGCTCTCCGGGCGTGCGGACTTCGCGCGGCACGATGTCCTCGATGGCATTGAAGGCCCGTTCGACCTCGTCATCTCCAACCCGCCCTATATCGCGCGGGCGGAGATCGCTAGCCTCAGCCCGGAGGTACGAGATTACGACCCCCACGCCGCCCTCGACGGCGGCGAGGATGGGCTCAGCATCTACCGCAGAATCGCTGCGGGATTGGATCGCATACTGACGGGTTGGGTGGTCCTCGAGGTGGGGGCGAGCCAAGCTGACGCTGTGGCTTCGGTGTTGCAGCAAGGGTTCGTTAAGACACGCAATGCAGAAGTATGCCGATATCAGGACCTTGGCGGCCATACACGCTGTGTGGCGATGCGGATACAGTCATAATTGGTCGCAAAGAAAAGCTTTGATTTGCGCCGGTTCCGCGCTAGTCTGCCCAAAGCCGATTGATCGTGCGGCGCGCTTCAGTGCTGAAGCCTGACCCGACCTGCACGAGCTGGGATTGCGAAGCACGGGGACACGCAAGGGCGCGAACCTGTTGCTCCCGCTGAAACGGCATCGCTAGCCGCTTGGCGTGCAACGCCCCTTTCCGATCGGAAGTAGCGACTGCCGGTTGAGCGTTACGGGATAAAGAGAATTCGCGCGCGCATGGGCGCCCGCCAGAAACTGGCCAGAGA
>DASRYA010000026.1:0-7258 GCA_035687305.1 Hyphomicrobium sp. | reverse complement strand
CCCGCCGAGCAGATCGAGAACAAGCTGCACCTGCACGCCCGCCGGCTCGTGCTGCCGCATCCCTATACCGGCGGCAAGATCGACGTCACGGCGCCGCTGCCCGACCATATGCGCGCCACGTGGGAACTTCTCGGGCTCGATGTCGACCGCTATCAGGAGAAGGGCTGATGAAGCTTGTCGTGCTCGATTGCGATGGCACCCTCGTCGATAGCCAGAACGGGATCTGCGAGGCGATGGTGCACGCGTTCTCCGGCTTTGGGCTGACGCCGCCGGCACGGGAGGCGACGCTCGCCATCGTCGGCCTGTCGCTGCCGGAAGCGTTCGCAGCGCTGGCGCCCGAGCATGATGCACAACTCCGCGCAGCGCTCGTCGAGCGCTATAAGTCTGCGTTCCTCGAAATCCGCCGCGATCCCGCACTGCACGAGCCGCTTTTTGCCGGCATAGGCGCAGCGATAGAGGCGATGGCTGCGCGGGACGACGTCGTGCTCGGCATCGCGACGGGCAAGTCGCGCAAGGGTGTCGACCGGCTCTTTGCCCGCGAGGACTGGGCGAGGCGCTTCATCACGGTGCAGACCGCCGACAACAATCCTTCCAAGCCCCATCCCGCCATGTTGCACGCGGCGATGGCCGAGGCGGGTGTCGGGCCGGAAAGCACCGTCATGGTGGGCGACACAACCTTCGACATGGAAATGGCGATCGCGGCGGGCACCGGCGCGCTGGGGGTCGGCTGGGGCTACCATTCGCCCGACGAGCTCCACGCGGCGGGTGCGCACGCCGTCGTCGGCGAATGCGACCGGCTTCTTTCGGGAGTGGACGCCTATTTCGCTGCGCGGGAGCGGGCCGCATGAGCGAGCCGGGCGATACCCCCGAGCCGCCGAAGGGCACAGCTAAAGTGCCGGGCCGGGAGGCATTGCGGCCACCGCACCCCAAGCGTTTTTATAAGGCCGTGAGCGTCAGCGAGGCGGAAGGCGGCTATCAGGTCCTCCTCGACGGCCGCGCCGTGCGCACCCCGAAAAAGCTCCACCTCACCGTGCCGACGCGGCCGCTGGCGGAGGCGATCGCCGCCGAGTGGGCCGCTCAGGGCGAGCATATCGATCCGGCGACGATGCCGCTGTCGAAGCTCGCCATCACCGCCATCGATGGCGTAACCGGCACGATGGCGGACGTTGCGGCGGACATCGTGCGTTTTGCCGGTAGCGATCTCATCTGCTACCGCGCCGAGGCGCCGGAAGCCCTGGCGGAGATCCAGGCGGCCGCATGGGACCCGGTGCTGCGCTGGGTGGAGGAGGCGAGCGGGGCGCGGTTCTTCCTCGCCGAGGGCATCATGCCCGTGACCCAGAGCCCGGAGGCGCTGTCGCGCTTCGGCGATCTGGTGGCGCCGTTCGGGGCCTTCGCGCTCGCAAGTCTGCACGTGATGACGACGCTCACCGGCTCGGCCTTCCTCGCCATGGCGGTGGCGCGAGGACATCTGACGCCGGAGGAGGCGTGGGCCAAGGCCCACGTCGATGAGGATTGGCAGATCGCGCGCTGGGGCGTCGACGTCGAAGCCGCCGACCGGCGCGCCCGCCGCCACACGGAGATGCTGGCAGCGGCGCAATTTCTCGATCTGCTGGAAGCCGCTTAGCGGAGAAAATCGCCTTTGTTCCCCGGGTAACAGCGGCAGGGCAGAGCGCAGGCGATAGTGGCACGATCATGCCAACGTCCGCGGAGCAGTGCTATGCTGAGCCCGTTCGACCTCGCCATCGTCCTGATCGTTCTCCTGGCCATCCCTCTGCTCATCAAGGCGGGCCGCTGATGGATACGAGCTTCAACCTTCCGATCGCCATTGCGGTGGCGGCGCTGGTGCCGCCGATCATCCTGCTCAACTATCATTACCGGCTCGGGGGATTGTCGGGCTACATCTGGCGCGAGAGCCCTGTCTTCGCGCATATCCTCCTGGCGCTTCTCTTCACCGTCTGGCTCGGCACCGTCTTCGATCTCGCCGCCTACTATGGCTTCCTGTCGCCCCGCGCCCTGGAGATATTCAACCTCCTGGTCGGGCCTCTGATGCTGATCTTCTCCCTGTGCGTGCTCGTGTTCGGCACCCGCCTCCTGGTCCGGTACCTGCGGTTGCGCTCCAGAACCTAGCCAGGCGTTCATGCTTTGGGCGCTTGCCCCGGGCCGGCGCCCCGAAACGTCGCACACCAATAGCCCCGGTGCGCGTTCTCATCGGCAAATCTGCATGCTATGAGCCCTCCCGTGCGGCGTCCGGCCGCGTGTCCACGAGGGAAGGCACGTCAATGAAGGACATCATCGGAGAGCTTGCGAAGCGCCGCGCCAACGCGCGGCTTGGGGGCGGGCAGGCGCGTATCGACGCCCAGCATAAGCGCGGCAAGCTTACGGCCCGCGAGCGCATCGAGCTTCTGATGGATGAGAACTCCTTTGAGGAGTTCGACACGTTCGTCGAGCACCGCTGCACCGACTTCGGCATGGAGAAGCACAAGACCCCGGGCGACGGCGTCGTCACCGGCTGGGGCACCATCAACGGCCGCGTCGTTTACGTCTTCGCCAAGGACTTCACCGTCATGGGCGGCTCGCTCTCGGAGAGCCACGCCCGCAAGATGACCAAGATCCAGGATATGGCGCTGAAGAACCGCGCGCCGATCATCGGTCTTTTCGATGCGGGCGGCGCGCGCATCCAGGAGGGCGTGGACGCTCTCGGCGGCTACGGCGAGGTCTTCACGCGCAACGTCCTCGCCTCGGGTGTCATACCGCAGATATCGGTCATCATGGGCCCGTGCGCAGGCGGAGACGTCTATTCGCCGGCCATGACCGACTTCATCTTCATGGTGCGCGACACCAGCTACATGTTCGTGACGGGCCCGGACGTCGTGAAGACGGTCACCAACGAGACCGTGACGTCCGAGGAGCTCGGCGGCGCGAAGGTGCATACCTCGAAGTCCTCGGTTGCGGACGGCGCCTACGAGAACGACGTCGAGGCGCTGCTGCAGATGCGCCGCCTGATGGACTTCCTGCCCTCGAACAACCGCGAGGGCGTGCCGACGCTGCCGACCTCCGACAGCCCCGATCGCACAGACCATTCGCTCGACACGCTCATCCCGGACAATCCGAACAAGCCCTACGACATCAAGGAGCTGATCCTGAAGGTCGTCGACGAGGGCGATTTCTTCGAGATCCAGGAGAACTACGCAAAGAACCTCGTCACCGGCTTTGCGCGCATGGACGGCCGCACGATCGGCATCGTTGCCAACCAGCCGATGGTGCTGGCGGGCGTGCTCGATTCCGACGCCTCGCGCAAAGGCGCGCGCTTCGTGCGCTTCTGCGACTGTTTCGAGATTCCGATCGTGACCTTCGTCGACGTGCCGGGCTTCCTGCCGGGCACCGCGCAGGAATACGGCGGTCTCATCAAGCACGGCGCCAAGCTGCTGTTCGCCTACACCGAGGCGACCGTGCCGAAGGTGACCGTCATCACACGCAAGGCCTATGGCGGCGCCTATGACGTGATGAGCTCCAAGCACATCCGCGGCGACGTGAACTATGCCTGGCCGACCGCCGAAATCGCGGTGATGGGCGCCAAGGGTGCCGCGGAGATTCTCTACCGCGCCGACCTCGGCGATCCGGAGAAGATCAAGGCGCGCATCGAGGAATATCAGGAGCGCTTCGCCAATCCGTTCGTCGCCGCCGAGCGTGGCTACATCGACGAGGTGATCCTTCCGCACGGCACGCGGCGGCGTATCTGCCGCGCGCTCAACATGCTGCGCAACAAGACGCTCGAGAATCCCTGGAAGAAGCACGACAACATCCCGCTGTAGGTCGCGCGCGGCCTGTGCGGCCGCGGCGGACGGTGCAGTCGAAAGCTTGGAAAGGCCGGTGGTTTCACCGGCCTTTTCACATGAATGGAGCCTGCAACGGCCGTTCAGAACGGGTTCAATGCGCCCCCGCCAATCTCATCCTCATCGGATCACGGCGCCGCTCAGGTGGGAGGCGCCACAAACGAGGAAGAGGTGGACCATGAACAAGATCGCTCTCATCGCTGCGGCCCTTGCCGCGACGACCGTTGCCGCCAATGCCGCGAGCATCAACCGCACCCAGCAGCACCAGCTCGACCGCATCGAGCAGGGTCGGCAGACCGGCTCCGTCACCTGGACCGAAGGCCTCAAGCTGCGTGCGCAACAAAAGCGCATATCCAACAGGGAAGCGCAGCTGCGCTCCGACGGATACCTGAGCCGCAGCGACCGCAACGAGCTGCGTAGCATGCAGCGCCAGGCTTCGAGGAACATCACGGCCAAGAAGACGAACGCCAAGGCCCGCCCCACGTGGCTGCCTCGCGTCGGCAAATAGAACGAAGAGCGCTTACCCTCCGTTGGCCTTGCGGGTCGCTGAAAAGCGGCCCGCCTTTTTGAGCGGCGACATGAGCTGAGGTGCAGGGGCAGAGCCCATCTGGCTCCCCGCGCCGCTAAGTGCCGCTACGGCGCAACTGTTAGCCAATTGGTAAGCCTGATTTCCTAATCTGCGCGCATCGAGTTCTTGCGAACGGGGCCCCGAAATGAGCGCGTTGCAGTCGCTTCCGATTACCGAGATGTTGCAGCGGGGGAGCATTCACGAAGTCGACGTGTTGAGGCTGAAAAGCGCCTTCCACAACGACAGTGCCATTTCCGCCGATGAGGCCGAAGCCCTCTTTGCCCTGAACGAGACCTGCGAGGAGCAGCACCCGACCTGGGCCGATTTTTACGTCGACGCGCTGACGGACTACCTCGTCGCCCAGGTTCTTCCCGAAGGGTACCTGACGGCCGAGAAGGCCCATCGCTTCATCGATCGCGTCGCCCCCCTCGGTATCGTCACGCGCAAGACCGATCTCGATCTGCTGATCAACGTGCTCGTGAAATCCCGCTGGTCGCCGGTCAGCCTGGCGCGCGTGGCGTTGAACCAGGTCATGTATGCGGTCACCACCGGCAAGGGCCCGCTGCGTGAAAACTGCCCCTACCAGGCGGGTGCTATCCGCGAAAGCGAAGTGGAGCTCGTCCGGCGGATTCTCTACGCCTTCGGCGGCGACGGTGCGGTGGCGATCACGCGCGATGAGATCGAGACCCTCTTCGACATCAACGAGGCGATCGTCGACCCCGAGGCCAACGCCGCGTGGACCGATCTGTTCGTCAAGGCGGTGACGAACGTGGTCATGGCTTCGTCCGGACATGCCGTCCCCACGCGCGAGGAAGCATTGCGCCGCGACCCCTGGCTCATGGAGGCGAAGGGCGAGCTTTCTCCCCTTGCGCTGCTCTCGGCGATGGTCTCTTCGAGCCTCGACGCCGTGCGCGCGGGCTACCGCGAGCAGACCTCGGAGGAGCGGGCGCTGAACCGGCTCGAGCGCCAGCGCATCGAGATCATCACGAACGAAGCAATCGCGCAGGCCGAAGCAGGCTGGCTGTGCGAGCGCATCGGCCGTAACGGCCGGCTGACGCCGAGCGAGACGGCTCTCGTTGCCTACCTGCGCAAGGACAGCCGCAAGATCCATCCCGAGCTGCAAGCTGCAGTTGAGCGCCTGGCGCAGGCTGCTTAACCTCGATCAGAAATAGGGTTTACGGGGCTGGCCGCGGCGCGACCGGCCCCTGCGGTCTATGCGCGCATTTTGCCCTGTCTGGCCAGTTTACGACACTTGTGGACCCGTCTAGAAAGTCACCTACGCAATCGGCTGGCGCTTCGCCTTGGGGCGCCTACCTAGTGGACCAACGGGGCTAATGTTCAAAAAAATTCTGATCGCCAACCGTGGCGAAATCGCCTGCCGCGTCATCAAAACTGCGCGCAAAATGGGCATCAAGACCGTCGCCGTCTACTCCGATGCGGACCGCGATGCGCTGCACGTGGAAATGGCCGATGAAGCCGTCCACCTCGGGCCGCCGCCGGCCGCGCAGTCCTACCTTTTGATCGACAAGATCGTCGAAGCCTGCAAGCAGACGGGCGCCGAGGCCGTGCACCCGGGCTACGGCTTCCTTTCCGAGCGGGAAGCATTTCCCGTCGCCCTCGCGAAGGCGGGCGTTGTGTTCATCGGCCCCAATCCCAAGGCCATCGCCGCCATGGGAGACAAGATCGAGAGCAAGAAGGCCGCTGCGGCAGCCAAGGTGTCGACCGTCCCCGGCTACATGGGCGAGATCGACGACACGGCGCACGCTATCCGGATCGCCGAGGAAATCGGCTACCCCGTGATGATGAAAGCCTCCGCCGGCGGCGGCGGCAAGGGCATGCGCATCGCCTTCAATCGCAAGGAGGTCGAGGAAGGCTATCCGCTGGCCAAGTCCGAGGCCAAGGCGAGCTTCGGCGATGACCGCATGTTCATCGAGAAGTTCATCGTCAACCCGCGCCACATCGAAATCCAGCTCATCGGCGACAAGCACGGCAACGTCGTCTACCTGGCCGAGCGCGAATGCTCGATCCAGCGCCGCAACCAGAAGGTCATCGAGGAAGCGCCCTCGCCGCTGCTCGACGAGAAGACCCGCCGCGCGATGGGCGAGCAGGCTGTCGCGCTGGCGAAGGCGGTGGGCTACGATTCCGCCGGCACGGTGGAGTTCGTCGCCGGCCAGGACCGCAGCTTCTACTTCCTGGAGATGAACACCCGCCTGCAGGTGGAGCACCCCGTCACCGAGCTCATCACGGGCTACGACCTCGTCGAGCTGATGATCCGCTCCGCCGCCGGCGAGAAGCTGCCCTTCAGGCAGCAGGACGTGAAGCTGAACGGCTGGGCCGTGGAAAGCCGCGTCTATGCCGAGGACCCGTTCCGCAGCTTCCTTCCCTCCATTGGCCGGCTCGTGAAATATCGTCCCCCGGCGGAAGGCACCCGCGACGGCATCACCGTGCGCAACGACACGGGCGTGTTCGAGGGCGGCGAGATCTCGATGTTCTACGACCCGATGATCGCCAAGCTCGTCACCCACGCGCCGACGCGTAAGGAGGCGATCGCCGCCCAGGCCGAGGCGCTCGACAGCTTCTACATTGACGGTATCCAGCACAACATCCCGTTCCTCACCGCGCTGATGCAGCATCCGCGCTGGCAGGAGGGAGCCCTTTCCACCGGCTTCATCGCCGAGGAATTCCCCGATGGCTTCAAGGCGCGCGAGCCCGAAGGCGAGGCGCTGCACGTCATCGGCGCGGTTGCGGCCGTCATCGACCACGAGAACAATTTGCGCCGCCGCGCCATCACCAACCAGATGGCCGGCCAGCCGGTGCACTTCGCGCGCCGCCGCATCGTCAAGGTGAGCGACGTCAC
>DASRYA010000025.1:0-40612 GCA_035687305.1 Hyphomicrobium sp. | reverse complement strand
TGACAGCGGAGCGGCTGCGTCCCTATAGACGGCGCTCTGTGGCGGGATAGCTCAGTTGGTTAGAGCGGCGGAATCATAATCCGTAGGTCCCCGGTTCAAGTCCGGGTCCCGCTACCAGACTTTCTTTATATATTATGGGCTTATAGAAATTCGCGCCCTGCGCGCCGGATGGGCACAAGCCGCGAACGAACCGGCATTTCCAGCCCCTTTGGCGCACAAAAGTGGGCACAATCGTTCTCGGCTGGCATCCCGCGCGCGACGTTGCCCGTCCGTGCCATGACCCTATAAATCTCCCATGGTTCAAATCCGGACCCCGCAACCAATATTGGGCTCCCTAACGCCGTTGCCGGCGGGCGCACTGCGCCTGCCCGCCGGCAAGAATTCGGACCAGCCGCGTTATAAAAATGCCAGTCTCCAACGTTTTAAGTAGCAGGACGGGCCCCAGGTGATTGGCACCACTCCACGCGCAGCCGCGGAAGAAAGCGTTCCGGCATTTTCTGAGGTTGGGTGAGACACGGGACCGAGGGCAGGAGCCGGCGTAGCGCAGGGCAGCAACCGGGAAAGGCGGCACGGCAATGCAACGGGCGCGGGCGCTGGGCACGGCATGAGGCGCATCCTCTACATCTGCCTCGGATGGCTGATGGTCGTGCTTGGTATCATCGGTGCGTTCCTGCCTCTGATGCCGACCACCATTTTCCTCATCATGGCGAGCTGGTTCTTCGCGCGCTCTTCACCGCGCTTCGAGGCCTGGCTGCTGGGCCATCCCCGCTTCGGCCCGACGCTGCAGGCCTGGAACGAGACCGGCGCCGTGCCCGGTACAGCAAAGGTCGCTGCGTGTGTCGGCATGTCGGTCGGTTTCGGACTGTTCCTCATCAGCGTCCGCCCGACGTTCTGGCAGGCCGCCGCCGTCGCCGCGGTGCTGTTGGCCTCCGCGCTTTACGTCGTCACGCGGCCGTTGCCGCCGCGCAAATTCGCCGTAGAGCAATCGAAGAATAACCGACCATGCGGCTGAGGCGGCAATGGCTGCCTCAGTGCCGCTGACGCTGTCGAGGCGGCCAATTTGGGCGGCCGCCGTGGCTTCGGCGTGTGGCGTACCCGAGGCTCTCTATCTTAACGTACCGATCCGCTTCCTGCGCCAAGGCATGTGATACGGCCCGCGCCGAAGCAATTCCCTTTCTGGCATGCGTGCGATCTGCGATATAGCGCCAGGCCGATACAACATCGTGGCCCGGTCATAGGATAGCGAAAGCATGGCGGTAGCGTCGGCGGACGGGGTATCGGGTGCGCGCCCCATCGCTTTTCTCACACGGCATGCTTGGCCTTGGCTGCGCCAGACCGACGACGGAGCAGGCCGTCACGGAACGCTGCGCGTAAGCCTTTCCAACAGCGACGACGCCGAATGGCTTGTCGTTTTCGACGACATCGCCACGCCCGTTTCCACGCACCTGCCGCGCAGCCGCCGCGTGCTGTTCGTCACCGAGCCCCACGGCCAGAAAAGCTATCCGGCGCACTTTGCCAATCAGTTCGGCACGGTTGTCTCGCCATACGCCGTCCGGGGATACCGCGGCCGCTGGATGCCATCCCAGCCCGGCATTAACTGGTTCTATGGCGTCACGATCGAGAACGGTAAGGCGGTCAGCCGCATGGACCTCGAGGCGCTGCGTAATCTTCCGGTGCCGGAAGGAAAAGCGAAGCGCATCTCGGTCGTCTGCTCCACCAAGACGCGCCTCGAGCGCCACCGCGCGCGGCTGCATCTGCTGAAGCAACTCGCTGCCGCGTTTCCCGACGACATCGACATCTACGGCCGCGGCTTCCGCCCCATCGGCGACAAGGCGGATGTGATCGCGCCCTACCGCTATCACATCGCCCTGGAGAACAGCGACTGCCCGCACTTCTGGACCGAGAAGCTCGCCGATGCCTACCTCGGCTACGCGCTACCCGTTTTCTCCGGCTGCGCGAACGTCACCGATTATTTCCCCCAACGCGCCATGGTCCGCCTGCCCGCCATCGACGATATCGAGGGCGCAGTGCGCACGGTGCGCGAGTTGCTCGCGGCCGATCCCTGGCAAGAGCGGCTCGACGATATCCGTGCCGCACGCACCGAGCTTGTCGAACGCCAGAACATATTTGCACTTATCGAGCGGCTGACGGCATCGCGAGCCCGTGAAACTGTGCAGCGAACGGCTCGCGCCGAGCTGGTCTATCCCGGTGCGGATTGCGGGCCGTTGCGCGTGCTGCTGCGTAAGACGGGGCTAACCGCGTAACGCTGCCGTAAGCGCGCCCTCTCTGTCTGCGCCGCCTCGCGGCAGAACCGCGGTTACCGGCCGAGCAAGACGTCGCTCTGGCTGCTCCACAGCTCACGGTAGCCGTAGCCGCCGAGCAGGGCGAGAAGGTCCCGCTGCCAGTTCGACTGCTGCGCGATCTCGATGAATATCTGCCGTGGCCACATCGATGCCGGTGCCGTTTCGAAGAACGGGATCAGCGCGCGATCCTCGTAGCCCTCGATGTCGATTTTAACGCCTGCTATGGCTTCGACGCCGGCTTTCCGGCATATGTCGAGCAGCGGCGTCACGGGCACGTGATGGGGTGTGCCGTCATGAATGCTGGCGCTGGCGTGCCCGTATTTGGTGGCGTCGACGAAGATGTCGATCTCGCCCGCGCTTTCGCCGACGGCCGTCTCCGCGACAACGACGTTCGTGTAGTTGTTGGCGGCGATATTGAACTTCAGCCGCCGCACCATTTCGGGAATGGGCTCGATCGCGAGGACCTTGCCGGACGGGCCGACCTTGCGCGCAGCGAAGACAGTGAACAGTCCGCAATTGGCGCCGATATCGACAAACACATCGCCGGCATCGAGACCGGCGTTGATGAGGCCGATGGCTTGCCGGTTCCCGTGCCCGTCACGCTCGATGGCCATCTGCTCGGTGTAGTTATCGTTCATTCGGCACCGGAGCCGCACGCCATCGATCTCGATATCGTACTCGTTACCGAGGTGCCGCAGCATGCTGCGGAGCGGCGCCTTGGCGGCCCCGCGTGCGATGCGTTTCCGCAAAAGCTCGATGCAAGCTTTGGCGAGCGGACGCGGTTTGCGGTGTCCCCACGGCGCGGCGTTTTCGATCGTCATGCGTAGAAATCCGCCATCAGTTCCCAAGGCTCCCAAGCGCGGCGGCGTTGCCGGGTTCGGCATTCGCCCGCCTTCTGAAAGCATAGCACAGACGAATATGGCTTCCGGCGGGAGCTGCCGCCCGACTTCCAGGCAACTCACAACAAACGGCTTTGCCGGACGTGGAACCTGGACGTCGGCGCATTTTCCTGTGCCGGGCGTGGTGGCGAGAACGCCCATGGATTCCGTGGTTTGCGCGTCGGACCGCAGCGCTCGAAATCGAGCGGGATGACCATGCCCGCGATCACAGCCATTTTGTTGACCACAGGAACGCGCTATGGTGGCTGAATACTTCAATGTCGTTTTCCGACCGCGCCACCCATCCGCCAGAGGCTGAGATGACCCGGACGCTTGCCGCCACCCTTGCCCTTGCCGCCGCTTCGATCGCTGGAACGATGCTCACCGCCGCGCCGGCGCAAGCATGCATCTCCTGTGCCTACGTCCCCGAGACTGCGCGCAGCGCGGCCACGGCGCCGGGCGAGGCGCGATCCTATTCGAAATCCCGCTCCTTCCGCGCGGCGGAAGAGCGGCGCGCGCGCCACTCCGGCAATCGCAAGGCAAAGGGTGAGACCGCGTCCCGTAAGGTCGAGACCGCAAAGACGGCGCCCGCGGAAAAACCATCCCAGAGCGCTGCGTCGATGAACGTGCCTGCGGCAGAGACCGAGCACTCGAGCTTCGCCGCCGCATCCTCGCGCATCGAGACGGCGGCAGTTCCCGCCGCAGCCGAGCCGGGCGCAGCGACGGAGCACTCCACCATCGCCACCGCCGAACCGCGCGATACGGTCCACGGCGCAACGACCACCGCCGCTGTCGCGGCTGACGCGGCAAAATCCGAGGCGCCGTCAGCCGCAGGCAGTAATGTCGGCTGCAAGAAATTCTTCCCGTCGGCTGGAATGACGCTGTCCGTCACTTGCGAGTAGGCGCACGAAGCGCCTCGGGTCCTTGGCGCAACGCCGCCCCGGCAAGCGAGGCGGCGTCACTGCGCCTGGAGTATCCGTTCCACGCATTCGCCAACGGCGTCCTGCCACGGCGGCAACCGTAAGCCATAGGCGCGATCGAGCTTGCTGCAATCGAGCTGCGAATTGGCCGGGCGCTGTGCCGGTGTCGGATAGTCGCTGCTGACGATCGGCTCGACCTCGGCCACCGGCCCACCGAGCGCGGCGGAGCGTCGGAACACCTCCTCCGCAAATCCATGCCATGTCGTCGAGCCCGCGTTTGCGGCATGGAAGATGCCCCATTCGACAGACGCCTCTCCATTGGAGGTGCGCCGCGCCAGCTCGAGGATGACGTCGACAAGATGCGGGGCGTAGGTGGGGTTGCCGCGCTGATCGTTGACGACGCGCAGGCGAGGCCGCTCCGCCGCCTGCGTGAGCATCGTCTTCACGAAGTTGCGCCCGCCCGGGCTGAAAATCCACGAGGTGCGCAGGATGATGTGCTTCGGGTTGGCCGCACGCACCGCCTCCTCGCCCTCGAGCTTCGAGCGTCCGAAGACGGTGACGGGCGAGGGTGGGTCGTCCTCCACGTAAGGTGTCGGCTTGCTGCCGTCGAATACGTAATCCGATGAAATGTGGATGATCGGAATGTTGCGCCGCGCGGCAGCCTCGGCGAGCAGGCGCGCGCCGTCGCGATTGAGCGCGAAGGCGCGCTCCACCTCCGTTTCGGCTTCGTCCACCGCGGTGTAGGCGGCCGAGTTGATGACGACCGTCGGCGAGATGCTGGAAAGCGCACGCTCGATCGATCGCGCTTCGCAGATGTCGAGTGCGGCGCGCCCGACGGCGCAGGCGGTGACATCGGGACAGCCGGGTGCAGTTTCCACCAATGCGCGGGCCACTTGGCCCTGCCAGCCGGCGATCAGCAAACGCATGCGCGAACTCCCTGATGTGCTAATCCCGATTGGTGGCGATGCTCGTTTCTCCAGCGCCGCGGCCGCGGCGGTTGACCTGCCAGATCAGCGAGCCGTCCTCCACCGAAAGCGCGAATACGTGCCCCATCGAGGCGGCGATCACGGTGTCGTCGATGAGCCGCACGGCGACAGGCTGGCCTTCGCACGGTAGTCCGGCTGGAAACGCGCTCAGCGCGCGCTCCCACACGACGCGCCCCGTCGCAATCTCGATCAGCAGAACGGCGCCCGCATGACCCACCGCCAACTGCGCGGTGGACCGCTCCGATGACGTGCGTCTCAGCTCAGGCAAGCTCGTCGTCCTTCTGCGCGAGGAACAGCAATACGAATCCGATGCAGCCGATGAACCGGAACGCCGCCTGCTGCCCGTTCCAGGTCTGCGACTGCCACATCTGGAACCATTCCCCGCCGATGATGAGAAAACCGAAGAACCATATCGCGAAGCCGAGCGTTAGGCCCGCAACGGCGAGGTCCTTGGCCGCGTTGAAGCGGTTTGCGGCGCTGGCGCGCGCCAGCCAGAGACG
Source organism: Hyphomicrobium sp. (assembly GCA_035687305.1). GTDB lineage: Bacteria > Pseudomonadota > Alphaproteobacteria > Rhizobiales > Hyphomicrobiaceae > Hyphomicrobium_A. The sequence goes on along the minus strand of DASRYA010000025.1, from coordinate 35,025 downwards.
CCGCGCGCCGAGGATGCACAGTAGTCCGGCGAGCAATTCCGCGGTGATGATGAAGGCATAGGCGATGTGGTGGACCGCGGGCGAGGTGATGGCGCGCCAGGTTAAGGTCGACGTCGGGAAAACGGTGTCCATCGACATGACATGCTGAACGAAAGCGTAATTCGTCCCGTAGTCCACGATGTTGTCGAGGCCGACGAGCAGCGAGAACAGCCCGATCATGAGGACGAGCAGAACCTTGGCGGTGCGGATAACCATAGGGCCCTCGCGATTCGCGGCCGCGATTATGCGGCCCTGGCTAGCCGACGCCAACTCCGCTACTGAAGGCGAAGAACAACCGGTAAACCGCGATAGGAATAGACCTGCGACATGGCTAGCAGCGACAAATCCGCTTCCGTGCAGGGACTGAAGGCGGCCATCCTGCCTGTGACCCCGTTCCAGCAGAACTGCACCTTGCTTTGGAATCCCGAGACGATGCGCGGTGCCATCGTCGATCCCGGCGGCGATCTCGACCGTATCGAGGCTGCCATCGCCGAAGTCGGCATGAAGCCCGAGAAGATCCTGCTCACCCACGGTCATATCGACCACGCGGGCGGCGCGGATGAGCTGCGCGAGCGGCTCGGCGGCATTCCCATCGAGGGTCCCCACGAGGCTGAGCGCCCGCTGCTCGAAAATCTCGACAAGCAGGGCGAGACCTACGGCATCGAAGCGCGCACGGTAACGCCCGATCGCTGGCTCGCCGATGGCGACACGGTCGAGGTGGCGGGCCATACCTTCGACGTGCTGCACTGCCCGGGGCATTCCCCGGGATCGGTCGTGCTCGTCAATCGCGCGCAGCGATTTGCGATGATGGGTGACGTCCTTTTTCAGGGCTCTATCGGCCGCACCGATCTGCCGATGGGGAGCCACGAGGCGCTGATGCACTCGATCCGCACCAAGGTGATGGCGCTGCCGGACGAGTTCGCATTCATCTGCGGCCACGGGCCGACGAGCACCATCGGCCAGGAACGGCGCACCAATCCGTTCATCGTGGGCGATGCGGCTTAAAGTGCTTCCGGAAAAGTGGGCACCGGTTTTCCGCTAAGAAGCACAGAGAGGGAGAGTGCTTCCGGAAAAGTGGGCACCGGTTTTCCGATCAGAAGCACGCCAAGACGAATGCGCCGCATGTTATCAGACGCGATAATCCTGCGGGGCTGAGAGGCTGCGCACCCCCGCGCATTGACGGCTTGCCGCTGGCCGATAGGAAGCCGAGGTGAAAGAGGCCACAGTAGCGTCTGCGTCGTCACGCACCGGCGTCTGAATCGTCTCGCAGAATTGGCAGCGTAGCGAGATGAGAGGGAGCGTTAGAAGCCCCACTCCCAGTGCAGGCAGCCGGCGATGCCGCATTCGGCCTGCAGTGTGCCGACGCCAATCGGGTTGGCATTGTCGATCTGGGCCCATACGTCGACCGTATTGACCCGCAGCGTCTCCGAGCAGCTCGTCTTGCAATAGACCCACGTGCCGCGCGGCAGGCGCACCTGATATCCGACGTCCGTCGCGCGATAGGGTGCGCGGATCGCGCCGTTGCCGTCGTGGCTGTAGGCGGTGACGTAGCCGAGGACCTTGCTCACGGCGCGTGGCCCCGCGACGGCCGGAGCCGCCGCCATGGCGAACGCCGCGAGAGCCAGCGTGAGTGCGGCGGCGGGCGAATAGCGGTTCATGTTCTTCTCCGGCTGTCTCGGTCTAGAGCGCTCGCAAAGCGCAGATTCCAGCGACGCACGTTATCACGATCACAGCCCCGTCCCGGCGTGCGGCAACCCGCCGGCCGTCACTCGGCCGGCGACTGTGGCCTGCGCGCACCGGGGAGGCGATGCCACTCATCCATTGCGCGCGAAGTTGATGCTGACACCCTGGAGCGTGGAGCCCTGCGTCGAGAGCGATACCGACTGGGTCGCGCCACCCAGAGACACTGAAAGCACGCCCTTCAGCGCGCCGCCCCCGATGTTGAGGCGCAGCTTCTGCTCGTCGGCGCTGCCGGTGATGGTGCCGGTCTGATTATAGTTGCGCTCCTCCCACGTGCCCGTGACGCGGCCGCCGGCATATTTCAGCACCGAGCGCAGCTCCACTTTGGTGGAGGGGTTGGCGCAGATAATGTTGAGCTTCAGCTCCGAGCCGCCCGAACCCGAATAATAGCCCTTGCAGGAGAGCCTCTCGCTCTTCCCGCCTTCCAGGCGCGCCGTGCCCTTGCCGCTCCATGTGCCGACCAGCGAGGTGAATGGACTACCTGCCACGGCGGGCACGCCCGCCATCGACAGGGCAATCGCGCCTGCAGCCAGAACTTTGGCACTGCCCCACAACAAGCTCACAACACACCTCCAAAAAAGCTCTGCCCATCCAAGTGTGTGCCGCTGAACCGCAGTCTTCAGCATCGGGCCACGCGCACACGCGCCGACGCTATGGTTATCGGCGTGTCCCAAAATAGCACAGTTATCGTTAAATAAGTGTCTAATGCATGCATCAACAACCCCGCCAGGGCGTCGACGCACAATTATTCCGGATGGGTACCAGAATCCCCGCACCCCATTCCGACGCCATCTTCTCCAGGAGGCCCGAGCGGGGAAGCCGGCCGTCAGGCGCCGGATTTTGGCTTATCCCAGCCGGAGTTGAGATCGCCCGTCGAGACATGCACTTTCGCGCCGATGCCGCTTGCTTCACGGTGACCGCTGGCTATATTGCGCCGCTTCCGCTGGAGGGGTGGCCGAGTGGTTGAAGGCGCACGCCTGGAACGCGTGTAGGCGGGTAACCGTCTCGTGGGTTCGAATCCCACCCCCTCCGCCACTTCGATGTGAAGCCGGGAAAACCGATATCCCTCGACTTCCCGCCTCTGGTGGCGATGCGCGTCCTCGACAGGATGCTTGCCCATGTGACGCCGACGGACCGTCGCGGCGCTGCGCCTGCGCGCAGCTCACAGCATCCCATGACAAATTCGACCTCTCGCGTCCGCTCGCTTCGGACCTCGAGGCGATAGACATTCTCCTGTCGTAGGGCTTGGGAGCACGCAAAGGTCGACGACAGGAATGGATCGCCGGCGCAGGAAGCAGGAAAATCGAATTTGACCGCAAGGACCGGAGTGCAGAGTGGCCACCCCGATCCTATGTTGCTCGAGACAGCAACGAAGGAAGGCAATCCGATGGTCCGCACCGTCGAGAGATCATCGCAGAAGCGCAGGGCAGACCGCAGTTCGGACGCGGCCTATTGGGACGCCGTCAGAAACCGCGACCGCAGCTTCGATGGCACGTTCTACTACGCCGTAGCGACGACCGGCGTTTATTGCCGCCCTTCATGCGCGGCGCGCCTCGCCAAGCGCGAGAACGTGACGTTCCACGCCTCGTGCGAAGCCGCCGAGGCGGCCGGATTCCGGCCCTGTAAGCGCTGCAGGCCGAACGAGGCATCGCTGCACGATCGTTACGCGGCCAAGGTGGCTGAGGCGTGCCGTTTGATCGAGGAGGCGGAGCTTCCGCCGAAGCTCGAGGAGCTCGCGCGCGGCGCCGGCCTCAGTACGTTCCATTTCCATCGCGTGTTCAAAGCGATCGCGGGGGTCACGCCCAAAGCCTACGCGGCCGCGCACCGGAGGAAGCGCGTGGTCGACAATCTCACCAGTATGACGACAGTCACCGAAGCGGTCCACGGAGCTGGATTCAATTCCAGCGGACGCTTCTATGCCAATTCGACGGATGCCCTCGGCATGAAACCTTCCCAATTCCGCAAAGGCGGCGCGAGCACCGAGATGAGGTTTGCCGTCGGGTCGTGCTCGCTCGGCGTAATCCTCGTCGCCGCGAGCGAAAAAGGCATCACGGCGATTTTGCTCGGCGATGATCCCGAAGCCCTCGTGCACAACCTTGAAGATCGCTTCCCGCAGGCAAAGCTCATCGGCGGCGACCGCGACTTCGAGGATACGATGGCGAAGGTCGTCGGCCTCGTCGAAGCTCCGGAAACGGGGCTGGATCTGCCGCTGGACGCTCGCGGCACGGCTTTCCAGCACCGCGTCTGGGAGGCACTCCGGCAGATTCCCGCCGGGACGACCGCAACCTATACCGAGATCGCGCAACGTATCGGCATGCCGAAGGCCGTGCGTGCCGTTGCCGCGGCCTGCGCCGCCAACAAGATCGCGATCGCCATTCCGTGCCATCGCGTGGTGCGCAACGACGGGTCGCTCTCCGGCTACCGCTGGGGCGTGGAGCGCAAGCGAACGTTGATCGCGCGAGAGGCCAAACGGTGAGCGGCGCAACTCGCGAAAAACGAGAAGCCGCAGCCCCACAGTTAGCCAACCGAAAACGTCCGTTCGATCCCGATAGCTTCGAGGAAGGCCGGGTCGTGACTGACGACGAGCAACGCGCCGTCGAACGCACGCAGAGCCCCTTCCAGCACTTCGGTGGATTCGATATCGAGGTGGTTGGTGGGCTCGTCGAGAATGAGCAGCCATGGTGGATGCGCGCCGGCCAGCACGCAGGCGAGGCCGGCACGCAGGCGTTCTCCGCCCGATAGTGTGCCGACCAGTTGTTGCGCATCGCGGTTGCGGAATGCGAAACGTGCACACGCGGCATAGCCATCCTGCTCGGTCAAACCAAGATTGAGACGCCTGAAGTTTGCCAGGATGCTCGTGCTGGGATCGAGCAGCGCGACATGCTGGTCCAGCATGGCGATTCTGCCCTCTGCGCGCCGGACAGTACCTGCATCGGGAGAGAGCAGCGCCGCCGCGATCTTCAAGAGCGTGGTTTTGCCCGCGCCGTTGGCTCCCGCGAGGGCGATGCGTTCCGGTCCCCGCACGTCGAATGTCCAAGGCCCCAAGGTGCGCGCACCGGCAGCCGTGGTGACGCCATCGAGCGACAGCACCTGCGTACCCGACGCGAGCCCGCTCGGCGGAAGGGTGATGGCAAGGGGCGTGAGCACCTCGACCCGCGCGCGTGCTTCTTCCGCGCGTTCTGCAGCTTCGCCCAGGAGGCGCTCTCCCACACGCCGGAGCTTGCCTCCGGTGTTCTCGGCCCGATTGGCGCGGGCACCGAGAAGGATCTTTGGCTCCGATGCCTTGGCCGCAAAATTGCGCCCCGCTTTGTCGCGCCGCTCCTTCGCTTCGCGCTGCTGCTGCTGGATGCGCCTGGCTTCGCGCAGCCCAGCGTCGGCGCGCTCCCGTTCGACGGCCGCGAGCGCCCGCTCCGCTTCACGCACCGCCGCGAACGCCGACCAGCCGCCGCCAACGGTGCGAACGCCGACAGGCGTCAACTCCACGATCCGGTCCATGGCTTCGAGCAGCCTGCGGTCATGGCTGGCGACGAGAACGCCGCCGCGCCAGTTTTCGATCAGCGCTTGGATCGTCGCGCGACCCTCCGCATCGAGATTATTCGTCGGCTCGTCGAGTAGAAGGAAATCCGGCGTTTCGATCATCAGTCGCGCAATGCCGACGCGCACGCGCTCGCCGCCCGAGAGCGTTCCCATCTTTCGGCCGACTGGGAAGCCGGCGAGACCGACCGAGTCGAGGGAGGTATGGATCCGCCCTTCGAGGGTCCAGTCGACGGTCGCGAAATCCTCCGGTGTGCCATCGCCGGAAAGTACGCGGGCGATGATGGCGAGCGGTTTTGCGACGCCGAGGGCCTGCGCGAGATTGAGGCTCTCGTTCCATTCCTGTGCGAGCACGCCGATGCTGCTCGAACGCACGACCGTTCCAGCCGCCGGTTCGGCATCGCCCGCGATGATGCGCAACAGGGTCGACTTGCCGGAACCGTTACGGCCGACGAACCCGACGCGCTCGGCGCCGATCGAAAGAGTGAGGTTGCTGAAGAGCGGCTGGCGCTCAGGTGTGGCAGCCGAAAGGGAATCGAGCGTGATGAAGGAGGGCATGCGTATCCGCGGGATCGAATGAGGGAATGGGTTCTGCTCCGTTCATTCGATTGCGCATGACACTCTCCTTCTATTCCGCCGCTGATGTAGGTAATGATCGCCCCGGCTGCAACGGGGCTTTGCGACGCTGGTCAGCGAACGATCCGCCCGCTGCTCTTCCGCAACACGTCAACGGGCGCACGGCGCCACGAAACAATGAGGGCCGAGCCATGCGCGTTCTCGTCACCGGTGCCGATGGGTTTCTCGGCCGATACCTCATCGCCGGACTTCCCGACCATGACGTGATCTGCGCCTCGCGCCGGCCGATGGAAAACGTCGAATGGCGACCCCTCGGTGATCTTGCCGGTGACGTTGACTGGAAGGCACTGCTCCAGAATGTGGACGCCGTAGTGCACCTCGCCAACATTGCGCACCAGCACGCGAGCGAGGATGATTTCGAGCGCGTCAATCATCGGCAGACCGCGGCGCTCTGCGAGGGCGCCAAGGCGGCAGGCGTGCGCCAGGTCGTCTATGTATCTTCGATCTATGCCCAGTCGGGACACACAGCGCCGCGCATGCTCACCGAGGCCGATACGCCGCAGCCCGTGAGCGCCTACGGACGCTCGAAGCTCGCGGCGGAGCGGGCCGTGGCGGCGAGCGGGGTTCCTTTTACGATCCTGCGGCCGGTGCTGGTCGTAGGGAAGGGCGCCAAGGCGAACGCGGGAATGCTCGAAAAGCTGGCGCGTCTGCCGCTGCCGTTGCCGCTGGGGTCGATCACCGCGAAGCGCGCATTCCTCTCCGCGGAGAACTTTGCAACAGGTGTTGCAGCCGTGCTGGCCAATCCCCGGGCGCTGGGCGAGACTTATATCATCGCCGATCGCGAACCCTGCACGGTCGGCGAAGTCATCGCGCGGATGCGCACAGAGGAAGGCAGGCGCGCCAATATCGTCGCGCTGCCTGGCCTCCAATCCGCGTTGCGCGTCATCGGTGCAGGTGATGTCTGGGAGAAGATCGGCACGCCGTTCCTCGCAAGTCCGCAAAAGCTCATCGCGCTCGGCTGGTCGCCGTCACGCTAGCCCCGTGATCGCTTCGGACCCTATGCTGCGATTGGACGAGAAGCACAACGGCTCGAGCGCGGGCAAACATCGACGCTCAAACAATGCGTTGGCACATAAAAAAGCGAGGCCTGTGGAGGCCTCGCGTCGAACTGCCTGACGTCGAGATTAGAAGCCGAGATAAAGTCCGAAACCGCGGCGGCGGTAATACGGATAGCCCCAGCCGCCGTAATAGGGCCGGCGATAATAGTAGGGGCGGTAGTACGGCCGATAGCGATATCCATAGTGGCGATGGCGATAGTGCCGGTGGCCGTAGTAGCGATGGCCCCAGCCACGGTAGCCACGCCGGCGGTAGCGGACTTCTTCGGTAAGTCCCGTAGCGGACTTGGTGACGTCTGCGCGCGACACTGAGGGAAGGGCGGACGCGCTGGACGTAGGCATCGCTATGTAGAGGAGGCCTGCTAAGGCCGAAGCAAGGAAGGCGGTCGTTCTAAGACGCATCGCGTTCACTCCTGTGACTTGTTCTGCGCACCTTCGATGGGATGTCAATCAACTCGCAGGTGAGCGGGAAAGTTCCCCGATGTGGAGCAACAGCAGGTCGTGCCACAAAGATGGCGACACCATGAGATTGATCCCATCGGCGACAAAATCAAGGGTGATCGTTTCGCCACTGATCGTGATCGTCTCGCCACGGATCGCGATCACGATGCTGCGTTCTCGACCGGTGTTGCACTGCGTTGCTGCTTACGGCGCTCGCGCCATTCCTCCAACCTTTGCATGACGACGAAAACCGACGGCACGAACGCGACCGTCAGCAGCGTCGAGCCGAGCATGCCGGTGAGAACGGCGATGCCGATGGACTTTTGCGCATTGGCGCCCGCACCGCTTGCAAGCACCAGTGGCACCACGCCGAGGATGAAAGCAAAGGATGTCATGAGGATAGGGCGGAAGCGCGAGCGTGCCGCCTCCGTTGCCGCCTCGAGCAGATCCTTTCCCTGGTGTCGTATCTCGCGCGCGAATTCGACGATGAGAATCGCGTTCTTGCTGGAAAGAGCGATGAGCAGAATGAGGCCGATCTGCGTGTAGAGGTTGTTGGCGACGCCCAATGCAAGCAGCGCGCCCGCCGTACCGAGAAGGGCCAGAGGCACCGAAACGATCACCGTCACCGGGGCGATCCAGCTCTCGTATTGGCCTGCGAGCACGAGGTAGACCAGCAGCAGGCTCAGCCCATAGATCAGATAGATCTGATTGCCGACCTCTTTCTCCTGGTACGACATCGCCGTCCACTCATAGCCCGCGCCCCTCGGCAGCGTGTCGGCCGCGATCTGCTCCAGGAGGTCCATGCCCTGCCCGGAGCTGAAGCCCTGCGCCGTGTTGGTGACGACGGTCGCCGCAGGATAGAGGTTATAGAGGCTGATGACCGACGGGCCCGCCACGGTCGTGATCTTCGCCATCGTTCCCAGCGGCACCATATCGCCGTTGTTGTTCCGCACCTGCAGGTATTGGAGGCTTTCCGGATTGATGCGCGCCGCGGCGTCGGCCTGCACGTAGATCTGGAAGACGCGGCCGAACTTGTTGAACTGTCCGATGTAGCTCGAGCCGATGTACGTCGAGAGCGTATCGAGAGCATTGCCCAGCGGCACGCCCAGCGTCTCGGCCTTCACGCGGTCGATCTGGACGTTGATCTGCGGAGCGTCCGCCAGGAACACGTTCGTTGCCGATTGGATCATCGACTGGTCGCCGGCACGCCTTGCGATCGCCTGCGCGAGACGCTGCAGCTTTGCATAGTCGAACGAGCCGTCGCGCAGCTCCACCTTCATAGTCGCGCCGGAAACGTTGCCGATGCCCTGGATGGCGGGCGGAGGAATGACGAGGGCGGTGCCATCGGGGATGTCCGCGACCCGTGCCGACAGCGCTTTGTAGAGGCTGAGCAGATCCTCGCCCTTGCCGCGCGCGTCCCAATCCTTCAGCACGACATAGGCAACGCCCGCATTGGAAAGACTTGCGCTGTCGTTGAGGGCCGCGATGCCGCCGATGGAGACGACCCGCTCCACGCCCGGCTGTTTGCGCAGGCGCTCGCTCACATCGTCCATGGCCCGCGTCGTGCGCTCCAGCGAGGAGCCCTCCGGCAGTTGCACGACGGCGATGAAGTAGCCCTGGTCCTCGATCGGCAGGAAGCCCGTGGGGACACGGCTCAAGGCCCATACAGCGAGTGCGACGAGGGCCGCGACGATCAGCGTCATGATGGTGCTATGGCGCACCATGCGCCGGATGAGACCCGTGTAGGCGTTCTCGAGTTTGCCGTAGACGTAGTTGAAGCCGCGCGCGAGCACGTTGCGCTGCTCGGGCGGCGTCACCGGCCGCAGCCACAGCGCGCACTGCGTCGGCTTCAGCGTCATGGCGTTGATGGCCGAGATGAGCGCCGTCGCGGCGATGACGAGAGCGAACTGGCGATACATCTGGCCCGAGAGGCCGGGGAGGAACGCGGCTGGAATGAACACCGCCATCAGCACGAGCGTGATGCCGATGATGGGTCCCAGCAACTCGTCCATGGCTTTCACCGCCGCATCGTGCGGGGTAAGCCCATGCTCGATGTGCTTGGCCGCGCCTTCGACCACGATGATCGCGTCGTCGACCACGATGCCGATGGCGAGAATGATGGCGAACAGCGTCGAGAGGTTGACGGAGAACCCGAGCAGCGCCATCGCCGCAAAAGCGCCGATGATGGTCACGGGCACCGTCGTTGCCGGCACGAGCGTGGCGCGCCAATCCTGCAGGAACACCAGGATCACGACGAGCACCAGCAGCGCCGCCTCGATGAGCGTGTGATAGACGTCGTTGACGGCGGAGGCGACGAACTTCGTCGTATCGAACGGCACGACCCACGTCATGCCTTCGGGGAAGGCTTTCTCCAGCTCCCGCATACGCTCCTCGACGCGCTTTGCGACGTCGAGCGCGTTGGCGTCCGGAAGCTGATAGATGGCGATGCCCGCGGAAGGCTTGCCGTCGAGCTTGAAGGTCTGGCTGTAGGCCTGTGCGCCAAGCTCTACGGACGCCACGTCCTTCAGCCGCGTGATGCGCCCGCCTTTGTCCGTCTTGACGATGATGTTTTCGAACTCGGAGACATCGTCGAGCTTGCCGTGGACGTTGATCGAATACTGGAATGCCTGGCCCTGCGGCACGGGCGGAAGGCCCACCTGTCCGGCGCTCGTCGAGCGGCTCTGCAGGTTCACCGCGTCGATCACGTCCTTTGGCACGAGCCCGCGCGCCTGCAGCTTCTGCGGATCGAGCCAGATACGAATAGCATATTGGCCGGCGCCGAACACCGAGACACTGCCGACGCCGTCGATGCGCGCGATTTCGTCGATGAGATTTATGGTGGCGTAGTTCGAAAGGAAGAGACTGTCGTAGCGCCCATCGGGTGATGTCAGCGCCACGATCTCCAGGATCGACGTCGATTTCTTATTGGTCTGGACGCCCTGTTTCTGCACTGCGTCCGGAAGTGCCGCGAACGCGCTCGAAACGCGGTTCTGCACCAGGATCTGCGCTTTATCGCCATCGGTGCCGATCTTGAAAGTGACGGTGAGCGTGTACTGGCCATCGCTGGTCGAGAGCGACGACATGTAGATCATGCCTTCAACGCCGTTCACCCGCTGCTCGATGGGCAGCGCCACCTCCCGCGTGACGGTTGCCGCGCTCGCGCCGGGATACCGCGCCGTCACGACCACAGTCGGCGGCACGACATCCGGGTACTGCGCCACCGGCAGGCGTGCCAGCGCCACGAGGCCGAGGATCACGATCAGGACGGCGATCACATTGGCGAGGACAGGGCGATCGATGAAGAATTTGGCGATCATTGCCCGCTCTTGCCCTTGGAGCCGCTCTTGCCCTTCGGAGCCTTCTCCCCGTCATCGGGTGAGGTGTCCTCCTTCTTGACGGGCAGATTGCTTTTGGCGTCATCCGATGCGGGTTCGGCCGCCTTGTCGCCCTCGCCCTTTTTCGCGCCCTTCTCACCCGCTGCGGGCGTCCACCCGTCATCCGTCCCGGCGTTCTCGGCGACAGTCGTCGCAACCGGCACCACCGTATTGCCCGGCAGGGCACGCATGATCCCGCCGACGACGACGCGATCCTCCGGCTTCAGGCCGCTTTTGATGATCCGCAGGCCACCGTCCACCGTTTCACCGGTTTCGACGACGCGTTGCTCCACCACGTTCTTTTCGTTGACGACGAGAACGTAGCGGCCCTCCTGGCTGGTGCCGAGCGACACGTCCGGCACCAGCAGGGAGGCGACGTCTTTCTGCTTGGGGATGCGGACGCGCACGAACATGCCCGGCGTGAGGACGAGATCCTTGTTTTCGAAAATCGCGCGCGCGGCGAGGGTGCCGGTCGAGGCATCGACTTCGGGCGCCACGTAGTTGAGCGTGCCGGTATGCGGATAGCCCACTTCCGTTTGCAGTCCGATACCCACCGGGATGGGGCCGAGGTCTTCGAGCTTCTTCACGCCCGCCTTGCGCAACTGCTCGCGTACCTGGAGGACCTGCTGCTCGTCGACGTTGAAGTTCACGTAGATGGGCTTTTGCTGCACGATCGTGGCGAGCTTCGTCGGCTCGCCCGCGCCCACCATTGCGCCGGGGTCGACATAGCGCGCCGAGACGGCGCCGTCGAAGGGCGCGACGATGGTCGTATATTCGAGGTTGCGCTTGGCCTGGTTGACCTGCCCCTTCGCCTGCATGAGCGCGGCGGCGGTCGAATCGCGCTTCGCGAGCGACTCGTCCACCTGCGCCACCGAAACCGCGGAGGTTTTTACCAGATCCCGCTTGCGCTTGAGGTCGGCGTCGGCCTGCTGGAGCAGCGCCTGCTGCTGGCTCACCGTCGCTTCCGCGATCTGCAGGGCGATCTCGTAGTCCTGCTTGTCGATCTGGAACAGCAGCGCGCCTTTTTTGACCTGATCGCCGTCCTTGTAGCCGACCTTCTCCAGGAAGCCCTGGACGCGTGCGACGAGGTCGACGCGGTTATAGGCAACCGTGTTGCCCGTCACCTCCATGTAGAGGGTGACGCTGCGCTGCACCGGGTTGGCCACCGCGACTTCGGGCGGCGGCGGGGGCTGATAGGTGTTGTGGTCGCCGCAGCCACCCATCTGAAGCACGATGGCCGCCGCGCCGAGCCACGGTAGAAAAACTCTGGAAAATTCGCGCATTGCCTGGAACCTGCGCCCCCTGAAGCCGGCTGTTCTCCGCCGGACACTAGGTTATTGGAATTAATAATTGCTCGATTGCAGCCAAAGCTGAAGAGCGGTGCCCCGCGTGTACGGCCTCCGTTCTGCGCTCTGTGAGCAATTGCACGGCCCACGGCGAGCGATTAGCGTGCGCTCCTCTTCAAAAGTCGAAGGCGGGGGAATGTTTTCAAGCCAACTCGATAGGGCGCGGCATCCGCTCACCGGCCGCCTCCGCGGCTTTGTGCTCGGCACGATATTGATGATCGCGGCGGCAGCGGCGCTCGTCAGTCCGCGCACGACGGCTGCCACGCTCTGGGTCGCGGCACTCGGCTTCGCCGCCAGTGCCCTCTGGCGCCGCGACATCGATTGGAAGGAGCTCCGCCCCGGACCTGTGGCGCTCTCCCTCGCGGCATTTTTCGGCTATGCGCTGTTGAGCGCCACGTGGGCCGCGCATCCGTCCATCACGGTCGAGAAGGCATGCCTGGGGATGCTCGCCGCGGCAGCGGCGATGCTCGTGGTTGGATTGCTCCGGCAGGAGACGCGTCCGAACCTCGTACACATGGGAGAGGGCGCGATCCTTGGCATGCTGCTGGGTGTCGCCTTTCTCGCGGTCGAGGTGTTCGGTGATCAGCCCATCAAGCTGGCGGTCTATCGCGCGCTCGCGTTGCAGCCCGCGGACCTCAAGCCGGCGGTATTTTTCACGTGGAAGGATAACTACCTCCAGAGCATCTCGCCCGAGGACTTGACCCGCAACATGACCGATGCGGCGCTGTTCCTCTGGCCCGCCATCATGGCCGCGCTGGGTGTGTGGTGGCGCCTCGGACGCCCGATCGCGCTCGTGCTCGTTGCTGCTGCGACGGCGACGATCATGTGCTCGAGGCACGCCTCGTCCCAGCTCGCCCTGCTCGTTGGCTTCGCCGCCTTCGCACTGTCTTGCCTGTCTCTGCGCTGGGCGTGGCGCACCATGGTCGCGGGGTGGTTCGGCATCTGCCTCGCCGTGCTGCCGCTCGTCTTTCTTGCCTACAAAGCGGAGCTGCACGAAGCCGAATGGCTTTATCTGTCCGCCCGGCACCGCGTCATCATCTGGAATTATACCGCCGAGAAGACGCTCGAATCGCCATGGTACGGGATCGGCGCCAACCAGACCTATCTCCTCGGGCCGAGCCTCGAAGCGGACATACCGGATTTCAAGACCAACCCGCTTGCACGCACGCTCTCGATCCATGCGCACAACATGTATTTGCAGACCTGGTTCGAGCTGGGGCTCGCAGGTGCGCTGCTGCTGGCGGCCGCGGGATTTTTTCTTCTCCGCGCGATCCGCGATTTAGGACCGCGCCTGCAACCCTACGGGTTTGCAACGTTCGCTTCGTGCGCCGCGATGGTAGCGACAAGCTATGGCATGTGGCAGGTGTGGCTCGTGACATCGCTCGGGCTTACGGCCGTCCTGTTCGCCCTGGGTGCGCAATGCCTAAATGGCGATGCGCACCCGGAGCAAACGGACAATTAGAGTGCTTCCGGAAAAGTGGGAACCGGTTTTCCGATAAGAAGCACGACCAAAGAAGTGCTTCCGGAAAAGTGGGCACCCGGTTTTCCGGTTAGAGCGCCGGGTAGTCGGTGTACCCGTGTGCCTCGCCCGCATAGAACGTGTCGGGGTCGGGCGGCGTCAGCGCCGCTCCGGAGCGCAGGCGCGCCACGAGATCCGGATTGGAGATGAACGGACGCCCGAAGCAGATGAGGTCCGCAAGGTTCTTATCCCGCGCCTCGATGGCGAGCTCCAGCGTGTAGTTGTTGTTGGCCATGTAGAGGCCGTTGAAGGCACGCCGTAGCTTCTGCAAGTCGAAGCCGCCCGCCGGGTTGCGCTCTCCGCCCGTATCGCCCTCGATCACGTGGATGTAGGCGAGATTGTAGGGATTGATCTGCTCGATCAGCGACAGATACACCGGCTCGGGGTTCGAATCGCCGATGTCCGCAAACTTCGTCAGCGGCGAGAGCCGGATGCCGACGCGGTCGCCACCCCACACCTTCGTCACCGCATCCACCACCTCGACGACGATGCGCGTGCGGTTCTCTATCGAGCCGCCGTAGCGGTCGGTGCGTTTGTTCGTCTTGTCGGAGAGGAACTGCTGCAGCAGGTAGCCGTTGGCCGCGTGGATTTCGACGCCGTCGAAGCCCGCTTCCATGGCGCATTTGGCGGCATGGGCGTAGTCGGCGACGATGCCCGGAATCTCATCGGTCTCCAATGCACGCGGCGTCTCCAGCGGCTTGAAGCCATCGTAGGTGTAGGCTTGCTGGTTCTCCGCGCGCACCGCGCTGGGCGCCACGGGAAGCGCGCCGCCCGGCTGCAGGTCGGGATGCGAGACGCGGCCCACATGCCAGAGCTGCAGATAGATGCGTCCGCCTTTGTCGTGGACGGCTTTCGTCGTCAGCTTCCAGCCTTCGACCTGCTCCGGCGACCAGATGCCGGGCGTGCGGATATAGCCCTTGCCCTGCGCGGTGATGTTCGTCGCCTCGGCAATGATGAGGCCGGCGGATGCGCGCTGCGCATAGTAGGTTGCCTGCAACTCGCCGGGAACGCCGGCATCATCGGCGCGGGAGCGGGTCAGCGGCGCCATGACGATTCGGTTTGCGAGCCTGTAGGGGCCAAGTTGAACCGGGTCGAAAAGATCCGATTGCTCGGCTGCGACGGCAGCGCGCGATTGAGACATGGGTTCCTCCTTTAGATAACCGTCGAAGCATCTAGGCACCGGCCAACGCTTCGACAAGGCATGGCGGTGCGATCCCCGCAGTGCCTGAGGCATATCTGCAAGACTTAAGAGATGTGTTGTGGAGAGTGTAAAAACAAAGAGGCCGCCCTGAGGGCGGCCTCCGTGAGACTTTGGCGGCGGGTTTGCGGCGGTTGTTGCGCCGCGCCGCTAATGCGTCAGGCGCGCACCGGAGGACAATCCGGCATGAACCCGAGCGACCGCGACATCGCCGTCCTCAAGATCCCACTCGACATCGGATCACCTCCTTTCAGCTGTTGAACGATGGTGAGAGGCTGCCACGAATTTCGGGATCTGCAAAGTTACGTTTTGGACATGGACGCTCTGCCGTCCCTGCAGATCGGATACACGCGAATAGGATCGACAACTTGCTGAGAAGCGCCGCGGAGACGTGCTCTCCCTACACGCGCGCGGCGGGCCTCCTCATGAGAACGCCGAGAAAACACGCAACGCGCGTCAGGTGCAGTAGGATTTGGCAACCCGGGTCGGCAAGAAATGCCCATAGCCGCAAGAATGGGGCCAGCCGTGAGTCTGTCTTTCGTGTTTTCCGCGTTGATCGCAATATGGCTGCTGAGTTCGGGAGCGGCCGCGCAGGGTAGCGAGCTCGAGGCAGAACATAGCCTACGCGATCTGCTCATCGAATATCGTTGTCCAGTCGTTGATCGCCGTGAGCGCATCTTCGTCGCTGGCGACATCGCCAACGACGAAGACCGTTTCCTCGCGATCACCGTGCCCGAGCATCCGCACGGCTACGTGCAGTGCTTATTCCACGATAGGGGGAGCAAAATCCTCTGCGAGGCATCCTCGGGATTTTATTACGACAGGTCGGGAGAGGCGCGCACATTCCGGTTGGAGTCAGCCGCCGTGCAAGCGCTCGGGCGCTTGGGATTTTCGACCGATGATTCCGCCGGAAATTTCCGTATCGATCTCGACGCAGGCGCCGGCCCCGATCTCAACCGCATCGCCGACTTCATTCTCAACGCACTTCACGACGGATACGGGGCGCGGGCTACGACGAAGCTGAGATTCAACGCCCCGCTGGCCCCCGTCGCACACTCGCGCTGCATCCCGGTGAGCTGAAATCGGAGAAGCGTCCACACGTCAGCGCGGGTGGATGCGGCTGATCTTCGAGCCTTCCAGCGTCAGGTTATACATGAGGCCCTTGGGGTCCAGCACGAAGCCGATGACGGGGCTCGTGATCTTGTTCGTATCGATCGAGCCGCCGACGCCGACCGTTATCACCGCAACCGAAGCATCGGCCCCGACCTTCCAGCCCTTCGTGCGCCGGAATTGATCGAGCGCCTCCGGCGTCATGAACATGATGATGACGGAGCGCTCCTGCACGCCGAGCTGGAATCCGATGGAGGCGGAAACGGTGTTGAAGTAGTCGACGGTGCGGCCGCGGATCCGCAGCGCGCCTTCGCCGTATTCACCACCGACGCCGAACCCCGCCTTCACCACCGAAGGGAACACGAGGATGCCGACGGACTTGTGCGCAAGTTCCCGCGCGCCGCGTACGCTGTGAAAGAACCGGTCGAGCGTGGCATCGACGCCGACATCGATGTCATACGCGGATGCGGCCTGGGCACGGGGGAGGGGCGTGGCGATGACGAGGGCGGCAACGACCGCCCACATGAGATTGCGCAGCATCTGGGTCTGTTTTCCCTGTGTTATTCTATCATTGCTATTTGCGCCGGCTTCATGGCCAAAATGGCGCCGCGATTGCAAGAAAGCGCCGGTTGCGGCCGGGGCCACCCTCACTCCCCCGCGGCGCGCCGCGCGGCCAGCATATCGAACGTCCGCCCGAGGCCTGCGAGCAGCGATCCGATCCCGAACAGCACGATGACGATGATCTCCAGGTAGCTCTCGACCTGCTCCTTCTCCAGCATGTAGTCCGATATGTCGGCGTCGGAGTTCCTGTACTTGGCGAAGATGTCGTCACGCCGGGCTTCGGTTCCGGAGATCACGTCCTGCGGCGCCTGCATCTGCCGCAATAGCGTGAGCTGATTTTCGAAAGCTTCGCGCAACTGGATTTGTGCGTTCTGCTGCGCCGTGAAAGCGGCGAGCCGCCATTCGATCTGCCGCTTCATCGGCTCGAGGTAAAAAAGCTGCATGGCCGTGGAGGCCAGCAGCAACAGAATGCCGAACAGCTCGCCGAGCTGATGGATTTTCAGACGCATTGCGCGCTCGTTTCCCCCATGGCCGGACCGGAGCGGAAGGCTGCGGCCTGCAGCTAAACTAGCCAGCAGCGATGCTCTCGTTAAGGGGCGAACGCAAGGCCACGTGGGGCAAAAGTCGAGCCCTGGGGCACCGCCGGCAATCGCCGTTGCCGCAGGGCCCTTTCACCCCGCCGCCGCATGCATTATGGGGGCGCAAACCACTGCACCGGGGGCCGCGCACGCATGATCCGTCTCGACAGTATTAGCAAGCAGAACGGCCACCAGATCGTCTTCATCGAGGCGTCCGCCGCGCTCAACCGCGGCGAGAAGATCGGCCTCGTCGGCCCCAACGGCGCGGGCAAGACGACGCTGTTCCGCATGATCGCGGGCGAGGAGCCGCCGGACGAGGGGCAGGTCTCCACCGACCGGGGCATCACCATCGGCTATTTCAGCCAGGACGTCGGTGAGATGGCCGGCCGCAGCGCCGTCGCCGAAGTGATGGACGGCGCGGGGCCGGTGAGCGAGATCGCAGCCGAGCTGAAAGAGCTCGAGGCCGCCATGGCCGACCCCGAGCGCGCCGGCGAGATGGAGGAGATCATCGAGCGTTACGGCGAAGTCCAGGGGCGCTTCGAGGAGCTCGGCGGCTATGCGCTCGAAGGCCGGGCGCGCGAGGTGCTGGCCGGGCTGTCCTTCACGCAGGAGATGATGGACGGCGACGTCGGGGCGCTGTCGGGCGGCTGGAAGATGCGCGTGGCGCTGGCCCGCATCCTGCTCATGCGCCCCGATGCCATGCTGCTCGACGAGCCGTCGAACCACCTCGACCTTGAAAGCCTCATCTGGCTCGAGGAATTTCTCCAGGGCTACGATGGCATGCTGCTGATGACCTCGCACGACCGCGAGTTCATGAATCGCATCGTCAAGAAGATCATCGAGATCGACTCCGGCTCGCTCACCACCTATTCCGGCAACCATGAGTTCTACGAGCAGCAGCGCGCGCTGAGCGAAAAGCAGCAGCAGGCGCAGTTCGAGCGTCAGCAGGCGATGCTGGCGAAGGAGCTGAAGTTCATCGAGCGCTTCAAGGCACGCGCGTCCCACGCGGCGCAGGTGCAAAGCCGCGTGAAGCAGATCGCGAAGATCGAGCGCGTGGAGCCGCCGAAGCGGCGACAGAGCGTGAAGTTCGAGTTTCCGGCGGCGCCCCGCTCCGGCGAGGACGTCGTCATCCTCAAAGGCGTCGATAAGCGTTACGGCGCGCTGACGATTTACGACGGGCTGGATTTCCACGTGCGCCGCCGCGAGCGCTGGTGCGTACTGGGCGTGAATGGCGCGGGCAAGTCCACGCTGCTGAAGCTGGTGGCTGGCTCGTCCGAGCCCGACGCCGGCACGGTGAACATCGGCGCGAGCGTGAAGATGGGCTACTTCGCCCAGCACGCCATGGACCTGCTCGATGGCGAGCGCACGGTGTTCGAGGAGCTGGAATACGCCTTCCCGCAGGCCGGCACCGGATCGCTGCGCACGCTCGCCGGCTGCTTCGGCTTCTCCGGGGACGATGTCGAAAAGCCCTGCCGCGTTCTATCGGGTGGCGAGAAGGCGCGGCTCGTCATGGCGAAGATGCTCTACGATCCACCGAACTTCCTCGTGCTCGACGAGCCGACCAACCATCTCGATATGGCGACGAAGGAAATGCTCATCGAGGCGCTATCCGCTTACGAAGGCGCAATGCTCCTCGTATCGCACGACCGACGCTTCCTCGCCGCGCTCACCAATCGCGTCTTGGAGCTGACGCCGGAAGGCCCGCACGTCTACGGCGGCGGCTATACGGAATACGTCGAGCGCACGGGCCAGGAAGCGCCCGGTCTGCACCGCTAGTCGGGCACCTTCGAGAGCCGGTAATACCGCATTGCAGCGGAGTTTCGCGCCGCACGCGTTGCCATCGGCAGCGCGGCCGCGTGGAACCTATGGCACCAATTGTATGGTTGTATTTCTTGTCCGCGCCGCGATCATCGCTCGCGGGGAGTTGCCGCCGTTTGCGGCCAAAAAGAAAAGAGCGCGGCCATGGGCGAAGAAGCCGAACCGCTATACGACGATGACACCATGCGCGTGATGTCGAAAGCCTATGGAGCTGCCGACAAGGAGCTGCGCGTTTCCGGCGTATCCGACAAAGCCCTCCAGGTGACAATGGCGGTCGCCATCATCCGCGCGATCAACGATGGCGAGCGTGACGCCGCGCGGCTGGCCACCCTCGCGCTTGCCGAGGTCGGCATCGAGGCAGATGGCCGTGATCTGCTGGCTGACGATGCTGGTGCGGATGCCGCGACGGATGATGCCAGTGCAGAGGGTGACATCGATGACACCGCGGCCGCGACGGAAGGCGAAGCCGTAGCCAGCTCCGATGCCGAAGCGGCTGCCGGCACTGACGCTTCCGGCGCTGACGTCCCGGACGACGAGGACACCGACGCGGCCACAGAAGCAAACGCGGTTCCCGGTTCCAAAAGGACCGCCTCCACGCAGCCCCTCCGTCCCGGCTGGATCAACCTCATGTCGCTGATCGGCTGAGTTTGCCGAAATCAGCGCGTTACGCAGCTCGGATAAGGGGCGTTCTCGCCGGGCACGATACGGCACAGACGTATCGGGCCGAGATCGGCTAAGCGCTTTTCCCAGGCGGCCTTGTCGAATGCCGGCGGCTTGTCGGATGCCGCGCCGCGGGTAGCCCACTGGATGGTGTAGTAGTCACTCTCGCCCTTGATGGCGATGATGAGCGCTTCTTCGCTGCGCGGCGATCCATCGCCGGTCACGGTTCCGCAGCCGACGACGGCGGCGAACGACTTGAAGCCCGCGACGTCTGGCGCCGGCAGCTCCATCGCCGCGAATGATTTCGGACAGAATTTCTTGTAGCCGTTGGCGATGGTGCTGGCGACCGCTACGGGATAGACCTCGCGCTGCTGCGCCAGCTCCTTGGCGCCGGTGACGGTAATCATCTGCGTCCACTTGTTGACCGTCTCGCCGTTTGGGACAACCTCGCGAATGTAGTTCGAGTCATCGGCGTTCTCGAAGCCGAGCACGAAATTCGACGGCTGCGAGAAGGCGACGAGCTGCCCGAAGATGGGCGAGACGACGGTGACGAAAGCGGGCAGCTTCTCCGCGGCAACGGCTGACGATGGGCCTGTTGACGCCATCAGAAGCGTGAGCAGCACGGAGATCCCTAGCGGGAGAAGAGCGCGCCTCGTCGATATCATAAGGCCTCCGTCTCGGATTCTGCGTTCCAGCCGTGCACCCGCAGACCAAACAAAGTGGCAGACGGCAATGGATGTCGTCACGAACAAAGTGTCGGGCGGCTCGCCGGCATGGCCTAGGAAGCTTCACGCTCCCCTTCGCGCCGCGGCAACCCAGCTCGCCAGCTCAGCCCAGGGAGCAATGTCCCAGTAGGATCGCGCGGCACCGGACGGCGAGGTGAGCACGAAAATTTCCGGCAAACCGTCGCGCGGCGGTTGGCGCCCATACTGTACTTTTCGTGTGCTGCGCACACCCGAGGCCAAAGCAGCAGCCTTCTTGCTCGTAAAGGCAATGGCCCGCGGCCGGAAGTGCGCAAGATTCTTCTTGAAGTGAGCGAAATCGAACTCTTCCGGCCGGATCTTGCGATCCATGCCCGCACCCCGTTTCGATAAATCCGTCAGCCCTATACGGAGGCTGAGGAGTTCTCGGAACTCCTCGGGCCGGAAGCAGCGCGGCGTCAGGCCCACCTCGTGAAGCGTCGGCCAGAAGCGGTTGCCGGGACCGGCATAATAGTGGCCAAGCTCTGCGGCGCGCTTGCCGGCCGCTGTCCCGATGAAAATGACATCCAATTCAGTGTCGAGAACGTCCGGCAGCCGGTGGTCCGTCATCGTGGTGTCTCGCCCTCATCGTCCCGCGACTCGCCATCGGCGTTAATGTACACCTCCCCGCCCATGTCGCGGAACTTCCGGCTCATCTCGTCCATGCCGCCCTGCTGCTCGTTTAGCTTGGCCGCGTAGTCACGCACCTGCTGCGTAATCTCCATCGAGCAGAACTTCGGTCCGCACATGGAGCAGAAGTGCGCCACCTTGTGCGCATCTTTGGGCAGCGTTTCGTCGTGGTAGGCGCGCGCGGTGTCGGGATCGAGCGACAGGTTGAACTGGTCCTCCCAGCGGAACTCGAAGCGCGCACGAGATAGCGCATCGTCGCGCAGCTGCGCAGCCGGGTGCCCCTTCGCAAGGTCGGCGGCGTGCGCGGCGATCTTGTAGGTGATGACGCCGGTCTTCACGTCGTCGCGGTTGGGCAGGCCCAGATGCTCCTTCGGCGTGACGTAGCAGAGCATCGCCGTGCCGAACCAGCCGATCATCGCCGCGCCGATGCCGCTCGTGATGTGGTCGTAGCCCGGCGCGATGTCGGTAACGAGCGGTCCGAGCGTATAGAACGGCGCCTCGCCGCATTCGGCGAGCTGCTTCGTCACGTTCACCTGCACCTTGTGCATCGGCACGTGCCCCGGGCCCTCGATCATGACCTGGCAGCCCTTCGCCCACGCGATCTTTGTGAGCTCGCCCAGCGTCTCCAGCTCCGCGAACTGCGCGCGGTCATTGGCATCCGCGATGGAGCCGGGGCGCAAACCGTCGCCCAGCGAGAACGACACGTCATAGCGGCGCATCAGATCGCAGATTTCATCGAAGCGCTCGTAGAGGAAGCTCTCGCGGTGATGCGCGAGGCACCACTTCGCCATGATGGAGCCGCCGCGCGAGACGATACCGGTGACGCGGCTTGCAGTCAGCGGCACATAGCGCAGGCGCACGCCCGCATGGATGGTGAAATAATCAACGCCCTGCTCGCACTGCTCGATCAGCGTATCCTTGTACACCTCCCAATCGAGCTTCACCGGATCGCCGCCCACCTTCTCCAGCGCCTGATAGATCGGCACGGTGCCGATCGGCACGGGCGAATTGCGCAGGATCCATTCGCGCGTCGTGTGGATATTGCGGCCCGTCGAAAGGTCCATCACCGTATCGGCGCCCCAGCGGATCGCCCACACCATCTTATCGACCTCTTCCTCGACGGAAGAGGTGACGGCGGAGTTGCCGATGTTGGCGTTGATCTTCACCAGGAAGTTGCGGCCGATGATCATCGGCTCCAATTCGCCGTGGTTGATGTTGGCAGGGATGATGGCGCGCCCGCGCGCGATCTCCTCGCGCACGAACTCCGGCGTGATGAACGGTGGAATGGCCGCGCCGAAGCCCTCGCCGTCCTTCAGCGCCGCCTGTGCACGCGCCAGCATGGCGGCGCGCCCCATGTTCTCGCGGTGGGCAACGTAAGCCATCTCGCGCGTGACGATGCCCGCGCGCGCAAACTCCAGCTGCGTGATCGGCGCTTCGCCCAAGCCACGCATCGGCTGCGGTTTGTTCGGAAAGTCGCGGGCCGCACGCGCGCCGGTCACGTTGCCGTTGTCCTCCGGCTTCACCTCGCGGCCGATGTAGCTTTCGACGCCGCCACGCTCTTCGATCCACGCCGCGCGGTGACGCGACAGGCCACGGGCAACATCGATGCTGGCCGCATCATCGGTATAAGGGCCGGACGGATCGTAAACGCGGACCGGCGCTTCGCCGCTTTTCTCGGAAAGCGCAATCTCGCGGAACGGCACCCGGAGGTCGGGGAAGACGTCCGGCGCCGAATAGACTTTGCGCGAAGCGGGAAGGGCACCGGTGGTGACCTTCGGCAGGGTGAGCTCCGACTGGCGCGTTGGCTTGTTCATGGCTTCACCTCGTCTGCTGGGCTGGAATTGAGACGGCGACGATCGGCCCCAATGGAAAGCCGAAGTCGCTGCGGTTGAGTTCGCGGGCATAGAGACGGCAGATGGAGCCGTCGAGATAGAGCGCGTTCGGCGTCTTGAAGACGTCGCGGAAAGCGCGCGCGAACTGATGGAATGTGACGGGATCGTCGGCGATGGCGAACACGACGCGCTCACGGTCGACGCCGACGCCATTGCGCCGATAGCGCGAGGTGGCGTCCTTGAGAAAACGCGGATGCAACTTGCCGTCGATGACGAGCATCGGGCCGGACTGCGTAGCAAACCGCGGCGTGATGTTGCGGCGAATGTATTGCTTGGTTTCCAGCACGCCGGCGCCGTTGCCGGTGACATAGAAAACGCCGTTGGGCTTCATGCTGAAATTGCCGGGACCATCGGCGGTCGAGATGCGCTTCAGCTCTTTGCCGTTCTCGACATAAAGCCCGACGGGCGAGCGATCCTCGTGATACATGCCCGCATTCATCGCGAAGACGAGTTGCCAGCCGCGCGCTGCCAATGCGTCACGCACACGATCGAACTGCCCGAGCGTTGCGCCCGTCCCATCGCGCAGGAAAAGCTCGATCGCGTCGCTGGCCTTGAACTCGCAGACGACGTAGCGCGCGCCTTCGATCTTCGCGGACCGGCATGCCGCATGCGCCGATACCGCGCCTGCAGCGAGTGCAAACACAGAAAACAGACAGAGGAAGGCCGTGCGGGCGCGAGTGGCGCTGATCATATTCCGTCCCTTCGCCGGTACGAACCGGATCAGGTTCTAAGGGTGCTCGCGCGCCAAGCGCGATCTCAGCCGGTCACATCCGGCGCCCCTCGGAACGGTTCTAATTTGCGACGGACGGCGCGCCAGCGCAAGTGCCGCTGTGGAATGGGAGTTCTAGGTCCGGTGCTAATGCGCGCTGGCCATCAGATTTGTCTGCCGGCACTCACCGCCCAAATTCAGAAGAACGGTGCTTCTGATGCCCGCCTCGACCGGATATATCCCGGGAAGACCAAGTTTTAGCCCATACAACAGTATGCGGGTTTCACCGTCCATCGACGTAATTGTCGAATTGCCGTCGGGATCTATCGTGTAATCCCAAAGCGGGCGCTGATCGCCCTCGAAAGCTCTACGGCTCCCGTCGCCGAAAACCACGGCACGCTCATGAAATTGAGGTGCCGCGCCTTCTGATACGACGACGTCGAAGTAGTAATAGGCGGTGCCGCTGTTGTGGTTGAACGGGCGAAATGCGCAGTCCAGCGAGGGACGCAAATCCTGCTTCGGCTCACTTTCCAGCTGAGCGGCCGTCTCCACCGCGTCGAGAGAACCGCCCGTGCGGTCATCGCCCAGAAAGACTGCCGATAATCCCGCAACAGCAGCCACAACGGTCGCTATCCCCGCGAGCATCAGTGCCCGATGATGACGCGAAAGCAGCATTCCTATTGTTGACACGGCCAATCCCTCAAGCCTTCGTGAGTGCGTTCAGCGCAACGATGGCGCGCCAGTGTACGGAAAGCAACCAGGGGGGCACGAGGGACCACTGGCGTGGGCACGCAGCATGCGTGCGACGCCGTGCTGTCTGGCAGCGCCGATTGCGCCGTCGATGCGGCAGAGCGGGACTTATTGCGATGGCAATCCGCGCACGACTTATAGGAAAACGCCGACCGCTGCGAGAAACCTACCGGCCCTCGCGCCACCAGGCGAGCGAGACGAGCATCAAGAGCGCCGCGAGCGCACCGAGCCCGGTGAACATCGGCGTCAGCTTTACGCCGCGCGTCACGAACGCCTCGCGATCCTTGAGCCCCATCCAGCCCGACCCGGCCAGCACCTTCGCGCCCGAAAGCATCGAAACCCGCGGCACCGTCACGGAGGAGGGGTTGGCCCGCGTCGCCTCGGCCGACGAGCTCGTCCAGAACGCGCCGCCGCCGGTGGCGTCCGTGATCGGCGAGAGCTTGGCATCCGTCGCCGTCACCTCGCTCATTTCGATCGGATCGTCGATGCCGGCATGGGCCACGGCCTGCAGCTCGCCCGTGCCCGAGCGCGTCTCGGCTTTATAGAGGCCGGGAATTTTCACATCGATGGTCGAGCGCCAGATGCCATCGCCGGCCTTTTCCAGCGTCACCTCGGAGGTTTCCCCGCCGGGCGCGGAAAGCTTCACAGGCTCGACCTTCTCCTCCATGGAGTGGCGCTCGAGCGTGAGACGCAGGCCGCGCGCGCTGGCAATCAGCCGCTCTTCTTCGAGGTCGGGCTCCTTCATGAGCCAGTGCGAAAGCCGGCGCAGCAGGTCGCTGTGCGGACCGCCGCCCTCATAGCCGCGCGCCCACAGCCAGGCCTGATCTGACGTTAGCAGCGCAACGCGGCCCTTGCCCTTGTGGTCGAGCACGAGCAGCGGCTCGTTCTGCGCGCCGTCCATCAGCGTGCGGCCCTGCTCGGGCTGAACTTCTACCTGGCGGAACCAGCGCCCCCACGTCGGCTGGCCGTTCACCGGCCCGGCACCGGTGAGGCCCTGCGTAACCGGGTGCTTGCGCCCGTCCGCCGTGAGCTTCGCCTTGAACGGTTCCGACAGCACGCGCCCGGTGGGCACCGCCGGCAGCACGGGGGAAAGCGGCGTGCGGAACAGCGACAGGTTGCCCGCATAGTCATCGCCCGCGGCGACGAGCAGCGCGCCGCCGTGCTCTTCCACATAGCGCGCGATGTTGTCGTAGTAGGGGAGCTGCAGCAGCCCGCGATGCTGGTAGCGGTCGAAGATAATGAGGTCGAACTCGTTGATCTTCTCCGAGAACAGCTCACGCGTCGGGAAGGCGATCAGCGACAGCTGATTGATCGGTGTGCCGTCATGCTTCTCCGGCGGCCGCAAAATCGTGAAGTGGACGAGGTCGACGGCAGCGTCGGACTTCAGAAGGTTGCGCCACGTGCGCTCGCCCGCGTGGGGCTCGCCCGAGACGAGCAGCACGCGCAGGTTCTCGCGCACGCCCTCGGCCGCGACCACAGCCCGGTTGTTTGCGGGAGTCAGCTCGCCGGGTGCCGTCGCGAGATCGACTTCGAGAACGTTCTGCCCGGCGTGCGGGAACGGCATCTCGATTTTCACCGGCCGGTCGACCGCCGTGACGACCGTCTCGTCCGGCCGCCCTTCGCGCCGTACGTTCAGCGTCAGCGGCTCGGTCGCGGTGCCCTTGCGGCCGGCTTCGCGCACGACCACCTCGATATCGCGCGATTGGCCGACGATGCCGTAGCGCGGCGCCGACAGAACTTCGATCCGGCGATCGAATTCGTTAGGCGCGCCGGTGATGAGCGCATGGACCGGCGCGTCGAAGCCGAGCGCAGCGGCCGACTTCGGCACGTCGTGCACCTCGCCGTCAGTCACCATGACGACGCCGGCCAGGCGATCGGGCGGCGTATCGGCGAGGGCCTTGTTGAGATCGTCGAAAAGATGTGTGCCGGGCGTCGTCGTCTCGCCGGGGCGCGAGGCGGCAACCCACTTCACCTCGAGGTTGGGAATCTTGCCGAGCTTGGCCTCGAGATCGGCGCGAACCGCTGCGGTCTGCTCCTTGCGCTGGCCGAGCGTCTGGCTGGCGCTTTCGTCGACGATGACGATGGCGACGTTGGCGAGGCTCTCGCGCTGCTCCTCGCGCAGGATCGGGTTCGCGAGTGCTGCAAGAAGCGCGGCGATAGCGGCGGCACGCAGAAGCGCGCCGCGTGAGCGCCGATAGAGGAGATAGCCGATAAGCAGAACGGCAAGCGCACCCGCGGCCCAGAAGAACGGGGTCGGCAGCATCGGTGCGAAATCGATCGACCAGTTCATCGGCGCCTCACTGTCCCAGCCGTTCGAGCAGCGCCGGCACGTGCACCTGGTCGGCTTTGTAGTTGCCGGTCAGGGCGTGCATGACGATGTTGATGCCGGTGCGGAACGCCATCTCGCGCTGATCCTCGCCGCCGCCCACGGTCGGATAGATCGGGCGGCCGCCCTCGTCGAGCGCCCATGCCGCTGCAAGGTCGTTCGGCGTCACGATGATCGAGGTGACGCCGTCGGACACGCGCGCGCGCCGGCCCTGATCGCCGCTGTCTTCGAGAGCCTCGACCCAGAGCTGCCCGCCGTCCCAGCGGCCGGGGAAGTTGCGGAGCAGGTAGAAAGCCTTCGTCAGCACGTGGTTCTCCGGCACCGGTTCCAGGCGCGGTACGTCGAGCTTGCCGATGATCCGCTGCAGCGCCGGCTCGCTGAGTGCCGCACCGCCGCCGCCACCAAGTCCACGGCCGTAGTCCTGCGTGTCGAATACGATCAGCCCGCCCTGCTTCATGTAGGCGTCGATCTTCGCGAGCGTCTCCTCCGGCAGCGGCTTGGCGTCCGGCAGAACCGGCCAATAGAGAACGGGGAAGAACGAGATCTCGTCGGTGAGGATGTTGACGGCCATCGGCCGGCCCGGCTCGATCGCGGTACGCACGGCGAGCAGACGGCCGAGCCCGTCGAGCCCCAGGCGGCTGATCTCGTCGACGTTTGCGTCTCCCGTCACGACGTAGCCGAGCGTGACTTTGCTCGTCGCTTCGATGGCGCGTTCGTCCGCCGCCTGTGTGCTCGTGTAGCTCTGCGTCGCCGCAGCAGGCGGGGTTTGCGCCTGGGCACCGGGCGCCGTCGCGAGCAGCAGGCCAGCCGCGCCCGCAACGGCGAACACGAGCGCCGCCGCGGCAGCCGGGCGGCGCACGCCACGGCGCAGGCCGATGCCGCCCGCCTTCAGCAGGATGACGGCGATGATGTCGGCAAAGAGCAGTCCGAGCGCGGCCAGCAACAGCCACGATTTCAGCGGCTGTGCGCTCTCGCTTTCATAGCTGAGGCGGTCGGCACCCGAAGGAAGCGAGGGCAGCGGCGCAAGCGTGCTCTTTGCACCGAGCACGTTGATCGCGCGCGGCGAGGCACCGGCGCCGTAGTAGCCGGGCGGGTGATCGAGGCTCGGCACGAGGTCGTGCGCTTTTTCCGCGGCGACGGGCTGAGCCGTAGGCGGGGGCGGACCGAGCACGCCGAAACCGTTGAGCGTCTGCAGCGGCGGCAGCACGGCCGGCATGTCGGCGCTCGCTTCGCCGCCCGTCGACGTGGCTGTGCCGCCCGCATCCGGAACGCCGGTGCCGAGCGCCGCGATGCGCCTCAGCATCTCGACGAAGAGGCCGGACAGCGGCAGGTTCGACCAGTCGGAGTTGGCGGTGACGTGGAAGAGGATGATGCGGCCTTCGCCCAGCTTGCGCTCGGTCACCAGAGGCGTGCCGTCCTGCAGGCGCGCCCAGACGTTCACGTCGGGGCCGAGCATGGCCGGATCGGCGAGCACCTGACGGCTGACGGTCACTTCCGGTGGCACCGTCGCACCGGCAAAGAGGCTCTTGTTCTCGATCGGACCGAGCTTCTGCGGTGTCGACCACGAAAGCGCGCCGCCGAGCGTGCGGCCGCCGACACGCAGCGGCACGGGCAGCAGTTCATCGCCGCCGTTTTCGAGGCGCGGGCCGGCGAAGCGCACGAGCACGCCGCCCTTCTTCACCCAGCTCTCGACGTGCTTTGCCGCCTCGCCTGAAAGAGTACCGATGTCGGCGAGCATCAAGACGCTGGCGTGTTGCGACAGCGCCTGCTCGATACCCGCGGCGAGGTTCGATCCCTTCGGCTTGATCAGCTCCGCGTAGGGCCCGAGCGCCTTCTCGATGTAGTAGTGCGGTGCCAGCAGCGGCTGCGACTGCTCGCGGCTCTCGCCGGAAATCAGCGCCACGCGATGCCACTGCGAGCGCGCATCGATGAGGCTCACCGCGCCCGCCGAGCGCTCGCCTGCGATCTCGACGCGGCCCACCTGGTTGCGCAATTCGAGCGGCAGGTCGAACGGCGCCGTGACGGTCGTGTCGCCCGGCGAAAATTTGAACGGTGCTTCAGCGAGGCTCTGCCCGCGCGTTGAGATGGCGTGCACGAAGCCCTCGCGCGTGCCGCCGTCGGGCCGCAGCACCCGCGCCTCGAGCCGTCCGCTTTCCGCACCTATGCCGGCCGAGACGCCGAGCGGCTCGCGGCTTCCCCCGTCCTGGACGACGGCGAACGTGCCGCCCTGTGTGAGATCGCGCAGCTTCGCCGCGGCTTCTGCGGCCTTTCCGTCGTGGTCGATGTCGTCGCTCAGCCAGACGATGCTGTTGCCCCCGCTTGCCCCTTCGAGCGTCGCTGCGAGGGCGCCCGCCGCAGCGAGCCGGTCGGGCGCGAAGGGCTGCGGATTGAGAGCGGCGGCGGTGGAGCGCGCCTCCGCCGGCGCCTCGATGCGCGCGGTGAAGCTCTTTGCCGTGCTCGCGGTCGGAACGATCACGACCGGCCGGCTCTGGCCTTCCGCTTCGGTGATGACGTGCTCGATCATGCGCGTGCGCTCATCCCAGTGCGCGGCTGAGGCCCAGCCGTTGTCGACGAGGATCGCAACGGGACCGCTGCCTTTCAGCGCTGCGTCACGTGAAGGGTTCAGCACCGGCTCCGCCAGCGCGAAGATCAAAAGCGCGGCGGCAAGGAGGCGCAACAGCGTCAGCCACCACGGTGAGGCGGCCGGTGTCTTGTCCTGGTTTTCGATGCCGACGAGGATGCGCGTCGGCGGAAAGGTGATCTGCTGCGGGCTCGGCGGTACCGTGCGCAGCAGCCAGTAGATGACGGGCAGCGCTGCAAGCGCCGCCAGCAGCCACGGATTGAGAAATGCGAGCGCGCCGAAACTCATAGCTTCGCTCCCGCGTGCGCTTCCCCTGCGCCGTCGCTCTGATCGGGGCCATTCCAGCGATGATCGGCAACGCCGCCCTGCATGCGCATGATGAGCGATAGCAGCGGTTCCGCAGGCGAGCGGTCGGTGTGATGCACGAGGAACGTCCACCCCAGCCGGTGTGCCATCTCCTGCAGCTCCGCGCGGTGCGCTGCCAGCCGCTCCTGATAGCGCGTGCGCAGGCTCTGCACCCGGTCGGCGACCCAACGCTCCGAGCCATCGGGGCTCAGGAACTCCGTGCGGCCCTCATAGGGCAGCGTCTCCTCCGCGGGATCGACGACCTCGATGAGATGTCCGACGGCGCCATCGGCGGCGAGAGCTTCGATGTGCTCGCGCGTCCGCGCTATGGGATCGAGAAAATCGCCGATGACGACGGCGCCGGAAAAGCGCGCAAGCTGCACCTTGGGCGGCTGCGAGGATTGCGCGACGCCTGCCGCGTCCTGCGCGAGCACCGCCTCGGCCATGCGCGTCGTCGCCTTGCGGCTGGCGGTGGGGGGCGTGAGGCCGAGCAGAGCCACGCGCTCTCCGCCGCGCACCAGCAGCTCCGCTGCCGCGAGCGTCAGCAGCAGCGCGCGATCGCGCTTGGTCGTGGGCGCAAGATGGCTGCGAAAATCCATCGAGGGAGAGAGATCGGGCCAGAGCCACACCGTATGGGCGGCTTCCCACTCGCGCTCGCGCACGAAGAGGTGATCAGAACTCGCCGACCGGCGCCAGTCGATCTGGCGCAGCGTGTCGCTTGTCTGGAATTGGCGGAACTGCCAGAACGTTTCGCCGGGCCCGGAGCGCCGCCGCCCGTGCAGGCCGTGCGCAACCGTCTGCGCGATGCGCTGCGCGTCGATCAGAATCTCCGGCAGACGATCGGCAAGGCCATGCGCTTCGCGTTCGAGCGCCAGAACCCCGGCGCCTCCTGCGGCATCCGGGCGAGCGTGCGAGGCGTTCGCCATGCGTTACTCCACCGCCGCGACGAGCCGCTCGATGATGGCGCTGAGGTCCTTGCCCTCGGCGCGCGCGGCGAACGTCAGCGCCATGCGGTGCTTGAGGATCGGTTCGGCGAGCGCCATCACATCCTCTACCGAAGGTGCAAGGCGGCCATCGACGAGTGCCTTGGCGCGCACCGCCAGCATCAGCGCCTGGCTGGCGCGCGGGCCGGGGCCCCACGCGACATAGCGGTCGGTTTCCTCGTTCGCGCCGGTGCCGGGACGCGCCGAGCGCACCAGTTTCAGGATGGCATCGACGACCTTATCGGGCACCGGGATCTGCCGCACGAGCCGCTGGATGCTCATCAGCTCGGGGCCGGAGAGCACGGGCTCGAGCTGGCGGCTGTCGGTGCCGGTCGTGGCGAACAGCATGCGCCGCTCGGCGAGCACGTCCGGATACGTCACGTCGATCTGCAACAGGAAGCGGTCGAGCTGCGCCTCGGGAAGCGGATAGGTGCCTTCGTGCTCCAGCGGGTTCTGCGTCGCGAGCACATGGAACGGCGAGGGGATGTCGTGGCGGACACCGGCAACGGTAACGTGATGCTCCTGCATCGCCTGCAGCAGCGCCGACTGCGTGCGCGGGGAGGCGCGGTTGATTTCGTCGGCCATCAGAAGCTGGGTGAAGATCGGGCCCTTCACGAGACGGAAGGAGCGCGCCTTGCCCGGCACGTCCTCGAGCACTTCCGAACCGATGATGTCGGACGGCATGAGATCCGGCGTGAACTGCACGCGCTTGGCATCGAGACCGAGCACCTTGCCGAGCGTCTCCACCAGCAGCGTCTTGGCGAGACCCGGCACACCGATCAGCAGCGCGTGACCGCCCGATAGAATGGTGACCAGCGTCCGTTCGATCACGACATCCTGGCCGAAGATGACCGAGGCTGCCGCCTTGTGAGCCCGCTGCACCCGCTCGGCGGCCGCCTCGAGGCGTGGGACGATATCGGTGTGCGTATCGGTGACGGTGCTCATGGCGAATTGGGCTCGCTTGTCGTTCTTGGGTTTCGCTTGTCGTTCCCGGCACAGATCCGTTCCGGGCTCAGGTCGATGGTGCGGCCGGCGAGGCCGCCACTCGCATTACATAGGCCATTGCCGGGGAGGCCGCAGCTTAACAAAATTTATCAATGGGGACGATCCAGGGCGTCATGGGTCGGGTCAAGTGAATGTTACGTTAGAATGGTGGCAAGGTGCAGCGGCGCCAGGCGATGAGCGAGCCGCCGGGAATGGGCGCGAAACGCGGAAGATGGACGAGACGAGGACGGAAGCATTGGGAGATTTAGGCAAACTGGAGGATCTGACGCGCGCGGTGCCCGCACGCCGCCCAGCACCGGTCGAGAGCTGGAACCCTCCCTACTGCGGCGATATCGGGCTGAAAATACGGCGTGACGGAACGTGGCTCTACCGGGACAGCCCGATAGGACGGCCGGCCATCGTCGAGCTGTTCGCCAGCGTCTTACGGAAAGATGCCGATGGCCGCACCTATCTGGTGACCCCGGCGGAGAAGGTGGACGTCGCTGTCGAGGATGCGCATTTCATCGCTGTCGCGATGGACGTCCGCGGCGAAGGGACGTCGCAGCAACTTATCTTCCACACCAATGTCGGCGATGCGGTCGTCTGCGGTCCGGAGCATCCGCTGCGCTTTGTCGAGGGGCAGCCGGGCGGGGGCTTCAAGCCGTACGTCAATGTGCGCGGGCGATTGGAGGCGCTCGTGGCGCGCACACTCGTGCACGATCTTGTCGCGCTTGCCGGCGAAGACCCGCGCAATGGGGCGCCGTCGCCCGGTGTTTGGAGCGGCGGCGTGTTCTTCCCGTTCGCCGCCGGTGCTGCGGCAGATGAAGTCAAAGCCGCTTCGGACCCCTACAAGTCCGAAGCGTAATCGTGGGTCCAGGCAAATACGTAGAGCCGAACGCGATTCAAAGAACAGCGATCGTGCTCTAGATCCGTTCCGGTTCAGGTAGAAACGCAGAACGGCTCTAGACCATTGTTGGTGGTGCTTCTGATCGGAAAACCGGTGCCCACTTTTCCGGAAGCACTTTAATGCACCTTGAATTCTGCCCCCACGAGACGCACTTCCGCGGGTGTCAGAAGCTTGCTGTGTGAAACCGTCACCTTGAAGAGCTCCCCGTCGAGCTTCGAGGCCCAGAAATCGAGAAAGCCTTTCAGCTTCGGAAAGCGCGGGTGAAGGTCGTAGTCCTGCCAGATATAGCTCTGCAACAGCGCAGGATGATCGGGCAGGCGGTAGAGTATTTCAGCGGTGGTGAGGCTGTATCCTTTCAGTAGCCTCGACATTTCGGGCTCGTGCATGAGTTCCCCCAAATAGTCTTCGAGTCCCCCAAGACTCCCCATGGATGATAGACAAGCGAAAGCCTCTGACAACGAATTTGTTCCATGACTTGAGTGTGTTAGCAGCCGCTAACCGGGGCTGCTGATAAGGGCGCGCAAATTCCCGGCGTCGCTCTGCCATCCCTGTATCCGAGGGGGCTGCCGATGCTTGAATACGCGCTGACGAGTTTCACCACCTTCTTCGCCACCGTGGGTCCGGTGGAAACGGCGGTGCTGTTCGCGACCTTGACGCCGAAGATGCCGCAAGCCGAGCGCGCATCCATTGCCCTGCGCGCCACGGCCATCGCCAGCGTGCTGCTGCTGATCTTCACGCTGTTGGGCCGTCCGCTGCTCGACGAGTTGGGCGTCAGCATCGCCGCATTGCAAACGGCGGGCGGCATCATTCTGCTGATGATCGCCCTCGACATGATCTTTGCGAAACCCACGAGCGCCTTCAAGCTCACGCAGCCGGAAGACGAAGAGGCACACACGAAGGACGACATCGCCGTCTTTCCGTTGGCCATGCCGCTGCTGGCGGGCCCCGGCGCGATGAGCGCGGGCATTCTCTTGGCGGCGAACACCGAAGGCAATCCGCTCGCGCTCGGCGCAACCGTCGGCGGTCTCGCCGCCGTCATGGCCATCACGCTGGTGCTGCTTCTCGCTTCACACCAGATCAATCACATGATCGGCATCACCGCGCAGCGCGTGTTGATGCGTGTGTTCGGAATCCTGCTCGCCGCGATCGCGGTGCAGGCGGTGTTCAATGGACTGAGCGCGAGCGGCGTGATGCGCATCGCCCAGTAGGCGAACGAGCCTCTTCCGTAAAATTCCCACCGCGGCACGCCGGTTAGGCCGCCATTAACTATAATCGTCCAGGATTGGGACAGTCGCGTTTGTTGAACAGCGAGTCCCTCGATGTCGCGTTTCATGTCCTTGTTGCGTTCGCCGAAGCGTACCGGCCATTCCCCCATGGCCGGATCGGGAGCGTCATGCGCCCGCATGGCGCTCCTTTTTTCCTGCGCGGCTCTGACGCTCGGTGGATGCAGCGCGGCAGCGCCGCAGGCCGAAAGCGGCCTCGTCAGTGCGCTTGTTTCACAGCCCCCGCCGCGGCCGGTTTGGCCATCGGTCGATCTCGAGGATGACGGGCGCGAAGCCCAGCGTCCTCCGCGCATGCGGATGTATCAGCGCGCGGACGATCCCACGCAGCCGTTCAGCCCGAACTACGGCGAGATCCCGCTCCCGCAGCAGTCCGACCTCGGCGAGGACGCGCCCGCCGGGCCGGCTTGATACGGAAACACCGTTGAGCTTCGCAGATCGGCGATCGCGCACCATATGGAAAGGGTGCGAATGATCGCGGGACGTGCCGTTGAGGCCGTCCAGCGTGGAGGTGTGAGTGGCCGCGCGAAATCTCGTCTCGATGGCAATCGCCGCCAGCATCGCGATGCTGGCGGGCGCGGTATATGCGGCGCCGGCCAATAGGCCCTACGCGAGCGACGCGCACCGCGGCCTAGGCGGCGCCTACGGGACCATGAAACGCATTCCCCAGCCCCGCGATCTGGCGCCGAAGCGGGGCGAGCGCCGTGAGCCCTATCCCTACCGCTATTACAGCGACACCGACCGCTCCCCCAGCTCGTGCCGCCGCTATGCGCAGCGCGCCATCGCCACCAGGAACGCGAACTGGTGGACGCGCTACCGGGCCTGCCTGAACTGATCGCCAATCAGCCCGAAACCGTGTGGGCTTGGATTTCCCGCGCGGCATATCCAACTATGGTAAACGCTCTCTTGATCTCAGCCAGCGGCCGAGCCGTGGGCAAAAAACGATAAAACCAGCGTACGTAAGTTTGGAGGCCCCACGATGAAACGAGCTTTGATTGCAGCATCGGCTGCAGGCGGCGCGCTTCTGATACTCGCCGCCGCAACAACGTCTGCGAGCGCATTACCTCTCACGAAATCTCAAATGGCACCGGCCGGAGGCATCGTCCATCAGACCGCTCCAGGACACGGTGGCGGTGGCAGCCTCGGCCGCGGCATAGGCGGGGGCGGCCGTGGGATGATGGGCGGCGGCGGTCATGGCGGCGGTCGCGGAATGATGGGTGGCGGCCGTCCCGGCGGCGGCCGTGGAATGATGGGCGGTGGCCGCCCGGGCGGTGGGCGCGGCATGATGG
>DASRYA010000024.1:0-17391 GCA_035687305.1 Hyphomicrobium sp. | reverse complement strand
CCGCCACATCGCGGACGCGAAGAACATTCCCGTCTGGATACACGGCCACACGCATGTGCGCCGCACGTACCGCATCGGCGACACGGTGGTGCGCGCGAACTGCCGGGGTTTCGACGGCAAAGACGCGAGCGCGCGCACATTCAGGCCGGACGTCTATTTCGACATCGACGCTTGAATGCGCGTGCGCTGCTGGACGATCAGGGCTGGAAGGCGACCACCTTCGCGCGCTGCTCGCCGAGACCGTCGATGCGAAGCACGAGCTCGTCGCCCGCCTTCAGATACTCGCGCGGCTTGCGCGCCGAGCCGACGCCCGGCGGCGTGCCCGTCGTCACGATGTCGCCCGGCTCCAGCACCATGAACTGGCTGATATAGGAAAGCAGGTAGGGAATGGAGAAGATCATCGTCGACGTGGAGCCCGTCTGCTTGCGTACGCCATTGACGTCGAGCGACATGGCGAGGTTCTGCACATCGGCGATCTCATCCGGCGTCGCCAGCCAGGGGCCCAGCGGACCGAAAGTCTCGGCGGATTTGCCCTTCACCCACTGTCCGGCGCGCTGCACCTGAAAGCTGCGCTCGGAGACGTCGTTGCACAGGCAGAAGCCCGCGATGTACGCCATGGCGTCCTTTTCTTCGACATAGCGGGCGCGCGAGCCGACCACGAAGGCGATCTCCACCTCCCAATCCATGTGGCTCGAGTTCTTCGGATACATGATGTCGTCGTTGGGGCCACAGATGCAGCTCGGCGCCTTGTTGAAGAGGATCGGCTCCTTCGGGATTTCCTGGCCGGTCTCCTTGGCGTGATCGACGTAGTTGAGGCCTATAGCGATGAAATTGCGCGTGCCAGCGACCGGGGCACCGATGCGCGTTCCGGCCGGGACCTGCGGCAGGCTTGCCGGGTCGATGGCGCGCAGCTTGTCGAGCGCTGCCGGGGACAGGTTTACTCCGGCGAAATCTTCGACGTGGGCGGAGAGGTCGCGGATGTTGCCCTGGCTATCGATTAGGCCCGGCTTCTCGCTGCCGGGTTGGCCAAAACGCACAAGCTTCATGGATCAGCGCTCGCAGATTGTGAGTGAATGACTGCAGGTGGGGTAACGGAACGGTACTCGCTAACGCACTCCGCTCGGCGCGGCAACACGCATCGGTGTAATCAGCGGCTGGTCACCGGCCTCGACCGTCACCGCGCCCATGGGCATTCGCAGCGTGCGGACCTCAGTTTTCCAGGCATTGTGCTGCATCGCGCCCCGCGTACGGTGGCGGTATTGCAAATTGAGCGAACTGCCGGGCAGTGCCTGATCCGCATCGTTTCGCGCGACCGCGAAGCTGCCGATGACCGGCGACCTTCGTGCCATGTGCCGGCAGATCGGCCCGCAACTTTCGCGCGTCGTAGAGGACGGAAGAAGCAGCGGGCCGACGGCGATGGGGATTCGGCACGTAGCGGACATAGGTTGCCGATTGCGGGTGCCGACCCGGCAAGCACGAGGCGTTCGATCGTTGCTTGCATAATTCAATATTTCTTGTAATATCGTAGCCATGGAGAGCAAGGATGCCGTCGCCTGCCTTTCGGCGCTCGCGCACGATCAGCGCCTCGCAATTTTCCGTCTGCTCGTGAAGGCCGGTCCGCCGGGCTTACCCGCGGGCGAGATTGCGGACGCGGTGTGCGCAACGCCGACTTCGACTTCCTTCCATTTGAAAGAGCTGGACAGAGCCGGCCTGATTCACGCCACCCGGAGCGGGCGTTACATCCGCTATGCCGTCCAGTTCGATGGCATGCGCCAGCTGCTCACGTTCCTCATGGAGGATTGCTGCCAGGGACAGCCGGAGCTGTGCGGCACGGCCGTCAAGAAAGCGCGCGCGCTGTGTAAGAGCGGATCGAAATGATGGTGGCCCATGCGATCCGCCGACCACGCAAGATACATCATTCGCGAACGAGCCTATGACCATCACCATCTATCACAACCCCCGTTGCGGCACTTCCCGAAACACGCTGGCGATGATCCGCCAAAGCGGCGAAGAGCCGGAAATCGTGGAGTACCTGGACGCACCGCCGTCGCGGGAGACGCTCGTGCAGCTGCTGAGCCGCATGGGGTTGAGCGCGCGCGAATTGCTGCGCGAAAAGAGCGCGCCTTACGCCGAACTCGATTTGGGAAATCCCAAATGGACGCAGGATGAGCTGATCGACTTCATGGTGCGGCACCCCATCCTGATCAACCGTCCGATCGTCGTCACACCACTTGGCGTGAAGCTGTGCCGTCCGTCGGAGACGGTGCTCGACATCCTGCCCAACCCGAACATCGGCACGTTCACCAAGGAGGACGGCGAAGTCGTGCCGGAAAGGACAACCCGATGAGCAAGAGCATTCCGGACGCGTTGCACAACGTGATCGCCGACCATCTGCATATTCCGGCTGGCGACAAGCTCGCGGCGACGGCCACGCACAGGCCGCGTATCCTGTTACTCTATGGTTCCCTGCGTGCACGCTCTTACAGCCGCCTCCTCACCATGGAGGCCGCACGGCTGCTGGAGCACTTCGGTGCCGAGACGAAGATCTTCGATCCCCACGGCCTGCCGCTGCCGGACGATGTGCCTGACACGCATCCGAAAGTGCAGGAGCTACGCGCGTTGATGGCATGGTCCGAAGGGCAGGTCTGGTGCTCGCCGGAACGGCATGGTGCGATGAGCGGCGTCATGAAATCCATGATCGATTGGATTCCTCTTGCGGCGGGTGCCGTCCGTGCCACGCAGGGTAAAACCCTGGCCGTGATGCAGGTGAGCGGCGGATCGCAGTCTTTCAACGCGGTAAACCAGATGCGGGTGCTGGGCCGGTGGATGCGGATGATCACGATTCCCAACCAGTCGTCCGTGGCGAAGGCTTTCCAGGAATTCGACGACGAGGACCGCATGAAGCCATCCGCCTACTACGACCGCGTCGTCGACGTGATGGAGGAGCTGGTAAAGTTCACGCTGCTGACGCGGGATCGCGCGGCGTACCTCGTCGATCGCTACAGCGAGCGCAAGGAAAGCGCGGAGGAACTCTCCAAACGCGTCAATCAACGGTCGATCTAGCCAATCGCTATATTCACGGGCGGCCCGAGGTCACATGTGCTCGCGCCGGCCATTGCGGAATCGAGCGGAAAACGCGCTATTGGCGGAATGCCACACCCGCTCGAGGGAACACAGCCCATCCCGTTGGGTTGAGCAGTGTTCCAACGGACGTGGAGTGGGACATTGGCTAAGCGTAAAGGCAAAGGCCGCAACCAATCGGTTCCGGCGCACCAGCCCAAATATGAGGGCCGCAACAATACCAAGCGTGGGAAGAAGGTCAGCACGGGCAGCACTCATCGATCTGTTTGAGAGCGGATGCGACGGTAGCTTGCCTCCAGCGCCAGTCCCCACACGACGTGCGCGGCGAGCATCAACACATTGCGGTTCGCGGGCTGCTCGGTGGCAGGCGGCATCGCTCCAATGACGGGCACCCAGCCGAGGTAGCTCGCGAGCCAGACGCCGAGCGCGTACGTGATGCCGCTCGTCGGCGGCCCGTTCTGCCGTTGCAATGATCCGTAAAGCGCACCGCAGGCGCCGCCGAACAGGAAGTGCGCCGCATAGGCGCTCGCCTGCCCGATGGGCGTCTCCTCCGCGGATGACCCGCTGCCGCCGAGGGTATGCTCCGTAATCAGCCGCGGCGGCAAGGGATAGCGTTCTTCGCGCGGAAGCAGTCTATGGGTCGCGACCATGAAAAGGCTCATAGCGCCGGTCGCGATGATCCCCGCTACCATTCCATCCAGGGCGTTTCTCGTCCGGTAGGCCATGGAATCCGCGTGCGTCATGCCAGGATCGCGGGCGACCCGAAGGTCGCGCAGACGTGCAACGGAACAATGCCCCGATCACCGTGCCTGTTCCGGGCGCCCGGCTACCGATCGTTCAAATGATTCACGCTTCGGACTGATAGGGTGCAAAGCGATCATGGTCGTTTGCTCCGACCGATGATTCACGCTTCGGACTGATAGGGTCCGAAGCGATCATGGTCGTTTGCTCCGACCGATGATTCACGCTTCGGACTGATAGGGTCCGAAGCGATCATGGTCTAACCCGCTGACAGTATCACCGGCGTTTTCATCCGCGAAGGAATGCGCGTGAGATCGAATTCCGGTGCGCCGGTTGCGCTGTAGTTTAACCGCGCCAAAGATTCCGTGGCTGCATGAAGGGCTTCCATCGTCAACCATTCGCCGGCGCAGCGGTGTCCGATGCGATGTTCGCCACCGCCCTGCGGGATAAGGCTGTAGGGATCCTCGCGCCTGCCCATGAACCGGCAGGGGTCGAAAGCATGTGCGCGAGGCCAGATCCTGTCGTCGTTGTGGATGCCGTACACGTCGAGGACCGTGAGCGTTCCGGCGGGGATGACATGCCCATTCCACTCTACGTCGTGGCAGGCCTCGGCGCCGAGGAAGGGCGTGAAGGGGCACACCCTGCGCACCTCGTCGATGAAGCGCTCGCGTGCCGCCGCATCCTCGGCAACCTCCTCGCGAAGGCTCGGCATGCGATCCAGCATCAGCGCCGCGTATTCGATGAAATAGGCTGCCGCCATGGCCGGGCGGAGAACGTTGAGCAGCTCTACAGCGGTGGTGGCTTCGTCCAACGGCTCACCATCCCGTTCGCGATAATGGGCGATGATAGCCGTTGCCTTTTCAGGATCAGCCGCGATGCGGCCGCTGCGGACACCGCGAATGAGATCACGCGCCCATCGCTCGCTCCGCAGACGGGCGAGGCGCGCCCTCCAGTAGCGCGGACCCAAGCCCCCGAAGCCATCCACCATTGCGGCGAGGTCTGCGGTTCGCGTCGAGACCTCCTCGGGGGCGAGCGGAATGCCGGCGAACGCGGCCAGCGCCTGAAACAGGATGAGCTGGGCGCGCTCGAAGACGGCAACTGTTTTGCCTCTCCACTCAGCTATACCTTGCCGCCAATGGCGCTGCATGAGCTCGCGGATCGGACC
This sequence comes from Hyphomicrobium sp., assembly GCA_035687305.1. GTDB lineage: Bacteria > Pseudomonadota > Alphaproteobacteria > Rhizobiales > Hyphomicrobiaceae > Hyphomicrobium_A. Next base: position 12,404 of record DASRYA010000024.1, on the reverse strand, counting down.
CAGCGTGTGCGGTCCCATGAAGGCGAGGAACATCGCCTTGCGTCCTACGTGCAGTGCACCGTCGAGACCGTGGATGCCGCCTTCGCCGAGCAGGGTTTTCAGCACGCGGCGCGGCACGACACCGCCACGCCGGAACCGGTTCGCATCGTAAAAGAGTTCCGCTGCGCCGGGCCCGCCGATACACACCGCCGAGCGAAACAAAAGCCGGCAAGCGAAGGCGTCCGCACCGAACCGCCGTCGCCGATTGCCGATGAAATCGTAACCTTCGAAAACGAGGGGAAGTGTGCTGTCCGGCCAGACATCCCGCGGCAGCGCGCGGTCGTATGCGGTTGCTGCCAGCGTCAAGCCAGACCCGCTGAAGCGCGCGGCTTCATCTCCCGATACGTAACCGCGCTGTCGCGCGCCGCAACCGCACCTCGCGGAAAACCGCTGCGGCTACTGTAATCTTTGGGCGTGCCAGTGCGGCGTTGCTGGGCGGTCATGGCCCGCGCCGCCAACACATCCACCGCGGTGATGGCAGCGACGGCGAGAAACGCCGCCTTGGCGTTCGTACGCTGCCTTTGGCGCGGCGCGTCGAACGCGGTTGCGAGGGTGACGAGATCGAGGACGTCGCCACCCGCCCGGCTCCAGAGGCCCGCCGCCTTCTCCGTCGACAACGTCATCACACCGGCAAGCATTTCGCGCGCACCGAACGCCCGGATAAGTCCAACACGATTTTCAAGGCCCAGGACATTGGCCAGCCGGCGCCCGGCGAACAGCTCCGCAAGACCGAGGCCGATGCTGAACCAGCCCAGCGCCTTGGCCGTCGTATGCACTGCCGTCAACGAGCCGGGTCCGCTTTCGACGATCTTCGGATCGCCTTCGGAACGGAATGACGCCAGGAGACTTGCCATCTTCAATTCCTCGCTGAATGGGGTTCGGCTTGCTTCCGATGCTGCTCGGCCAGCCACGCGGCCGGCGTGACGCTCGCGATCGCCGTTTGAATCTTATTGTGCCAGCCCGTGACCACATCGCCGTCGCCGCGCATCATCGCGTCGAAGCCCTGGCGTGCGACATCGGCGGGGTCATCCTTTTTGGATTGGCCGAGCTTGGTATCGAGCAGCCCCGCGCGGCGGAAAAATGCGGTTTCAGTCGCACCGGGCATGAGGCACGTGACGGTGACGCCGGTGTCCTTCAGCTCGGCGCGCAAGGCGAAGGAGAAAGAGTCCAGGAAAGCTTTGCTCGCGTTGTAGACGGCATGGAACGCTCCTGGCATGAACCCGGCGATCGAGCCGGTGATGAGAATGCGGCCTTTCCCTCTCGCCCGCATGTCGCGGCTCACCCTTTGGATGAGATCGAGGGTGCCGGTGATGTTCGTGTCGATGACATGCTTCACGGCGCCGAAGTTCTGGTCGAGAAATCCACCGGCGAGACCGCGTCCCGCATTGGCCAGCAATGCAGCGACCTCCCGGCCTCCGAGCGCAGCGTAGAGCTTGTCGACGCCTTCGGACGTGGCGAGGTCTGCCTCCACCGTCTCCACGTTTGCCCCGATGCGCCGGAACTCTTCCGCAGCCGTCGCGATCTCCGGCTCGTCCGCTGCAACGAGAAGATCGTAGCCGTGCTCCGCGCAACGGCGGGCCAGCTCGTAGCCGATACCGGTGGACGCGCCCGTCACGACCGCCAAGCCTCGTGGGGACATGCCTCGTGATGAAGCCATTGGGATGCTCCTCGCAGGGGTTTGCCTGACAACGGCTGGGACTGGCGTCTGTTCCGCAAAACCGGAGATCGTTCGCATCCACCGGACAGGATCGATCCGAAGCGACGGGGGTGAGCAAAAAACTCGGCGTTCAGCATCACCGGAACGCGCGCGCGGAAGCCTCGGCCTCAGCGGGCCAGGGGAAAGGTCACAATTCACCCCGGCCGGCGGAGCTCGTGCGGAACGATCGCACCCCGGAGGAATTGCGCTAAGCGCAGCATTGGAGGATCGCGATATGAAGGCTCTCGTTTGGCACGGCAAGGAAGACATCCGTTACGACACGGTATCCGACCCCGAAATCGAGGATGACCGGGACGCGATCATCAAGGTGACCAGTTGCGCCATTTGCGGCTCGGACCTGCACCTGTTTCACAACTTCATCCCCGCCATGCTGCCCGGCGACATCATGGGCCACGAGATGATGGGAGAGGTGGTCGACGTCGGCAAAGGCGTGAACGGCAATCTCAAGAAAGGCGATCGCATCGTCGTGCCGTTCACGATCTGGTGCGGCCAGTGCGAGCAATGCAAGCGCGGCAACTACTCCGTCTGCGAGCGGACGAACCGTACGAAGGACCTCGCCGACAAGGTCTTCGGGCACGGCACGGCCGGCCTCTTCGGCTACACGCATTTGACCGGCGGCTATCCCGGCGGCCAGGCCGAATATCTGCGTGTGCCATTTGCCGACACCACGCACGTGAAGGTGCCGGACGGTCTTTCCGACGAGCAGGTGCTGTTCCTCGGCGACATTCTCCCCACCGGCTGGCAGGCCGCGGCCCAATGCGACATCCAGCCGACCGACACCGTCGCGATCTGGGGCTGCGGGCCGGTGGGACAAATGGCAATCCGCAGCGCCGTGCTGCTCGGCGCCAAGCAGGTGATCGCTATCGACAGGCTGGCGGAGCGTCTCAGCATGGCGGAAGCCGGCGGTGCCATCACCATCGACTTCGAGACCGAGAGCGTCGTCGAGCGGCTGAACGAATTGACCGGCGGCGTCGGCCCCGACAAGTGCATCGATGCCGTCGGGCTCGAATCGCACGTTTCCCTCGCACAGCCCGACACGGTCTACGATCGGGCCAAGCAGATGATGATGATGGAGAGCGACCGGCCGCACGTGCTGCGCGAGATGATCTATGTCTGCCGGCCGGCGGGCGTCATCTCCATCCCCGGCGTCTATGCGGGGCTCGTCGACAAGATCCCCATGGGCATCGCCATGAACAAAGGGCTGACGTTTCGTATGGGGCAGACGCACGTGAACCGCTGGACCGACGATCTGCTGAAACGCATCGAAGAGGGCCAAATCGATCCGTCGTTCGTGATCACGCACTCGGTATCGCTATCGGCGGGGCCGGAGATGTACCGCGTGTTCCGTGACAAGCGCGATAGCTGTGTCAAGGTCGTGCTGAAACCGTAGCGTTGGCGCCAGAGCACGATCGCTTTCCTTCGAATCGCGATGCGGCTCTCGTTTTTTAGACCGATCATGGTCATTTCATCAGACCTATGATTCACGCTTCGGGCTGATTGGGTCCGAAGCGATCATGGTCTAGGCGATCTGGTCGAACGTGCATTGACGGGGCGCCTTGTCGGGCCGCCAGCGGATCAGACGCGTTCCGTGCCGAAACCGGTTGCCGGTCACGTGATCGTAACTCACCTCGGCCACGAGCTTCGGCTTCAAAGGCTCCCATTCGGCGGAGCGGTCGGTCGTCCAGCGGCTCGGGCCGCCGGGCGCGTCTCCCGTGAAGCCGGGCGGCGCAATCAACTTTTCCAGCTTTGCCGTCAGCTCCGGCTTATCGACGCCCGCGAGGCCCGACGTGAAGCCAACGTGATGGAGCAGCCCGTCCTTGTCGTAGAGGCCGAGCAGCAGCGAGCCGACGATCTTCTTTCCCCGCTCGTAGCGGAAACCGCCCACGACACAATCCGCCGTGCGGATGCGCTTCACCTTGAGCATCGCGCGCTCGCCGAAGCGGTAGGGCAGGTCGAGCCGCTTCGCGATGACGCCGTCGGTCCCGGCGTAGCCGTTCTTCAGCCAGCGGCGCGCTACGCCGATGTCTTCCGTCGCCTCGCTCATCGACAGGCCGTTTTTGAACTTTCGCGCAAGGCGTTGCAGTTCGGCTTGCCGTTTCCTCAGCGGCAGCTCATGGATCGGCAGGCCCTTGGCATTGAGAAGAGTGTCGAACACCACCAGCGTCGCGGGTGTTTCCTCCGACAGCTTTTTGATGCGCGTTGCGGCGGGATGCAGCCTCATCTGCAAGGCGTCGAAGGACGCAACGCCGCCGATCTCGATGCGCAACTCGCCATCCAGCGCGGCGTGCTTCAAGTTGATTTCGGACAACATTTTCACGACCTCGGGGAAGTAGCGGGCGAGCGGCTTACCCGACTTGCCCTGCAGCTCCACGCTGGCGCCATCCTTCAAGGCGAGGCAGCGGAAACCATCCCACTTGGGCTCGTAAAGCCAACCATCGCCGACGGGAAGCTCGCCGACGGATTTTGCTTCCATGGGGTGGATCGGTTCGGGCACGGGGAGCTCTTTCATTCGAATGTTCCCAAACGCCGGACGGCGACGCGAGCCGCCGGAGCATGCTCGGCCGCCGGCATCGATAGCCAGGGCGCGTTCCAGGTTCGCGCGCTTCCGCGCCAAATGCGATGGGAAGAACGTTTTCGGGCCGATGAACTTTCCCCGGTCAAGCGCCGTTGAAGGAAAGAAGGAGCCGAGAGATGCGCATCACCGGGAACCGAAACAGCCGAAAGCCGATGCAAAGGCGGTGGGTCGTATTTCGCATTTGCGATATGGCGCGGATGGGCCGGTTCGCCACCGAGAGCGAAGCACTTGCCGCTCTCAACCGCTTCTCCATGGATCGCAGCCGCTACACCGTGGTCGAAGAGATCGCGCCGAAGCGCACCTGGGATTTCGAGGACAGCTGGATCGACGCGGTGACCTAGAGCCGTTCTGCTTTTCGTTGAATCGCAGCACGCATCTATCTCTTTGATTGCGCGTGCTTCTTACCGGAAAACCGGCGCCCACTTTTCCGGACGCACTCCGGGCAGCTCGCAAGCAGATGCGGAGGGGCGGATCGCAGCCCGTGCGACTGCTGGATCCAACACAACACCTTGATGTCTATGGGAATATTTCGAGCGGCGTTATGGGACTAGCGCGCCCGAGGGAAGCTGGCGGAGAGGGTGGGATTTGAACCCACGATACCCTTGCGAGTATGCCGCATTTCGAGTGCGGTGCTTTCAGCCACTCAGCCACCTCTCCAAACCAATAGATACGGGCGTCTCCGAAAGGTCTGACTGAAGGACCTGATGGATTTGGCACCGATCAGCACTGAATGCCCTGGCGCCCCCGTCACGCGTCAACACGGGACTGCAAATCACCGGCCTTCGCGGGCCGAGGTGATAGCCGGTGTGCTGCCGACACGCAAGCGGGTAGCGACACCACAAAGGAGGTCGGATCTACCCTTTCGACACGCCTGCCAACCCCGTTGGAGAGAAGGCAGACTTCCTACGCTTCCAAGCCTACGCCCCGCAGGGAAGCCGTCATGCCGGATGTCGATGGCGAGCCGCGCCGGGGGACCAAGTGGGAGGCCGCAGACACCGGAATCAGGTGGACAAACGCAAAGCAAATGTTGCAGCGGCGCCCTAGCAGGGGCATTGCACTCAACATAAGCTTTAGGCGTCGGCTGGGGGGCCGATTGTCATGCGATTTTTTATGATTTTTCTAATGCCGCTCGTTGTTACCGGCTGCGCCACGATCGTCAAAGGCACAACCCAAGTCGTTGCCATAGAAACTCCCGGCGCACCGGGTGCAAATTGTGAGCTCTCTTCGCCCGGCATCGGCGCCCGGACTGTGGTTACGCCCGCGACGATCGAGCTGGACAAGAGCCAGCACAACATCGCTGTGACGTGCCGGAAGGCATGCTTTCAGGATGGCGTGGCCATGATCCCCTCGTACACGGAGGGGATGGCGGCGGGGAACGTCATCGCGGGCGGCGTGATCGGCCTCGGCGTCGATGCTGCGACCGGCGCGATGAACAAGTATGCCGACCGCACTTCCGTGACGATGATACCGATACAGGGATGCAGCAGTTAGCGCCGCACGCACGCTGTTAGCGGCCGTCCGGCGCAGAGGGCCTATCGGGCGCTGTGCTTTGCTTCGCGTGCCAGACCGCCAAAGGCCAACAGCCATTGGGGCGGCCGGTCACTTGCCGAGCACGATATAGATTTCGCCGTCGCGCACGGTCGCGACGTAACGGTCGGAGTCGCTGAGAATCTGCATGAAATCGGCCATCGGAACCTCCATCGGACTGATGAAGATACGATAGGGAGACGGCCAAACCGCGGCTGTTCCAGAAGAAACAGTCACGAACGCAAATAGATCCCGGGTCCGGGGATTGCGGGGATAAGCCCCCTCTGCAACTGTTCGCGCGGCCGCCTGCGCCCACAGAATGCCCCAGTCGCATTCGTGGAGGGCACCAATGTTGAATACGCAATCACTTGAATGGCTGATGGCCTGCGAGCGTCTCAAGGATCAGGCTGCTGCCATCGAGGATGAGGGCGAATCCATCCTGCTTGCTTTCGAACACCTGCACCGCGAGCCGACGGCGGCGGAGCGGGATGCACGCCGCAAGGCGTACCTGGAAAACCGGGCGCGTCTACATGCGGTGCATGACGAGCTCGAGGCTATCAATGCGCGGCTCGGCATAGAGGTGCACCACTAGGCGCCGCCGCGCCCGATCGAATTTATTACCCCCCAGCGCGTCCTTTACGCGGCATTTCCCCAGTGAAATGCCGCGTTTTTTATTCCTGAAATTCGAATGGCGCTCAGGCCATCTGCATGCCGACAAGGCCCCAGACTTCGCCGAGCACATTGCCGAACAGGAAGGCAGTCCAGAGATAAAGGCCGACGCCGGCCCACCAATGGCGGTCGCGCGCGCGCGCCATGCTTCCAACCTTGTCGAAGCATGCCGATGCATACTCCGTTGCGGCCAGCTTCAATACCTCAGCCATTGCTTCCCCCTTCCAATTCCAATGCAAATCAAAGTCTCAGCCATCCTGGTTAACGCATTGCAAATACGTGCTTTGTTTATACCGCACAATCCGCGTTTGCGGTGCATATGCGAGTCTTCTGGGGCCGGGAGACGGGAAGAACCGGCAGATTGCGAAATGCACAGTTTCGAGCGCCCATGTGCATAGCGTGCAAAACGCAAAGGCACGCATTGGTTGGCTGCCTTCCCGCGTGTTACCAAAATGGCATCGCCGCTCCGATGTAAGAGGTGGTAAATTGAAAGCGTATTGTCTTATTTTTGCATTTGTCCTGGGAGCGATCCCGGCAGTCGCCGATGAATTGCCGCAATCTAGTAATGCGTGGCGTGCAAGCGAAGGTAACCTGGCACAGCCTGGAAGTTTTCACTGGACCGTAGAGGACGGTGCGGAGGGTGCCATGCGCCCGGCCGCGACGGCGCAGCAAGCCGGCAACGACGCGCCGGCGCGCGCCGCACTGGCGCAGATGCGCGCCGAAACGGCACGCATCATGGGAGAGGCGAGGCGCACCTCCGCAAAGGTGGCGCGCATCCGCTATGACCTGCACGTGAAATGCGTCGTGCAGCAGTTGGAAACGGAGCCCGATCCGCTCGCCAACGTATCCATGCCGTGGATATGGAGCTCGCTGCGCGACGGGGACGAAACCGACAGCGCCACCATCGAAGTTTGCGAGGTCGATTATTCGCAGAGGGTGCGGACGCAAGCCGGGGAAGAGCCGCAAATGCGCGACTATGCGGTTTCATTTCCGGTGGAATGAGACATCACAACTGGAATGAGACATCGCAATCCCTTTGGTCTCTCGGGATTGCGGCGTGAGAAGCGCGCCGGGGCCTTGCGGGGTGCTCCGGCGCGCTGTGCATTCCAGCACCGGCTAAACAAGCACTACCGGCAATCCAACGCGATCAGCGTGAGGCAGCGGGCGTCTGGCGTCAGCGTCTGGCGTCAGCTTCGGGGCCGCCGCCGTGCCCAGTAGATGGCGAAGATGCCCATCCATAGCAGAAGCGCCACGACATCCAGCAACGTCGACAGCTCCTGCACGACGCGCTGCCAGGGCTGATCGGGAGCGCCGAGCCAGATGGCCGCGCTCGCAATGACGCCGGCCACAAGGCATAGCCCCGTCATTCCCCAGATCATACGTACGGCGCGGCGTGTCATTTGCTCACCATAGCGTGGCAGGCGCGGGGGCGCGAGTGCGCGAGTGCGGACGCATATCACGATCGATTGCGAATTGATGGACGGCGGGATGGCGGCGGGAGGAAGTTGACGCGGAGCAGCCGTCGGCTCCATCCCCCGGGACACGGCATCGTTCTTGGGACGGACCGAAGCCGCCGCTGACCAAAAAGGCACCGCCGTCAGCCGGCGCGCTCGCGGCTTGGGCCGCTAGTCACCCTCCGAGCCGCGTTCATATTTCCGCCCGTGACAAAAGCGCCCGCAGACGTGTTCCGGGCGGAACAGCGGCACACGGCGTATCTCTCTAGAACTTCCCCATAAGCCGCTCACGGCGCCGATATTTCAGGGAGAGTTCACATGAGTATCCTCGACACACCGCAGCCGATCGTGACGTCCACTCCGGCTTCGACATCTCGTCCGGACGTGCTCCGCGGGGAGCGCGGCGCAATGTCCTTCGACAAAATCCAATCTTCCGGTGCGGCGGAGCGCGAGCAGCGCCCCAACGTTTCCCGGCCGCCCGACATCCCGGGCGGCTTTGATTTTCATCTCGCTGTCTACGCCATTTTCTGAACAACGGCCGCGATGGGACATCGCGCGCCAGCACCGGAGGACAACACAATGAACATCATGCCGCATGCGATGAACCGTATACGCGCCAAGCTGGATCGCGATCTCGTCGCGGCACCGTTCTCATCGCTCCCCGAATACAAATCCATCAACTACCATCAGAACCTTGCGAACATGCTCGGCATCGAGAATCCGTTCTTCCGGTCGACGGAAGGGCCGCAGGGACGGCACACGCTGATCGACGGCAAGCCGGTGCTCAATTTCGCGTGGTGCGACTATCTGGGGCTGAGCCGGCATCCGGATCTCATCGCGGCGGCGAAGGCGGCGATCGACAGCTACGGCACGTCCGTCTCGGCGAGCCGGATGGTGTCGGGCGATACGCCTTTGCATCGCGAGCTGGAAGCGGAGATTGCCGCGACGATCGGTGTCGATGCGGCGCTGGCGTTCGTCTCGGGCCATGCTGCAAACGTGTCAACCATCGGCACCATCATGGGGCCCGAAGATCTCATCGTGCACGACGAGTTCGTGCACAATAGTGCCGTCGTCGGCATGCGTCTTTCCGGTGCGACGACCAAGGCGTTCAAGCACAACCGTCTCGATACGCTGGAGAAGATCCTTCGGGACGAGCGCGCCAACTACAAGAACGCGCTCGTCGTGATCGAAGGGCTCTATTCCACCGAGGGCGACACGCCGGATCTTGCACGCATCGTCGAGCTGAAGGAGCGTTACGGCGCCTGGCTCATGGTGGACGATGCGCATGGCTGCGGCGTGCTCGGGAGAACCGGCTCCGGCCTTGCCGAGCACTGCGGCATCGCCGGCGACAAGGTCGACATCTGGGTGGGCACGCTCAGCAAGGCGTATGCCTCGTGCGGCGGCTACATCGCCGGAAACCGCGATCTCATCGACACGCTACGCTACGCCGCGCCCGGCTTCGTGTTCTCGGTGGGCCTGCCGCCGAGCATGACGGCGGCGGCACTCGCCGCGCTGCGCGTCGTGAAGCGCGAGCCGGAGCGCGTTGCGCGCCTGCATGCGAACAGCGCGCGATTCCTGCGGGAAGCAAAGGCCCGTGGGCTCGATACGGGGCGAGCCGTCGGCATCGGCATGGTGCCGGTGATGGTCGGGGCGACGACGCGAGCCGCGAAGGCGGTGTCGCAGGTGCTGAAGCGCGGCATCAATGCGTCACTGATCATGTCGCCCGGCGTGCCGGTGAATGCGGCGCGGCTGCGCTTTTTTCTCACCAGCGAATTCACGCCGGAGGAGATCACGCATGCGCTCGATGCCACGAAAGACGTGCTCGTGCGCTAGCGGTTTGCCCGCCCGTCACGACACATCGAGCACCAGCGGCGCGGTGGCAGGCGCCGCCGCGCGGCTGGCCGGCTCATAGCCTCGGGCGACGAGCCGGCCTTCGCGCGCATCTGCCGCCATGGCGAGGCGCGTGTTCCAATTGAGGATCGGCGGCGTCAGCCATTCGAAGTGCGCATCAAGCTCCATAGGAACCCGGTGCATCTGGCACGCCCGACCCGGGCTGTCGTTGCCGCGCGACAGGCCTCTCCATCCGGGCGTCTGCCAGTGGTTGGCCGCGGTATTGCCACCATCGTGCACGCGCGCGTCATCCTCGGTGCGCTCGATCACAGCCGTCTCGTTTGGCTGCACGCCCGCGATGGAAAAGATGGCCGGCGTGGAGATAGGGCGCTCCGTCAGCATGCGCTTCGCCTCGGCGAATGTCGCGGCCGTCTCGAACACTTCGCGGAGCAGATGTGTCGGTGCCGGATGCCGCATCCGCCAGACGCGCCCGCGGCCCAGCGCCCAATCGAGATGGAAGACGCCGAACAGGGAACGCATCGGCGCCTGGTTGAGCGCGGCGGAGAAACGACCCGGCGCCATGGCCTGCAGCACGCCGGTGTATCCGGGCCAAGTGAGCGAAACGAACGGACCCGCCGGCCCTGCGACGCGCGCAGCGATGATATAGCGGCCGAGACCGCCAGTAACCCAATCGAGCACGCGCACGAGGCGAGCACCGCGGCCGTCCGGTGACGGTCCGACGCGGCAGGTGCAGCCCCACTCGTAGTTGACCGAAAGGAAATAGACGCCGGGGCGTGCAAGACGCGCAGCGATCGCGTCGATTTCGTCGAGGTGGATGCTGCCCTGCCTGGCGAGCCAGCGGCGGGAGACGGCATCGAGCATGCGCAGCAGGCGTGGCGAAACGCCGGCCGTCGCGCAGTCCATCAGGGCGCGGGCGCGCGGCTCCTGAAGTGCCAGCGTCTCCAGCGGAAACGCAGGCCCGGTGTCAACGACCGGTATGGGCGGGAGCTCGACGTTGGGGACTTCGCGCTGCATCGGCCTACCCGCGTGCGTTGGAGACGACACGCATCAATGTGGGCGCTCAGGTGCGCGATTGCACGCGATGGGGATGCCCACCTTACTTGTACATGCCCTCGCGCAAATTGATGCCGTACTCGATATAGGCCTTCAGGGCACACAGCATCTGGCTCCATCCCTGACAATTGCCATAGGAGGCCGTGAGGCCGCCGGGTGTGGAGCGCCAGCCTTCCTCCGTGATGGAGACGAGCGTGCGCCCCCCATCGAGCGGCTCGAAGGTCATCGTGACGGTCGTCGTATAGCTCGGAGCCGCGCTTTGCGGCTCACCTTCAGGTGGGACTTCGTCAGCTGCCCAGCGCAGGACGATCCTCCGGTTCGGTTCGACCTCCGCCACCTCGACCGGGAAGGCGCCGGGAAAATCGTGGAAGTCCCACGTCACGGTGGCGCCGGTCTCGAGCCGACCCTTGGCCCCGCCGGTGGTGAAGTAGCGCGACAGCTGCTCCGGGTTGGCCACCGCCTCGAACACCTCTTCCACCGGCTTGGCGATGCGGGCGGATACGCTGAACTTGAGATCCATCGGTCTCTCCCTTGCGATCGGCAAATTATGTTATATAATTATAACATGTCAATCGCAGAAGAAGACGATCGTGTTTTCAAGGCGTTGGCCGCATCCACCCGCCGGGAGATCCTCGACGCGCTGCGTGACCACCCACAGACCACGGGGGAACTGTGCGGCCGCTTTCCAGCCCGCGACCGCTGCACGGTGATGCAGCATCTGAAGGTTCTGGAGGAGGCCGGGCTGGTGATCGTGCAGCGCCGCGGCCGGGAGCGCTGGAATTACCTCAACCCGCTGCCGATCAAGCAGCTTTACGATCGTTGGATCGGGCCCTACGCCACCCATGCGGTGGATCTGCTCAGCCGGCTCCGGAGCGATCTGGAGAGCCCGGACCGCTAGGCCCAAATCAAGCAGATTGCAGCGGCATCCATGGCCGCTTCCAATTGACAAGTCGCGGGCATTCGAGGATAAACCCGCCTTCTCGCGCCCCCTTCAACCGGGGCGCGCAATGCGCTGCCCGAGGCCTGTTCGCCCCGATTTCCGGAGGCGATCTCATAAAGACCGCAGCTAGCCTGCGGCGCCATAGGGCGCGGAGAACGCTGAAGGAATAGCCATGTACGCTGTCATCAAGACGGGCGGCAAGCAGTATCGTGTTGCTGCTGACGACGTCATCACCATCGAGAAGATTGCCGGTGAAGCCGGCGCGCAGGTCGAGTTCGGCGAAGTGCTGCTGATCGGCGGCGACAGCCCCAAAATCGGCACCCCGCTGGTCTCCGGCGCGAAGGTCGTTGCCGAGTTCATCGAAGAGACGCGCGGCCCGAAGGTCATCGCCTTCAAGAAGCGCCGCCGCAAGAATTCCCGCCGCAAGCGCGGCCACCGCCAGGACCTCGTCAAGGTCCGCATCAAGAGCATTGTCGGCGCCTAAGGCAGCCGCCCGAGATTGAGGATCTGATCGATGGCACAAAAAAAGGCAGGCGGCTCGTCCAAGAACGGCCGCGACTCACATTCCAAGCGCCTCGG